>NZ_CP069396.1:5497331-5805997 GCF_016887565.1 Archangium violaceum
CGTTTGTGAGTGCCAGACCAGCGTATGCCCCCGGACCTGCTGCCCATTTCCAACCGCGAACTGAACGGCGGCATCCGAACCGCTGAAGTCGAATACTCCTTCCCGCGGCTCCGTACTGTCCCATTTCAAGACATTTCCCGGTGTCGTGCTGTTGAAGTGCTTGGCGAGCAACTTCCTGTCCGCATCCGCCAGGAGCTCACTGTTGGAGAAGGAGGTCCCGATCAGGAAGTCATTGGCGAAGACGTCCTTGAGCGAAGGAATGCCTTCTTCGATGACGATGGGCCCGAGATCGGGCAGCCTCTCCAGACGGAAATCGTCGACATGGAAGACCAGCGAGGAGTCGTTCGGTGCTTCGAAGTAGACGGACAGGTTGTCCGCCGCCTCGAGAAGCTTGTACTGGGCCTGGAACCTCACCCAGTCATTGGACGTGGCCGTGTCGAAGTATATCCTCTCGTAGTAGGTGGTACTCGGCGTCTTGCGCTGGAGCGTCATATGAACGGTGGTGCTCGGAGCTGCCTGCGGTAGCTTGATCCACCCCGTGAACACGTAGGTCTGGCCCGGTTCCATGTACGCCGTCACGTCCAGCGTCGGTCCGTGCCACGACTGCTTGCGGCCACCCACCTTCAGACCGTACGAGCCGCCGCGGGCCGCTTCCGCTACCGCCGCCAACGTTTCCACACCACCGCGTCCAGTCCAGCCCTGCACCGTTCCATCTTCGAAATCAGTCTGGAGGAGCAGGATGTTTTCCGAATGTGCGGGATGCGGCGAAAAGAGCAGCGGAATCAAGAATGACGCCAGGAGCGTTTGAAGCACTCTCAGAACTGGCTTTTTCTTCATTGAGCTCATACGTAGCGCGCCTCAGGGGTAATAGTCAGGCGTAGTCAGTGATTGACGGTAAATCGAGCAAGCACCTTATTCAGTGATTTCACTGCGCGTCAAATGGTTCGAAGATAGGAGAATTTTCCGTTGAGCCGTCAGCGTCCCTCACCAATAGAGAGGGGCGGGGCGGCTTTTTCATGTTTTGAGAGTCATGGCGACCCCGCGATTCATCCGCGTCAGCGGACCGTTTGACGTAGAGTGAACGCTCGCGGTTCGCTCGGTGTGCTTGGAGGGCTCATGACGAAGCCTTGGAACTCCTATGGCGCGGCCACGGTTCCGCCTCCACGGAAGCTCCTCGTCACCGGCAGTTCGGGGCAGCTCGGCGCGGAGATCTGCCGACAGCTCTCCCTTGAGTACGAGGTGACGGGACTGGATGTGGTACCCGGCCCCTTTACCCAGGTGGTTGGAAGCATGGAGGAGCGCACACGGGTCTTCGACCTGGTGGCCCGGGTAGACGCGGTCATCCACGCCGCCTCCCTGCATGCGCCCCATCGGGCCCATCTGCCAAAGTCACGCTTCATCGACGTGAACGTCCAAGGCACGCTCCACCTGCTCGAGGCGGCGGTGGAGCACGGCTGCAAGCGCTTCGTCTATACGAGCACCACCTCGGTCTACGGACGCGCGATGGAACCTCGAGGAGATGCCGCCGTGTGGGTGACGGAGGAACTGACGCCCGAGCCCCGGGACATCTACGACGTCACCAAGTTGGCCGCGGAACAGCTCTGCCGACTCATACACGAGGAGACAGGATTGCCCGTCATCATCCTGCGCACCTCGCGATTCTTCCCTCAATCACAGGAGACCCTGGCCATCCACCGGCTGAATCGGGGGCTGGACGTGCGTGACTGCGTGTGGGCACACCGGCTCGCGCTCGAGTCGCACATCCCCTTCGGGCTGTACAACATCTCTGCCCGCCCTCCCTTCCACCGAGAAGACATGGCGGAGCTGCTGCGTGACGCTCCTGGCGTCATCCGCCACAGGGCCCCGGAAGTCGTCAGGGAGCTCGAACGGTGTGGAATTCCCCTTCCCCCGAGCATGGATCGCGTCTACGTCATCGAGCGGGCGGAATCCGAGCTGGGATTCCACCCACGTTTCAACGCACTCGAGTTCCTCCAGGGCGAATGAGTCAACCGCCCTGCCGAACCATGAACAGCAGCAGGGACCGTGTATCAGTAGGACGACTTCGACACCATGTTCTGGTGGGTGACCGCGTTGCCCGTGCCGTTGATGATGTGGTTGATCGCCGCGCCCGGGGTACTGCCGAGGAACACGGTGATCATGTGCTGGAACTTCACCCCGGCGTTGGTCGGCGACTCGATGGCGTTCTCCAGCACCACCGGGTTGTAGAACACGGAGTAGATGCCCAGGCCCCGGGCGTCATGGCTCGTCACCGAGTTCGCCACCTTGTACGACGCGTATCCCCTCACGCCGTCGTGCGTCCACCGGCTCTGGTCCGGAACGTCGTAGGGAATCTCGGACTGGTAGAAGTAGACGCGGCCGCCGTTGCCATTCCAGACGGTCTGATACCCCTCGAAGTGCTCGACGAAGAGGCCATAGGCAGACACGTTGTTGCCATTGACGGTGATGCCGTTCGTGCTCTTGTTCACGTCCCAGCCCACGCCGTTGCCGTGATCGGCGCGCCACAGCCAGAGGTTGTCGATCAGGACGTCGTTGCTGTTGAGGGTGACGCAGCTCGTCGCGTTGCCGGCCTGCGCCCCGCCCACGCGGCAGGAGACGTCGAAGAGCGCCGTGGGGTTGGCCGCGTGGCTGACCGTGCTCGTCGCGTTGCCGAGCTTGAGCAGCACGGGGGAGTTGGTGGGACCCGCGTCGAAGAGGATGCCCGCGATGGTCACACCATCGACGTCCGCGACGTTCATCGCGGCGGTGCCGTAGTCCGGGATGAGCGTCGCGAGGCCGAGCCCCAGGACGATGGTCCCCGGGTTCGACACCTGGAGGGGGCTCGCGAGGTGGTAGATGCCGGGGGTGATGAGCAGATGCTTGCCCGCGCTGAGCGCGGCGTTGAGCGTGTCGGCCGTGTCCCTGTCGGAACGGGCGATGTGGAACTTGTCGAGGGTCAACACCGCCCCGGCGGTCGTCCCGGCGCTCCACGTGGTCCCCTTGCTGTTCGTCCGCAGGGAGGGAACCTTGACCGCGTAGTTTCCGGCGCTGTCGATGAAGAGATAGGGCTTCTCCCGGATGACCGGCGTCGTGTCGACGACCGTGTAGACCTGGTTCGGCCAGGTGCCCGTCGGGGCCTGCTCGTCACCGACGAAGACCATGTTCCAGTTCTGGCCCACCCAGTAGTTCAGGCTGGTGTTGCGGGTGAGGAACTGCTGCTGGGTTCCGGAGTTGATGGTGTTGTCGATCTTGGAGTCCGCGATGAACCCGCCGCTCGACCAGGCGTTGGACCAGGCGTTATCCCAGAGATTGATGGAGCCCTTCACGTGGATGCGGCGCATGGTGGTCGCTTGTGAGACGGCCCACACCGCCGTGTTCGAGTCCTTCGTCGGGACGATCGAGAGGTTCTCGACGCCGCGCCAGAAGTTATGGGTGGCATTGCCCTGGAACCAGTCCGCCTTGGTGCGGACCGCTCCGGTGATCGTCACGTCGTCGGGCGATTGCCCGAGGCCGAACACGTTCATGTAGAACCCGACCTGGACGTCGAGGTTGTACTGGCCCGGCTTGAAGAAGTACGCGTACCGCTGGCTGCCGAACTGGTTCGTCTCCTGCTGCCGGAAGATGGTGTCGACCTGACTCTGGATCGTCGCCATCGACATGGAGGGGTCGAAGATGCGGACGTTGGGTCCGAAGTCCGGGCCGGACCCGTTGCCTCCACCGCCGCTCAGGATGTTCAGCGTGAGCGTCTCCCACTCCCTCGCCGCGGGGGCGGACGCGACGACGGTGCTGCCGCCGGCGTTGATGGCGGAGACGAACTGGCCGCTGACCGTCGTCTTCAGCGCGATCTTGTCGCCGCTGACGATGTCGCCGGTGCCGCTCAGCTTCACGATGCTGAACTCTTCCCAGGCCAGGGGCGTCGTCGCCGTGAACCGGATGTTGCCGCCGCCGCCGTTGATCGCCGAGCCCCACTGGCCGCTGATCGACCGCAGCGTCACCACGTCTCCGCTGACGAGCGAGCCGCCGTTGACGTCCGTGAGCGTGAACGTCTCCCACTCCTTGGCCTGCGTGCTGTACGCCATCAGATCGGCGCCACCGCCCTGATCGGCGACGAGGTAATGGCCCGACCAGGTCCGCAGGGTGACCGTCAGCGGGTTCGCCGCGAGCGCCTTCTCCTCGTGGCCGGTGCGCTCGTCCCGCTCCGTGTCCGGGGGCACGGCGCAACTCGCGCTGGCCGCCAGCAGGGTCGATGCGGCGATCCCCAGGACACGTGTCCGGCGGGGATGAACGGCAAACAGCGATTCATCCGGGTTACCTCGGCTCATGGTGCTTCCTCTGCGTTGGAGTGGGTTCATCGAGATTGCCCTGTCGAGCACTCTCCGGGCTATCTGCAACAACTCGACCATCAAACAAATCCGCTTTTACTTGATATTTCCGGCTGGCCCCTGCCGTCCCACGCCAGAATGGAGCCGAGGACCCCCCATCCCTGGTGACAGCAGTCACCAGGGGTGAGGACCGCGGTCACCAGGGTCACGAAGCCAGGAAGCGCATGGGTGAGCAGGCAATGACCCGAAAAACGGGGGGCGGCCCTCTACATGGCACCGAGTGAGGACGAATCCGTCTCATTCGAACCATCTCGAGGAGAGCAACATGTCTCGTATGAGTGTGTACCGTTGTCTGTCGTTGTTGGGCGTCGTGGGTGGACTGGGTGGATGCACCACCAACGAGCTGGAGAGCGCCGAGCAGACCGCCCAGCTGGAGAGCGCGGCCATCGTGTCGAGCATCACGGAGGGCGACTACGTCATCCGCTCGGCCATGACCAACAAGTGTGTCGACGTCGCCTCGAGCAGCACCGCGGATGGCGCAACGGTGCAGCAGTGGGATTGTAACGGCACCAACGCGCAGAAGTTCCACATCTCCCCGACGTCGGATGGCTACTGGAAGATCATCAACGTCAACAGCAACAAGGCGCTCGACATCAAGGACAACAGCACCGCGCAGAACGCCTACTTCCACCAGTGGACGTACGTCGGCGCGAACAACCAGCAGTTCAAGTTCGTGGCCCGGGGCAACAACCAGTTCAGCATCCATGCGCGCCACACGGACATGGTGATGGACCTGTACTGGGGCTCGGCGAACAACGGCACGCAGTACGTCCAGTACCCGTACACCGGCACCGCCAACCAGCTCTACACCCTGGACAAGGTGAGCGGCGGCACCGATCCGGGCACGGGCCGCGGGTGCGCCATCGCCAATGATGGGCAGACCACGCTGCGCTTCATCAACCGGTGCGGCTTCGAGGTCAACTTCGCCGGCAACAACATCACGGGCGGGCTCCTGGGCTCGGGCCAGGAGGCGTGCCGGACCATCGGCTCCGTCACGGCGTACATGCCCACCAAGCGCTACTGGGGCTTCCGCAAGGGCGAGGACCCGGGCTTCGAGCACCACTCGCTGGCGGAGTTCGGCTTCAACGAGGTGTTCTACTCCTACACCAGCTGGGACTGGTTCAACCTCAGCCACGTGGATGCCCACAACCTCCCCCTGAAGATCATTCCCTATGAGCTGGGTGGGACGACGACCTGCTCGGGGCAGACGCGGAGCTGCCCGATGGACCTGCTCCCGAACTGCCCCGCGGAGGGACAGCTGCGCAACGCCGCCGGCAAGGTCATCTCCTGCGTGAGCCGCGACCGCGACAATCCCAACAGCGTCGTGGCGCGGTACTTCGACGCGGCCTGCTCACAGTCCTACTCGTGGTCCGGCGATGACTCGGTGATGGCGGCGTGCAACGCCGAGGACTTCGACATCGTCTTCTGCCCGCCCAACTGAGCGGCCTGCGCACCCCGTGGTCCGCGCCCTCTCGGACCACGGGGTGAGCCCCAAGTGTCGGGTTGTGCCTCCTGCGCTTTTTCACCGTTGCCGGGGCGCTCGGATTCCTGGATTCTCGCCGTCGATGCGGAATGCTCTTCTCGTCGTGACATCTGGTCTCGTTCTGCTCGCCGCGGGCGCGTGCCGACGTCAGCCCGAGCCCGTTGATGCTCGGGGGGCGCTCCCCCAGGTTGGCCCCGGTGAGCTCCGTTCCCCCGAGGCGTTCGGAGTCATCGCGGACCGGGCCGATCGTTCTCGCGCCCTGTTCCTCGAAGCCAGCCGGGTCCTGCTCCATCCCCGGTGCGCCAACTGTCACCCCGATGGCGATACGCCGTACCATGGAACCGACTGGCAACCGCACAATCCTCCCGTCGTGCGCGGCCCCGAGGACCGGGGCGTGGTCGGGATGGAGTGCACGAGCTGTCACCAGGACAGGAATCTCGAGCTCGCGCGGGTGCCCGGTGCGCCGAACTGGCACCTCGCTCCGCGCTCGATGGCGTGGGTGGGCAAGAGCCCGCGCGCGATATGTGAGCAGCTGAAGGACCCCAAACGGAACGGAGGCAAGACGTTGGCGCAGATCGTCGAGCACAACGCGCATGACGAGTTGGTGGGCTGGGGTTGGACGCCGGGCGCTGACCGGCAGCCCGCTCCGGGAAATCAGAAGCTCTTCGGAGCCATCGTGGCGGCCTGGGCCGACACCGGCGCCGAGTGCCCCTCCGAGGAGGCACGGCCATGAGCATTCGAGTCCGCGTCAACGGTGTCGAGCACGAGCTCGATGTGGATCCGGAGATGCCCCTGCTCTGGGCCCTGCGCGATGTGCTCGGCCTCACCGGCACGAAGTACGGCTGCGGCCAGGCGCTCTGCGGCGCGTGCACCCTCCATCTCGACGGTCAGGTGGTCCGCTCCTGCGTGACGCCGATCCGCCGCGCGGCCGGGCGGTCGATCACCACCATCGAGGGACTGTCCTCCGATGGGAGCCACCCCCTCCAGCGCGCCTGGGTCGACCTGGGCGTCCCCCAGTGCGGCTTCTGCCAGGCCGGGCAGATCATGACCGCGGCGGCCCTGCTCGCGAAGAATCCCAAGCCGACCGATGCGGAGATTGACCAGTCGCTCGCGGGCAACCTGTGCCGGTGCGGCACGTACACGCGCATTCGTGCCGCCGTGAAGAAGGCCGCGGGCCTCTCCGAGGAATGACGAGGACATCCATGAGCAAGAAGCCCATGTTGATTGCCCGGCGGACATTCCTCGCCGGGATGAACGTCTCCGCCGGTGGGCTCGCCCTGGCCTTCTTCACCGGTCAGAAGCCCACCAGCGAGCCCACGGGCCAACCGGGGCCGAAGCCCAGGACGAGCTCCCAGGCCGAGGAGAACGCCTCGCCCGGGCTCAACCCCAACGTCTTCGTGCACGTGGCTGCCGACGGGCTGGTGACGATCGTCTGCCACCGCTCGGAGATGGGGCAGGGCATCCGCAGCTCGCTCCCGGTGCTGATCGCCGATGAGCTGGGCGCGGACATGGCCCGGGTGAAGATCGTCCAGGCCGATGGCGACCCGGTCTACGGCGATCAGAACACCGACGGCTCCAACAGCGTTCGCAGCATCTATGAGGAGATGCGGCGGGTGGGTGCCACCGCGCGCGTGATGCTGATCTCCGCCGCGGCCAGGCGCTGGAAGGTGGCGCCGGAGCAGTGCGAGGCGCGCGATCATGTCGTGATTCATCGCGCGAGCAATCGCACGCTCGGCTTCGGCGAGCTGGCGCTCGAGGCGGGCAAGCTGCCCGTCCCCAAGCCGGCGGCGGTCGTGCTCCGGCCCAAGGCCGAGCTCCGGCGCGCCGGTGGGCCGCTGCCGTTGCTGGACGGGCCCGCGTACGTCAACGGGAGCGCCACGTTCGGGGCCGACATCCGGCTTCCGGGCATGCTCATCGCGGTGATCGCGCGTCCCCCTGTCGTGGGAGGCCGGGTGGTGAAGTACGACGCCTCCCGTGCGCTCGCCATCCCCGGGGTGAAGCGCGTCATCGAGCTTCCCGCGCCGAAGCCTCCGTACATGTTCCAGTCCTGGGGTGGCATCGCCGTCCTCGCGGAGAACACCTGGGCGGCCATGCGTGGCCGCGCGGCGCTGGACATCACCTGGGATCATGGGGACAACGCGAAGTACGACTCGGAGCGGTTCCGCCAGGAGCTCACCGCGTCCGTGCGAGCGCCCGGCATGCCCGTCCGCAACGTCGGAGACGCGGACGCCGCCCTCGCCAAGGCCGCGCGCTTGATCGAGGCGGAGTATCACGTGCCTCACCTCCCGCACGTGTCGATGGAGCCGCCCGTCGCGCTCGCTCGCGTCCAGGATGGCACCTGCGAGGTATGGGCCCCCACCCAGAATCCGCAGGCGGCTCGCACCGAGGCGGCCCGGGCGCTCGGGCTTCCTCCGGAGAAGGTCCAGGTCCACGTGACCTTCCTGGGCGGTGGTTTCGGGCGCAAGTCGAAGGCGGACTTCGTCTCCGAGGTCGTGCTGCTCGCCAGGGAGGCCGGTACTCCGGTGCGCGTGCAGTGGACGCGCGAGGACGACGTCCAGCACGACTACTACAACACCGTCAGCACCCAGCTGCTGAGCGCGGGGCTCGACGAGCGCGGTAAGGTCGTCGCCTGGCGGCACCGCACCGCGTTCCCACCCATCGGCTCCACCTTCGCGCCGGTCAACCGGCCCGGGGAAGGGGACCTCCAGCAGGGGGTGCTGGATCTCGCGCTCGCGGTTCCCAACGTCCGCGCCGAGGCGTGCGAGGCCAATGCCCACGTCCGCATCGGCTGGCTCCGGTCCGTCTACAACATCTTCCACGCCTTCTCGGTCAACTCCTTCATCGATGAGATCGCCCACGCCCGGGGTGAGGACACCCGCGATGTGCTGCTGGAGGTGCTCGGGCCTCCCCGGCTGTCCTCACTGGAGGAACTGGGGATCAAGAACCTCAGGAACTATGGCGCCTCGCTCGATGCCCACCCTGTCAATGTCGGGCGCCTGCGCCATGTCATCGAGCGCGTGACGCAGCTGTCGCGGTGGAGCGAGCGGAAGAAGGAGGGCAGGGCCCTGGGCCTCGCCGCCCACCGCAGCTTCGTCAGCTACACGGCGGTGGTCGCATCGGTCGTGCGCGACGCCGCCGGCAAGATCCGGGTCGATGAAGCCTGGATCGTCGCGGACGCGGGGACGGTGATCAATCCGGACCGTGTCCGGGCCCAGATGGAGGGCTCGGTCATCTTTGGAATGAGTCTGGCGCTGTACGGTGGCGTCACGATGAAGGGCGGCATGACGGAGCAGTCGAACTTCCGCGACGTCCGGTTGGTGCGCATCGCGGAGGTGCCGCGGAAGATCCACGTGGAGATCATCCAGAGCGACGCGGCTCCGGGCGGGGTGGGGGAGCCCGGTGTTCCTCCCGTCGCTCCGGCGATCGCCAACGCGGTCTTCGCGCTCACGGGCACGCGCGTCCGGGAGCTTCCGATCTCGAAAGCGCTCCAGGTCTGAGCCCGTCTTCCTCCGAGCCAGCGGGATGCTCATCCCGTCTGGCTCGTCAGGGCGGCCACGAAGGGTGCCTACGAGAGCTTGTTCAGCTTCTCGATCTCGCCTTCGGCAACCTCCCGGTACAGCGGTACGACCTCCACGGCGAGCACGTCGCGCATTTGTTGGCGTGCGCCGTCAAGGTCTCCTTTTTGCTGAAGCTGGTACATCCGATCGAGTGCATCCACCAGTCGATTGGAACCCTCGGTGATGCGACGCCGAATCTCATGGAGTAGGGCCGTGCCGCTGTCCACACGGGCGAGAGCGGTTTCCGCATCAGCCTCGGGGATTGCCACCGTTGGAGCGGTGCGTTTGATCAGGTCGCGCACGTCATCGGTGAGTTCCAGGGCTTCTCCCCGCTGAACCTGATTGTCCAGCACTCGTATCTCGTGCCAGTCGCTTTCTTCGGCTTCCTCTGTCTCCATGTCTCGCATCTCTCTACCTGCGCGGCCTGCATTTGCGGATCGGCCATTCGTGTTGGCCCTCGCAATATCGGAGACAGTCATCACATTTTCCTGTCCACCCAGCGTTCTGACAGTTGACGTAGGCCTTGATGCACCGCTGCTTCCACTCCGGTAGGTCTTTGTTGTTGGCGAATTCGTCCCCATCGCTCATCGTCATGATGGGAGCGACTTCATCTGCCGTTGTCACGGACTCTAGCGCCTGCTCTATGTCCGACGCAGTGGCACCGCAGGCCTCCGCGGGGTCGTATGGGTGCTTTTTGATGCAACAGGTCATCGTGGAGTCCCCGGGCCGGCAGTCACTCGGGCCCATGGCAGCCGACCCTGCCGAGCACCCCGAGGCGAGAACACTCCACGTCATGAACACCCCAAGCAATGGGGCATGATTCAGGTGCTTCATGTCCGCGAGACTACCCTCACCCCCCGCCCTCTCCCAGAGGGAGAGGGAGCATGCGCAACCCGGTTATCATCGAGAAGTCGTTGGATGCTTCGCTAGCATGCGCTCGGTGGTTTCTCGCACCGCTCGCCTCGTCGCCTCGTCCTCCGCCACGGCCGGCCACGGCTGCTCGTTCTCCTCGATGAGCCAGCGGGCTTCTCCGGCCGATGACCAGCGCTCGCGCGCGAGGATCCGTGCGAGGCGTGCCGCGCACACCTCTGGCGTCTCCCAGCCCCGCTTCACGAGTGACAGGAGCCAACCGATGGGGCCCGAACGTGCCCCGAGATCCGTGCGCACCACGCCCGGATGGAGGATGACCACGTCGAGCTCCGGCCTGGCGGCCGCGAGGTCGCGCATGGCCAGCGCGAAGCAGAGCTTGGTCGTGCAGTAGGTCCGGATGCCGGAGAAGTCCTCTCCTGTCGGCGTGCGAGCTGCGTCGAAGCGCCCCTTCAGGATCAGACCGGCGCTCACCACCATGACCCGGCGCAGGCGCCCGGCATCCAGCAGCGCCCTCTGCATCTCGAGGGGCGCCAGGTGGTTGACCACGAAGGCCGCTTCGAGTCCTTCGGGCGTGAGCACCCGCTTCGCTGGCCACAGCCCGGCATTGTGGATGAGCGTCGCACCGGGAGTGACCACCTCGACCAGGCGTTGCCCGAGCTCCCGGGCCTCCGCCAGGGACGAGAGGTCTCCCGGCACCGCGATGGCGCGGCCTCCCTTCTGCTCGACCGCGGTGACGAGGGCTTCGAGACGGGCTCGGTCGCGGGCGACGAGCACGAGGCGATCGTCGCGCCGCTCGGCCAGGGCCAGCGCCAGGGCGTGACCGATGCCGCGGGAGGCGCCAGTGAGGATCAAGTCAGCCATGGCCAGAGCCTGACAGGCCCCCATCCAAAGTGGAAGGCACTTAAGGATTCCTTAAGGGCGCACCTCTACAAAGAGGTCTGCATCGGGAGCACGCCCGCCATGGAGACTGTCTTGAAGAGGCTTCACGAGGTCCGGACCCTTCTCCTCATCCTCCTCGCGTTGTGTGGGCCTGGCTGTGGCTCATCCTCTACGCCTCCGGACGACACCGAGGACACCACGAGCTCCGAGCTCGCCTACGAACCCTGCGACGCGAGCCAACGGGTCGGACAATTCACCGTCGAGCTGGGGGATGGGTACACGTCCGTCCAGGGCCGCGTCCTCAACGGTGTCGTTCCGGCCAACGTGCGGCAGGTGCAAGCCCAGGAGGGTGAGTGCCGTCTCCTGCGTGGACGCACGCTCTTCTGTGAGCCGACCTGTGGCGCCTCGCAGACGTGTGGAGAAGGCGGCGTCTGCATTCCCTATCCGACCGCGCAGAACGTGGGCACCGTGCGCGTGCTGGGATTGAAGGCCGAGCTCTCCATGTCACCGAACTCGGCGAGGTTCTATTTCAACGGCGGGACCTCGCTGCCGTACCCTGGCTTCGACGAGGGCGCCAACATCAAGCTCGAGGGCAGTGGCGCGGACGTCCAGGCCTTCTCGCTTCGAGGGCAGGGCATCTCTCGTCTCACCGTCCCCGAGGGGGCCATCACCGTCGAGCGGGGAAGCCCGGTGACCGTGTCGTGGACGCCTCCCACCACTCCCGGAGCGGCACGCATCCAGATCGTCATGGATCTCGCGCACCACGGCGGCATTGCCGCCTCGCTCGAGTGCGATGGTGTCCCTGACACGGGCAGCTATGTCATCCCCGCCGGGTTGAGCTCGCAGTTGCTCGACGTGGGCGTCGCCGGCTTTCCCAAGATCACCATCAGCCGCCGTACGGCGGACTCCGCGGACACGAGCGCCGGGTGCGTGGACCTGATGGTGCTGTCCCAGGTGGAGCGCGAGCTCCTCATTCCCGGACTGGTGTCGTGCAGCGGTGACGAGGACTGCCCGGCGGGACAGACCTGCCAGGCGGACCTGACGTGCAAGTGAAAGGAGTCGTCCCTCATGAGAAACACATTCGTCATTCCCGCGGTGACCCTGCTTGCTCTCGGCGTCTGCGCTACCGCCTGCGGTTCGGACCCCATTGATACGGATCAGGACCAGGGTGATGGTTCCACGGGTGGAGACACCACGGATGGTGGTGGCACCACGGGTGGTTCGGCGGATGAGACGAAGTTCAGTTTCTTCGTCACCAGCATCGAGGCCATGCGCCAGCTCTCGGGCAGCTCGAACGGCTTCGGCGGAGATCTGCGTTTCGGTGAGGCCACGGGGTTGGAGGGTGCGGACAAGATCTGCCGGACCATCGCCGAGATGGGTCTTCCCGGCTCCGGGCAGAAGGTCTGGCGCGCCTTCTTGAGTGCCTCGACCGGTGGTGCCGACGGCGGCACCGTCCACGCCATCGATCGCATTGGCGAGGGCCCCTGGTACGACCGCAATGGTCGGCTCGTGGCCTCGAACAAGGCCGGGCTCTTGAGTGCGCGTCCGAAAGGCGATGCGCAAATCGTGAACGATCTGCCCAACGAGCGGGGCGAGCCCAACCACCAGGGCGTCGACAACCACGACACCCTGACGGGCTCGAACAAACAGGGGCAGTACGCGGGCAGCAAGTCCTATACCTGCAACGACTGGACGAGCGCGGTCGGCTCCACCGGGAAGCCGTACATCGGTCACTCCTGGCCTCGTAGCGCCAGCAATCCCACGAACGGCGGCAACTGGATCTCCGATCACCAGGCGCCGGGCTGCGCCGCCGGCGTCAACCTCTCCCAGAACGGCCCGGGTGGTGGGTCCTCCGTGGGCGGAGGCGGCGGGTACGGTGGCCTCTACTGCTTCGCGATCAATCCCTGACATCCCCCGAGGAACCCGTCTTGCGCTCCCATCTCTTCGTCGTCATCACCGCGCTCCTTCTCGCGTGTTCTTCGGACTCCTCGTCCACCCCTGACGTGGTGCAGGAGGGGACCTGCGAAGTGACCGACGAGAGCTCGAGCCCCAGCTTCCTGGCGCGCATCGGGTGCCAGAAAGACTTCAACGCCCTCGCCTCCGAGCCGCTCGACACCAGCATCCCGGGCGCCCGCTCCGTGAAGGTCGTGCTCGATCGGTTCGACAACGACACCCTCTACTTCCAGAACAGCACCCGCTACGCCATCCATTACGAGTTCGTCTCCGCCAATCTTTCCGGTGGGGGACGGCCCATCGTCGGCTCGCTGGCGGACTTCAACCAGACGGAATACTACTCACCGGATCGCCGCTTCCTGCTCGGGTCCGTCACGTATTACGAAGGACCCGACGTCTGGGCGCTCGAGATCGCGCCCTATGACTCCGCCTCCGCCTCGATGGTGACCCGTCTCTACGAGGCCGTCCGCGACGCGGGCTACTTCGGTCCCGCGCTGTTCTTCCACCCCACCTCCCAGGCGGTCGAGGCCGAGGCGAAGAATCTGCCCACCTCCGTCCGCGTGAAGACGACGGCCGAGCTCTTCGCCGCCATCGACTATCAACCCCTCAACCTCGCCACCTCGGTCGGGCGGCTGCGTTTCATCAAGGCCGCCGACCTGGCGACGACCTACCTCTCCTACCGCGACATCGTCGTGCTGGACCGCATCCCCAATGACATCTCGGTGGTGCTCGGCATCATCACCGAGGAGTTCCAGACTCCGCTCTCGCACGTCAACGTGCTCTCCCAGAATCGCAAGACCCCGAACATGGGATTGCGCGACGCCACGACGAACTCCCAGCTCCGGGCGCTCGAAGGGAAGTGGGTCCGTCTCACCGTGGGCGCCTTCGATTGGAGCGTCGAGGAGGTGACGAGCACGGAGGCCGACGCCTATTGGGAAGCGCACAAGCCCGTGCCCGTGCAACTGCCCGCGGCCGACCTGACGGTCACGGACCTGCGCGATCTCGAGCAGGTCGTGGTCGAGGGCTCGGGTTCCCTCCGGGACGCCATCAAGGCCGCCATCCCCGCGTTCGGTGGGAAGGCCGCTCACTACTCCGTCATGGTCAACACGCCGGGGCTCCCCATCCGCAAGGCTTTCACCATCCCGGCCTACTACTACGTCCAGTTCATGGAGGAGAACGGGTTCTACGCCAGGATGGATCAGCTGCTGGCGGATCCCGAGTTCCAGGCGAAGCCCGAGGTGCGTGACGCGCGTCTGAAGGAGTTCCGCAAGGCCATGGAGGCGGCGCCCGTGAATGCCACCTTCCAATCCATGCTCAAGGCCAAGCTGGCCACGGACTACCCGGGACTGACCATGCGCTTCCGCACCAGCACGAACAGCGAGGACCTGGAAGGGTTTCCGTGCGCGGGTTGCTACGAGTCACACACCGGAGATCCCAGCGATTGGGAGGATGTGCTCGATGCCATTCGCGAGACCTGGGCCAGCATCTGGTTGTTCCGCACCTTCGAGGAGCGCGCCTACAACGGCATCGATCACAAGGCAGTCGTGATGGCCCTGCTGGTGCACCACAACTTCCCGGACGAGGAAGCCAATGGAGTGGCGCTCACGGCGAATCCATTCGACCCGTCGGGCCTGCAGCCGGGGCTCTACGTGAACGTGCAGGCGGGAGGGGACGCCGAGGTGGTCCACCCCCCACCGGGAATCACCAGCGACCAGTTCATCTATGAGTTCCACCAGCCAGGACTCCCCATCACGTACCTGTCCCACTCCAACCTGGTGGCCGAGGGCGAGACGGTGCTGACGCCCGCCCAGGTCTTCGAGCTCGGTCAGGCGCTCGACAGGATTCACGAGCGTTTCTCGCCGGCCTATGGACCGAAGGCGGGCAACACCGGCTGGTACGCCATGGATGTCGAGTTCAAGTTCGACGGTGAGCCCGGCCAGACGCCGACATTGACGGTCAAGCAGGCTCGCCCGCACCCGGGTCGAGGCCAATGAGCAGCTCCGCGAGGAAGGACACGACGATGCGTACCTCTCACTTGTTCCAGGTGCTGCTCCTGGCCGGCTCCCTGGCCACGGGATGCGGCGGGACCTCTTCCACTCCTCCTCCCGACAGCGTGGACGGCAGCGGCACGGTCGGCTCCAACCCGCTGCTGCCGTGGAAGGCGGGAAACCGCTGGACCTACCGGGTCACCGAGGACGGAGAGGTCTCCGAGAAGGTGACCACGGTCGGTGAGCCAGAGCCCGTGGGTGGCACGGGACCCCACCGGGACGTCCTCGCGAACAAGGTGACCACGTTGAAGAGCTCGGGTGCCAGGACCCTCAGCTGGCAGGCCTATTCGGGCGCGCGCCTCGTTCGCTACCGCGAGCAGTCGCTCCGCGCGAACACGGACACCGTCAAGAGCGAGGAGCTCTGGGATCCCCCCAGGCTTCACATCGACGAGTCGCCCGAGCACGCCGTGGTGGGCGCCTCCTGGCTCGAGAGCTACGAGGAGACGGCGCTCTCCGCTGGTGAGAATTCGAGCACGACCGTCCGGGAGCGTTGGACGGTGATCGCCGATGGAGAGTCCGTCACCGTCCCCGCCGGCACGTTCCAGGCGCTCGTCCTGCAGAAGGCGGGCGGCAGTACGGCCAAGACCTACTGGTTCGTTCGGGGCATTGGAAAGGTGAAGGAGGAGGGCGGGCAGACCGAGGAGCTGGTCAGCTATGAGCTCCAACCGTAGCGCTCCCTGGCTCGCCTGCTCCAACTGTGACTGGCGAGCGCGTGGGGCTTGCGTTAGAGCCGCCTGACCGTATGGCTTCCCCCGACGCTCCCTCGGCCCCTCCCTCCGTCTTCCACTACCGCGACTTCCGCTTCTACCAGCTGGCACGCCTGTGCGCGGTGCTCGCCGTGCAGGTCGAATCGGTCGCCATCGGTTGGCAGGTGTACGAGCTGACGGGCAGCGCACTCGCCCTGGGCTACACGGGTCTGGCGCAGTTCCTGCCCTTCCTCGCCTTCGCCCTCGTCGGAGGCCAGGTGGCGGACCGGGTGGACCGGCGCGCCATCCTCGTGGTGTGCCAGTCCATCATGCTGCTGTGCAGCCTGTTGCTGCTCTCCTTCACGCTGGGCCACATCCGGGACGTGCGTTTCGTCTATGGCGTGCTGGTGCTCTTCGGTACCGCACGGTCCTTCTATGCGCCCGCGAGCTCGGCGCTCGTTCCCCGCCTCGTGCCCCCCGAGGCGCTCACGCGCGCGGTGGCCATCAACTCCACCACCTGGCAGGTGGCCACCATCGCCGGTCCCGCCGTGGGCGGACTCCTCTACGGGTGGGCGGGCGCCAGGGGGGCCTATATCGGCTCGGCCCTGCTGTGCTCGCTCTCCGTGGTGTGGATGCTGTCCCTGAAGGTGCGGACGGGCCAGTCCTCCCGCGAGCCCTTCTCCTTCTCCACGTTCCTGGCCGGGTTCCACTTCGTGCGCCGCCAGCGGCTGCTGCTGGGCAGCATCACCCTGGACCTGTTCGCGGTGCTGTTGGGAGGCGCGGTGGCGCTGCTGCCCATCTACGCGCGCGACGTGCTGCACACGGGGCCGTGGGGGATGGGGCTGCTGCGTAGCGCGCCCGCGGTGGGCGCGGCGCTGGTGGCCGTGTTCCTGGCCTCCCGTCCCATCGGAGGTCGGGCTGGATGGAAGATGTTCATCTCGGTGGCCATCTTCGGCGCGGCGACGCTCGTCTTCGGGGTGAGCCGCTCGCTGCCCCTGTCCGTCGTGGCGCTGGCGATCGCCGGAGCCGCCGACATGGTGAGCGTGGTGGTGCGCAGCACGCTGGAGATGGTGGCCACGCCGGATCACATGCGGGGCCGCGTGGGCGCGGTGAACATGATCTGCGTCGGCGCCTCCAACGAGCTGGGTGAGTTCCGCGCCGGAGTCTTCGCCGAGCACATGGGCGCGGTGTCGGCGGTGGTGTCTGGCGCGGTGGGCACGCTGGTGGTGGTGGGGCTCTGGGCCTGGGGCTTCCCCGAGCTGCGGCAGGTGGACGAGCTGGAGAAGGCCGCCCGAGAGCCCCTGCCCGATGAACCGGAGCCCCAGGAGGCCCCCGCGGCTCCGTGAGCCCGCGGGAGTCCTCCGCCGAGGCGGCTCGGGCTCAGGGGGCCTTCGTGGTGAGCTCCTGCACGAGGTGGTCCCTCATCGCCTTGCGGATCCCCAGCACGCCTCCGTTGGGGAAGGGCGAGGCCGTGCGCGTGGTGGTGTCGATCCGCTGGTAGAGCGGATCCTCCTTCAGCCCGGGCGCCTGGTAGGCGTCCAGCGTCGCGGGCATGAGGTAGCGCGGCACGCGCCCGGTGGCGGGAGCATCCTCGCTGAGGAGGATCCACGCGTACGTGCTCGTCTGGCTCATGTAGCTCACGAACGCCCTCGCGGCCTTCTCGCACTCGCCGGTGCACTGGGCCCCGAGGAAGAAGGAGTCGGTGAACAGCAGGGTCTGGCTGCCCGCGCCCAGCGGGGCAGGGGAGATGCGCAGCTGCCGCCGGTCCTCCGCCTGGGGCAGCTTCTTCACGATGGTGTGCAACCGCTCCGAGTAGCCCAGCGTCACGTCGGCCTTGCCCTCCGCGAAGAGCGTCGCGGGCAGATCGATGTTCTCGTCGGCGTCGAAGGTCCCATCGAGGCAGGGATTGCCCGCCGGGGTCTCGCAGGCCTGGGCCAGGGTCCTCATCCCGGCGATCACCTGCGTGTCGTAGCGCTCCGTGGTGACGGCCGATTGGATCTGCTCGGGGCCGTGGGTGTCCGACCAGGCGTCGAGGTAGAGCGAGGGCAGGTTCCAGCTCCCCAGCAGGTTGCCCGCCACGTCCATCTCCGGGGTCTTCCGCGACGCGATCAGCTGCACCAGCTCATTCACCGTGCGGGCGTTGCTCACCGCCTCGTCGCGCGAGATGACGTAGTGCGTGCACAGCCAGTGGGGCACGCCGTACAGCTTGCCGTCCAGCGTCGAGGCCTTGACGCCCGCGGGATGCCAGTTCACGCCTTCCGGCAGCGCCGACCAGGGACGGACCGCCCCGGTGGCGACCAGCTCGCCCAGGAGCATCGTGTCCGTCTCGACGAGATCGTAGGCGCACTCTCCCTGTCCCTGGAGGGAGCTCGCGAGCTGGGTGGGCTCGTAGAGGTCATCCTTGAAGCACGAGGGGTTCACCACCAGATCCACGTCCGGGTGCTGCTGCTCGAAGTCGGCCTCGATGCGAGCGGACATGGCCTTGAGGCCATCTCCCGCCGCATCCGGGATGTACGAGTAGAGCGGCACCCGGAGCTGGGTCCGGGGCGTGGGCTGAGGATCCGGCTGCGGCTCCGACGTGTCGCAGCCCAGCATCGGCCCGAGGGTCGCTCCGAGTACCACCATCCACTTCTGAATTCGCATGTTCTCGCTCATGGTGTGGGGGGACTTCTGACTGCTCCCGTTGTACGGGGACGGTCCTCACAGCCCCGACAGGAAGCTGTCGAGCACCGCGTTGAATCTCTCCGGCTGCTCCTGGTTGGTCAGGTGCGCCGCGTCTGGAATCACCTCCAGCCGCGCCCCGGTGATGAGGTCCGCCATCTGCTTCGCCTTCTCCAGCGGCGTCACCGGATCCTTCTCGCCCACCACCACCAGCGCCGGCCCGGCGTAGCGCGCGAGGATGTCCTTGCCGTCCGGTCTCAGCGCCATGCCCCGCTGCGCCGCCGCGAGGCCCGCCGGTGTCGCCGTCCGGATCAGCGCCGCCACCTCGCGCCCCACCTCCGAGTCCGGTCCCGCCGCCACCAGCTTCGGCAGCAGCGCCCGCACCGCCGCCTCGGGCCCCTCCCTCAGCGCCTCCTGGGCCGACGTCTCCCTCCGCGCCCGTCCCGCCTCGTCGTCCGCCGTGGCCTGCGTGTCCACCAGCACCAGCCCCCGCACCCGGCCCGCGTCTTCGCGCAGCAGCGCCATGCTGGCGTAGCCGCCCATCGACACCCCACCCACCACCGCCGACTCCACGTTCAGCGCGTCCAGCAGCGCCAGCCCGTCCCGGGCGATGCGCGACATCTCCGTGGGGCCATCCCCCAGTCCGCTCCTCCCAAAGCCCCGGACGTCCGGGAGGATGAAGCGGTAGCGCCCCGACAGCGCCTTCACCTGCTTCTCGAAGGCATCCGCGTTCAGCGGGAACGCGTGGAACAGCAGCACCGGCAGCCCGCGGCCCTCGTCGCGGTAGTGCAGGGGAACTCCATCGACGGTGATGGTGAGCATGGGCTCCTCCAGGGACTTCAGATCCACTGCTTGCTCTTGAACCAGAACACCAGGCCCACCGGCAGCCCGACCACCGACACCATCATCAGCCAGAAGAACCCCCGCTGACTCAGGAAGTCGAAGTTCTGTCCGAAGAAGCCCGTGATGAACGACAGGGGCAGGAAGATGGTCGAGAAGATGGTGAGCTGCTTGGTGATGTCGTTCGTCCGGTTGGCGATCATCGACAGGTAGCCATCCATCACGTTGCCCAGCAGATCCCTCACCGCGTCGATCTGCTCGTGCAGCCGCACCAGGTGGTCGTACACGTCCCGGAAGTACAGCGCGGTGCGCTCACCCACGTTGGGGATGCCTCGCCGGGTCAGCAAGCTCAGCACGTCCCGCTGGGGCGACAGCACCCGCCTCACCGTCACCAGCGCTCGTTTCAGCTCGAAGATGCGCTGCAGGTGCTCCGGCTGCGGGTTCTCGAAGACCGCCGACTCCAGATCCTCCAGCTCATCGTTGAACTTGTCGAGGATGGGGAAGTTCCGGTCCATCAGCGCGTCCGCCAGCAGGTACAGCAGGAAGTCCACCCCGCGTTCGAACGTCGCCTGGGGCTCGCGCTGGACGCGCTGCCGCACCGTATCCAGCCCCTCGAAGCGCAATTCGTGGACGCTGATGAGCCAGTCCGGCCCCAGGAAGAAGTGGTGCTCGTGCAGCGTCAGCTCGCACGCGTCCTTCGACTCCGAGGTGAATCCCTGGAGCACGATGAACTGGTGGTTCGGGTACTCCTCCAGCTTGGGCCGCTGGTCCAGGTGGAGGCAGTCCTCGATGGCCAGCTTGTGCAGCCCGAAGCGATCCCCGAGCCGCCTCATCTCCTCCTCGGTCGGGTGGAGGACGTCGATCCACCGGGTGCCGGGCTGGTCGAGCAATTCCTCACCGCCCGAGAAAACCTTGCCTTCGTTCAGGAGCAGAACCTGGATCATTCGCGCGCGTCCTTAGATCGCCCCCCACCCGAAAGTCGAGAGCCCCAGGCCAAGTGCCCGGATCCACACGCTCCGGGCTCCGAAGTCCGCGACGCGCCTCGACAGAACCGTTACAGTGTGCGCGCCGTGGCCGCCGATACTCCTCCGCCCGTTCTCTCTCCGAAACTCGAAGAGCTCCTTCAATCCCTGTCCGATCGGGCCTTCGCCGAACGCCTGCGCAAGGTGTACACCGCCGCGGGTCAGGCCATCGCGCGCCTGAGCGACCTGGACCTGGTGAAGTACGAGACGGCTGGCGTGGACGGCAGTCCGGACCTGTCGCTCTGGGAGGAGATGGCCCCCGTCATCCGCGACACGGTGGTGGACGTCAACGCGCTCCTCAACGTCATCCGCGAGCAGTTCCAGGCGGCGGGCGCCGGCGGCACGTCGGGCTTCGCGGCGCCCCTGGCGGCCACCGTGGAGGCGCGGCGGGCCAAGGACGCGGCCGAGCTCCTCCAGGGCTGGATGCAGCAGCTCGCCCAGGGCATCACCCAGCTCGGCGAGACGATGCGCAACCCCTCGGTGGTGTCGGACCGGTGGACGCTGCTGGCGGAGATCCAACGCCTGCGCGCGCGCTTCCGCGAGCACATCGGCAACCTCGTCTTCGAGTCCGCCAGCGCCTTCGGGCCCATGACGCGCCAGCAGGTGGTGCCCGGTCACGAGGCCGAGGTGAAGGCGGCCGTGATGGTGCGCGCCATCGTGGCGGACCTGTCTCGCATCGTCGCCGCGCGGTTGAACAAGGTGCGCGAGGCCGAGCCCGAGGACGTGCAGTGGAACGCCCAGCAGTTGCAGACGGAGCTGGACGCCTTCGGCCGCACCGCCGCCTACCGGCACCTGCGCGCGCAGGACAAGCGGCACATCATCGAGATGCGCGGCAACGTGGGCCGGCTGGCCATCCAGGACAGTCCCAGGAAGCAGGAAGTGCTCTCGCTGGTGGAGGAGCTGGACACCTTCGTGCGCTCGCTCTCCAACGTGAACCAGCGCCAGGTGCTCATCGCCCATGACCGCGAGGTGTGGGCGGGCTGTGGGGTGCGGCTGGAGCGGGCGCTCGGGCTGCTGGGTTCGGAGCCGGCGGCGGCGGCGCGGGCCCTGGCCGAGGCGGCCGCCAGTGCCCAATCCCTCTACGGGAGGGATCCCCGGCTCGATGCCTTCCTGCGCAAGGTGCGCAAGGTGCAACTCGTCCAGCTCACCGGTGCCGAGCTGCGCTCCACCATCGGGGAGCTCCAGTCCCTGCTGGCCGGGCTGGACGTGATGTGAGTCACCCGCGGGCGTCGGACGCGCTCGCGGACCTGGCCACCTCCCCGGCTTCCCGGGCCTCCACGGCCACCTCCGCGGCCATCATCGAGGGAGGTGGGGCCGCGAGCACCTCATTGGCCAGTTGGATGTCCAGGCTGCCCTCCCATTTGGCCACCACGAGCGTGGCCACCGTGTTGCCCACGAGGTTGGTGAGGGCGCGCACCTCGGACATGAACCGGTCCACGCCCAGCAGCAGCACCATTCCCGCCACGGGCACATGGCCGGTGGCGGAGAGCGTCGCCGCGAGCGTGATGAAGCCACCGCCCGTGACGGCCGCCGCTCCCTTGGAGGTGAGCAGCAGCACCGCGAGCAGCGCCAGCTTCTCACCCAGGCTCAGGTGGGTCCCGGTGGCCTGGGCCACGAAGAGCGCGGCGAGCGTGAGGTAGATGGAGGTGCCATCCAGGTTGAACGAGTAGCCCATGGGCACCACGAACCCCACGATGCTCTTGGGGCACCCCAGCGCCTCGAGCTTCACGATCAACGAGGGCAGGGCGGACTCGGAGGACGAGGTGCCCAGCACGAGCAGCAGCTCGTCGCGCATGTAGCGCAGCAGCCGCCACAGCCCCACGCCCGTCCAGCGCGCGATGGGTCCGAGCACGAGCAGCACGAAGAAGAACGCGGTGGCGTAGAAGGCGCCGAGCAGCCGGCCCAGGCCGACCAGCGTCCCCACCCCGTACTTGCCCACCGTGAAGCCGATGGCGCCCAGCGCTCCCAGGGGGGCCAGCCGCATGATGAGGCCCACCATGCCGAAGAGCAGGTGGCCGACGGTATCCAGCCCGTGGAGGATGCCCTCGCCCGCCTTGCCCATCTTCGCCAGCGCGATGCTGGCCAGCAGCGCGATGAGCAGCACCTGGAGGATGTCTCCCTTGACGAAGGGCTCCACCAGGGAGGCGGGGACGAGGTTGAACAGGAAGTCCACCGTGGACATCGACTTGCCGGCGCTCGCGTAGCCCTCGATGGCCTTGGCATCCAGGCGGGACACGTCCACGCCCAGCCCGGCCCCCGGCTGCAACAGCTCGCCCACCACCAGCCCGATGGCGAGCGCTCCCGTGGTGACCACCTCGAAGTAGATGAAGGCCTTGAGCCCCACGCGCCCCACGCGCTTGAGGTCTCCCATCTTCGCGATGCCCGTCACCACCGTGGTGAACACCACCGGCGCCACCATCATCTTGATGAGCTTGATGAAGCCGTCGCCCAGCGGTTTGAGCGATTCGCCCGCGTGGGGCCAGAAGTGTCCGAGCAGCGCTCCGGCCACCACCGCGATCAACACCTGCACATAGAGGTTCTTGAGCCACGAGAGCCGCATGGGGCGCGACTCTAGACCGGCCGGGCGGATCTCCCATCGCACATGCGCGGAGGGCCTCCGGCGGAAAGTTGCTTCTCAAGCTAAAATGTTTATATTCCAATATCCAGAGAGATGGGTCAGATTAGACTTCTTTTTCGAGGGACTGTCTGAAAAGAGGACAGTCTCCAGGGGCTCACGCAACCCCCTGGAATCCGGGTGCTTCTGGCCGCGCGTGTAAACACTCCATACATCGCGGGGAAGACCTGGCGTGACATTCCTGCTCCACACGGTTGAGGTGGAGGGAGGCAAAGGCTCGGATTCCAATGCTTTATGGGTTGGCCCGATACCTGCTTAAGCCTCCTGCGTCCAACGGCACCCTCGTCGTTGGCCAGGAGGAACCCCCCTTTGCTTCGCACTCGTTTCCTTGCTGCTGCGCTGCTCGCCCTTCCCCTCGCCGCCTGCGGTGTCGACAACTCGCAGCTGCCCGAAGGCGCCCAGAAGTTCGACGAGGCCGCTGACTCCCTCGGTGACGTGCAGGCCGCGCTCGCGGCGCTGCCCTCCGCCCAGGTCGTTGGCGCGGATGAGAGCAACTTCCCCTTCATGATCACCGGCAAGCTGGGCACCGCCAGCAGCGCCGTGCAGGGCCTGGCTGCTCGTGACGCGCACAGCCGCGTGAGCGGCGCGCTGCCCGGCATCGCCGCCGTGTTCCGCCTCAACGCCGCCGACCTCGTCGCCAAGCGCTCGCGCGTGGACGAGCAGGGCATCACCCACCTGCGCTACGGCCAGACCAAGAACGGCCTGCGCGTGGCGAACGAGGAGCTCATCGTTCACGTGGCCGCCGACGGCACCATCATCGGCGCCAACGGCACCGCGCGCGACGGTGAGATCGTCTCCTCCAAGACGACCATCTCCCCCGAGGCCGCCCAGTTCGCCGCCGCCAAGGACGTCGACGGCAGCCGCCTGTCCACCGAGGGCGCCGAGCTGGTGTACGTGCGCGCCAATGGCAAGCTGAAGCTGGCCTACGAGGTGTCGCTCAAGGGCGAGGGCCGCGACCTGCCCATCGACGAGCAGGTGTACGTGGACGCGCACAGCGGCTCCATCCTGCTGCGCGACACCAACATCCACAGCGCGCTCAACCGCAAGGTGTACAGCGCCAACAACGGCACCTCCACCCCGGGTACGCTCAAGCGCTCCGAGGGCCAGGCGGCCACGGGTGACGCGCACGTCGACGGCAACTACGACAAGCTGGGTGGCACCTACAACTGCTACAAGAACAACTTCAACCGCGACTCCTTCAACAACGCGGGCGCCACGCTCACCAGCACGGTGCACTACAGCTCCAGGTACGTGAACGCGTACTGGGACGGCACCCAGATGGTGTACGGCGATGGTGACGGCGTGAACTCGGGCATGCTGGGTCTGTCCGCGGACGTGACCACGCACGAGCTCACCCACGCGGTGACCGAGTACGAGTCCAACCTCACCTACTCGGGTCAGTCCGGCGGCCTCAACGAGGCGATGAGCGACATCTTCGGCGCCTACTGCGAGAGCTACGCCTCGGGCACCTGGGCCACCACCAACGCGGTGTTCATGGTCGGCGACGACATCTGGACCCCGGCGACCGCGGGTGACGCGCTCCGCTACATGTACGACCCGGCCAAGGACGGCGCCTCGCTCGACTTCTACACGAGCTCCTCCGGCAACGTGGACGTGCACTACAGCTCCGGTATCGCCAACCTGGCCTTCACGCTGCTCTCCAGGGGCGGCACGCACCCGCGCGGCAAGAGCACCATCAACGTGACGGGCGTTGGCGTGCAGAAGGCCGGCGCCATCTTCTACAAGGCCAACACGGACTACATGACGGCCTCCACCACCTTCGCCCAGGCGAAGACCTACACCGAGCAGGCCGCGACGGCCCTCTACGGCGCTGGCGCCGCTGAGATCGCCTCCGTGACGCAGGCCTGGAGCGCCGTGGGCGTGGGTGTGGTGACGCCTCCCCCGACCGCCACCGCGCTGACCAACGGCGTGGCGAAGACCGGCCTGGGCGCCTCCTCGGGCTCCGAGCTGTACTACTACCTGGACGTGCCGGCCTCCAAGGCCTCCACGTACGTCACCAGCGGCGGTACGGGTGACGCGGACCTGTACGTGAAGGCCGGCTCGCAGCCGACGACCTCCTCGTACGACTGCCGTCCGTACCTGTCCGGCAACGCCGAGACGTGCAACATCGCGGCGAAGACGGCGGCCACCCGCATCTACGTCACGCTGCGCGCCTACAGCACCTTCTCCAGCGTCTCGCTCAAGGGCTCGTACACGCCGTGATTCGCTGAAGCAGAGTTGAGCTGAACGGCCCCTGGGAGGCACTGCCTCCCGGGGGCTTCGTTTTGCGGGCCACCGTCGCTGATGGGCCGAGAGGTTGCACGCGGGCCTTCCCGCGAGGCCGGGAAGGGTGTAGGTGCCCCAGTCCTCATGACCGCCCCCCGCCCCTTGCGCGACGCGGACCTCTCCCGGGTGGAAGGGGTCTTCACCGACGTCGACGGTACCCTCACCAGCTCACACAAGCTGCGCTCCACCACCGTGCGGGCGCTCGAGCGCCTGGCGGACGCCGGCCTCAAGCTGGTGCTGGTGACGGGACGCCCGGCCGGCTGGGGCGAGGCCTGGGCGCGCACGCTGCCGGTGGATGGAGTGGTGGTGGAGAACGGGGGCCTGCTGTTCCTGCGTGGGCCCGGAGGCAAGCTGCGCAAGGTGTACGCCGAGTCCCCGCGCGTCCGGGAGTCGAACCGGAAGCGGCTGGTGGCGGAGGTGGCGGACGTGCTGCGGCGGGTGCCGGGGGCGCGCCTGTCCATGGACAGCGCCTACACGGAGGTGGACCTGGCCGTGGACTACAACGAGGAGGCGCGGCTGGGCGAGCAGGGGGCCGAGCGGATCGAGTCGCTGCTGCGAGCGCGCGGGGTGACGGCGGTGCGCTCGTCGGTGCACATCAACTGCTGGCTGGGCCGCTTCGACAAGCGCTCCGCGGTGCGGCGCTTCCTGAAGCTCGCCTGGGACCTGCGGCTCACGCCGGGGGATGAGCGCTTCGTGTATGCCGGGGATAGTTTCAACGATGCCCCGATGTTTGGAGAGTTCGCTCTCAGTGTCGGGGTGGCCAACGTGCGGCGGGTGCTGGACCGCATCGAGACGCCGCCGGCCTTCATCACGCGGGCGGAGGAGGGGCGGGGCTTCGAGGAGCTCGCGCGCGCCATCCTCGCCCAGAGGGGCCGCGGGGCCCGTCGAGGAGTCAGGGTATGAACGTCGTGAAGCTGGAACTGGCCCCGGGGCTGGGCCGTCACCTGCGCGCGGGGCACCCGTGGGTCTTCCGCAAGGCGCTGGACAAGGTACCGAAGATTCCACCGGGCAGCGTGGTGGATCTGGCGGAGAACGGGAAGTTCGTGGCGCGCGGGTATTTCGATCCGCACTCGGCCATCGCGGTGCGGGTGCTGACGCGCAACCCGCGGCAGAACATCGACGCGGCCTTCTTCGCGCAGCGGGTGAAGCAGGCGCTGGCCGAGCGGCGCTCGCTGATCGACCTGAGCGACACGGACAGCTTCCGGCTGATTCACGGCGAGGGAGACGGGCTGCCGGGCGTGGTGGTGGACCTCTATGGCCAGTACGCGGTGCTGAAGCTGTACTCGGCGGGGCTCACGCCGTACCGGGGGCTGATCGTCGAGGCGCTGAAGGCGGCGGTGCCGGAGCTGAAGGGCATTCTCGGCCGGGACGAGGTGGGCCGGGACGACGCGGAGGAGGACGAGGGCCGGGGTACGGGGCGGATGCTGTGGGGCGAGAAGGCGCCGGAGCTGCTGAGCATCCGCGAGCGGGGCGCGACGTTCCTGGTGGACGCGTGGCGAGGGCAGAAGACGGGCTTCTTCCTGGACCAGCGGGAGAACCGGTACCTCATCCGGCGGCTGGCGAAGGGCCGGGAGGTGCTGAACTGCTTCTGCTTCAGCGGTGGTTTCTCGGTGAACGCGGCGCTGGGCGGGGCGAAGAGTGTGTTCTCGGTGGATCTGGATCCGGACGCGATCGCCCTGGCGCGGGAGAACTTCACGCGCAACGGGCTGCCGGCGGAGAAGCATGACTTCCTGGCGGCGGACGTGTTCAAGCTGCTGGCGTCGTTCCGGGAAGAGGGGAGGACGTTCGATCTGATCATCCTGGACCCGCCGGCGTTCGCGAAGAGCCAGCGGGCGGTGCAGGCGGCGATCGACGGATACGCCTCGCTGAACCGTCAGGCGCTGGGGCTGCTGAAGCCTGGAGGGCTGCTGGCGACGGCGTCGTGCTCGGCGCGCGTGGGGCCGGATGACTTCATGGGAGCGGTGAAGGAGGCGGCCTTCAAGGCGGGAGTGGACCTGGCGATGGTGGAGGAGCGCTACCAGCCGCCGGACCATCCGATCCGTCTGCAGTTCCCCGAGGGCCGCTACCTGAAGTTCTACGTGATGGTATCGGTTTGACCCACTACCCCTCTCCCTCCGGGAGAGGGACGGGGTGAGGGTATCGCGGATCCGTGCCCGGTGGAGCGGGGGGAGCGACTCGCGCCGCTCCCTGAAGCTCCGCGTGTGGCGAGTGTCTCAGCGCTTGAACACCCGCGAGGCCACGCGGTCCAGCACCTCGTCACCCCACACGAGGCTGGCCTGGGTGAGGCGCTGCATGTCCGCCTTGAAGGCCGCGTCCGGAGGGGGCGTGGAGTAGATGCGGCTCAGGAAGAGGCTCTTGTTCTCGGTCTCGTAGTCCACCGCGCCACCGCCGGTGTCGGTGCCGGCCTTCTCCTCTTCGCGGAAGCCATCGAGCACGCCGGGCTTGGGCGGATCGCGGAACTTGTAGACGAGGGCGCTCGCCTCCAGTGCCTGTTTGTCCGAGTGGTACTCGAAGTAGAGCTGGGCAGCTCCGAGCACCGCGCCGCCGAACCCCTGCGGGTTGAGGCCTTCGCTCGGCTGTCCGAGGGACATCATGAACGCCTGCACCAGGCGCTGCGCTTCGTCGCGGGTCATGGGTCCTCCGCCTCCAGGAGGCGTCGTTCGTCCAGGGGAGACGTTAGCAGCAGCCCGCCCGGAGTCGCGAGGAATGCGGTGGATGACCGCGTGGGTGGGGGCGGGGGGCCCCATGTCAGAGGTGGGCGATAGACGGGAAGGAGGCGGGGAGGGGAAGGGCGATGGAGCGGAAGGCGTGGGAGAACCTGGCGGCGGCACGTGTGCTTCTGGACGATGAGGA
This sequence comes from Archangium violaceum, assembly GCF_016887565.1. Classification (NCBI taxonomy): domain Bacteria; kingdom Pseudomonadati; phylum Myxococcota; class Myxococcia; order Myxococcales; family Archangiaceae; genus Archangium; species Archangium violaceum. The sequence goes on from NZ_CP069396.1 coordinate 5,525,484, forward strand.
TCCGTGCCCCAACGCGGCAGCCTCGCGGGCGTACTACGCGGCCTACCATGCGTGCTGGCACGCGATGAACGAAGTGGGTATTCCTACTCCCGGAGTCAGGCCCGGTGTATATTACTTCGTGCATGACTCCCTTCCCTACGAGGCACGCAGGGTCGGGGTGCTCGATGCTCAGGCGAGCGAGGGACTGTACGATTTGTTCGAGCTACGAGTGGCTGCGGACTACCTCGATGAAGACTTGACGGTCGAACACGCGAGGGAGGCGCTGGAGATGGCTACATCCATCGTCCATCAGGTGCTTGGGGAGGAGCCGACATGGTGAATGAGCGTGAGGAGATTCGTCGGCAGGTGAAGGAAATCGTCGGGAATCGACCCGTGAGGTGGGTGGATGCGCGAACGGCGAAGATTCCCTTTCCAGGGCGGGATTGGGCCCTGGAGGTCTTCGACGTGCCTTTCGCCGAGCGACGAGAGCTCATCCATCGGCTCTGGGGGATGCTGACGCGGCTCTGGGAGGAGAATCACCTGGCGTTGCTCGTGCTCTTCCACACCCCCGAGAACACCGATCGGTATTACGCCTGGGTCCGCGAGGAGCACGCGGCGGAAATGGCGGGAGCGACCTGACATGCGATACCTGGGAACCGCGGCGGTGCTCACCGTGCTCGCCGGCTGTGGAGGGGGAGAGGAGATCCGGCGCTACCGGGTGTCGGTGGATCCCGCGCCCTTGTCGGCGCTCCCGGCCTCCTGCTTCCGGGGCGGTACGCCTCCGTCCTCGCGCGTGGAGGATCGCAACCTCTACCAGGGGCTCGTGTGGACCGTCTGGCAGGCCGGGAAGAAGGACAGCGCCTTCCTGGAGCTGGAATCGCCCGAGGGAGGTTGGCGGCTGGGGGATGCGCCTCCGGTGATGCTCTCGGGGAACATCATCGGTGACGGGGATTCCTTCTCGGCCGAGCGGGTGCAGGTGAACGAGGGTCAGGTGCAGGAATCCACGGCCCTGCACATCGTCTTCGAGGACCGGGACACCATCTCCAAGGGAGTGGTGGAGCTGAAATCGCACTGCGCCTCGTGCGCGGGGGGAAGCGCCCTGTCCTGTGAGGCCCGGCTGTCGTTCACTGCCCGAGAGGAAATGCTCCAGGAGTGAAGCGCCCGGACAGGCCACGCGTTAATCTCCAGCCCCTCTATGGTCCTCAAAGGACAGTTCCTCGAGCGCTCCACGCTCATCCCCGTGGGCCGCGAGGTGATGGAAGGTGTGGCGCACCGGGGCGACGAGCGTCCCCCGCTGCTCGTCCTCCCACCCCGGCCCGAGGAAGGGGGTGGCATGGACCATGTCATCGGGGCCGAGCTGGCCTTCGCCGCGGCCTCGGCCGGCCACCCCACGCTGCGCTTCAACTACCGCGGTGTCGGTGGCAGTCAGGGGGCGCGGGGCTCGGGCGAGGCACTGTTCCAGGACGCCGAGGCCGCGCTGGGGGTGGTGCTGGAGAACGCCCAGGCGCCCACGGCGGCGGTGGCCGCGCTCCACGGGAGCGCCCGGGTCGTCCTCGAGCTCCGGGCGCGTCACCCGGAGATCGCTGGCCTGTGCCTGGTGAGCCCCAGGGGAGTGAGCGCTCGGGAGCTGGCCGGGCTCGGGCGGGAGCTGCTGGTGGTGGTGGGTGAGCTGGACTCCACCCTGTCCCGGGCCGAGCTGGCACAGGCGGTGGATGCGGCGGGGGGGGTGTTGCAGGTGGTGGAGGGCGCCGGTGCCAATTTCCATCACGCCCTACCCTTGGTGGGAAAAGCCGTGCGCACCTGGCTGAAGATGCTGTCGGGCAAGTGACCGATGTGCTGTAACCCGTTGAATTGACGAAGGATCCTCATCCTGGGGGGAACTTGTCCCCCGGGAGGGGTGTCGACCAGACTCGAGTCAGACCCAATCGTTCCGCCGTTCGTTCGTATGGGTCGTCATAAGGAGCGCCCATGCCCATGAAGCGATTGACCCTGGCACTGGCGGTGCTGGCCCTGACGGCGGCGGCCTGCGCGTCCCGCTCGGACGGGGAGGGGAAGGAGACGGCCGCGGAGAGTCCGGCCGTGGACACCTCGCGCAGAGAGCTGTCCCAGGAGGTGCCCGGCGGCATCGTCGTGGACTTCAAGGACGGCACCACCAAGGCCGAATTCGATGCCTGGGAGCCCGATTGGGGGGTGGACCTGGAGTTCAACTCCGTGGAGGGCTCGCAGACGGGCGTGACGATCGCCCGGGACGTGGGTGACGTGGACGCGGTGCTCGCGCGCATCCGTCAGAACCCGGCCGTTGAGTCCGCCGAGCCGCTGAGGGTGTACTCGGTGCCGCCGGGCGAGGATCTCGTGTCGGAGGAGCCGGCCGCGCGCGAGGACGCCGACGAGGACGGCTTCACGCCGAACGATCCGGACTATCCCAAGCAGTGGAACCTCCGGATGATCCACATGCCGAAGGCGTGGAAGGAGAGCCGCGGCAAGGGCGTGGTGGTGGCGGTGCTGGACACGGGCATCGCCTACGAGGACCACGACGACTTCAAGCAGGTGCCGGACCTCAAGGGGGCGAAGTTCAAGAAGGGGTACGACTTCGTCAACGACGACGAGCACGCCAATGACGACCACGGGCACGGCACGCACGTGGCGGGCACCATCGCGCAGGCGACCAACAACGGCCAGGGCGTGGCCGGCGTGGCCTTCGAGGCGACGCTGATGCCGGTGAAGGTGCTGAACCACTTCGGCTCGGGCACGTCGGCGGACATCGCCGAGGCCATCCGCTTCGCGGCGGACAACGGCGCCAACGTCATCAACATGTCCCTGGGTGGTGGAGGCCACTCGCAGGTGATGGCGGACGCGGTGGCCTACGCGCGGAAGAAGGGCGTCACGGTGGTGGCGGCGGCGGGCAACGCCGGGCGCTCGCGGGTGGAGTTCCCGGCGGCGTATCCGGGCGCGGTGGCGGTGGCGGCGGTGGGCCCGGGCGGCACGCGTGCCCCGTACTCGTCCTATGGCAAGGAGCTGGACATCGCGGCCCCCGGTGGTGACAAGCGCCAGGGCGACGCGGGCGGCATCCTGCAGAACACCATCGACCCGAGGGATGTGTCGCGCTCCGTCTACGCGGCCTACCAGGGCACGAGCATGGCGACGCCGCACGTGGCCGCGGTGGCGGCGCTGCTGTACGCCGAGGGCGCCAGCGGACCGGACGAGGTGGAGAAGGCCCTCTACGCCGGGGCGAAGCGGGTCCAGGACCAGGCCTGGACGGAGGAGTACGGGCACGGGCTGCTGGACGCCGAGGCCTCGCTGAACGCGCTCGGGGGTGGGGTGTCCCGCTGGCCGTCCATGTGGTGGGCGCTGGCCCTGCTGGCGCTGGTGCTGCTGACGATTCGCGGGCGCGAGCGTCCGGGTTACCTCAACATCCTCTTCCGGCCGAGCTTCCTCCTGCCGCTGGTGCTGGCCACGGTGGGCGTGTTCTTCGCGCGCTCGTGGTTCGGCGGGGCCTCGGGCGTGGCGGGAGACGTGGTGGACGCCGCCTGGCTGCCCATCCCCGACTGGCAGCGCATCATCTTCGGCCGGGGCAAGCTGGCCAACCCGCTCTTCTACAGCTCGCTCATCCCCCTGCTGCTGTCCTTCCTGGCCATCAAGTTCCAGGGGCTCCGGCCGGCCATCGGCGGGCTCTCGCTGGGCTTCGCGGGCTTCCTCTCCTACGCCGCCTGGTCCAATGCCCCCGCGCTCGCGTGGATGCCCTTCACCTTCCTGGCGCTGCCCTGGCTGGTGATCAACGTGTTCATCTGCCTCATCATCGCGCGGGCCATGCTCCGCAAGGAGACGGCGGTATGAAGCTGACCGGCCGCGTGGTGTTCCGCGACATCGAGACGGGCGTCTGGGTGCTCGAGGGGGATGACGGGCGCACCTACCAGCTCGCCGGTGGCGACCGGAAGATCAAGAAGGACGGTCAACGCGTGGAGGTCGAGGGCGACGTGGCCCGCGACGTGTTGACCGCCGCCATGGTGGGCCCCGTCTTCAACGTGGCCTCCTACCGGTTCCTCTGAGTCAGCGGTGCGGCTCTCCTCCCGAGGGGGGCCGCACCATCCGCTGCATCAGGTGCTCGAGCGCCTTCGTTGGCTCCTGGCACAGGCCCGAGTGCACGGGGCCCGTCTGGAGCATCGTGCTGCGCGGCGCCACCAGCCAGTGGAAGCGCTCCTTCTGTGGCAGCTGTCCGATGGGCCCCGCCGCCCTGCCTCCCGCGCACAGGCGGGGGATGGCCTCCAGGTGGCCGCGGATGAGGTCCACGTCGACGTCCGGCGCGAGCGCCAGCAGGCGCCGCTCGTCCAGCTCCACCCGCGCATCCAGGAACCGCCGGGTGAGGCAGTAGAGGATGACGCCCGCGTTGATGAACTCCTCGCGCTCCACGCGCGGCACGACGCGGATGACGGCGTAGTCAAACGAGCTGTGCGCGGGCACGCTCCGCCTCCTCGATGAACGCTGGCGCCGCTTCCAGGCGCTTCAGCAGGTACGTGGCATACGCCTCCCGGTGCTCCGTCACCGTGGTGAAGCGCGGCTCCACCGCCGGGCCCAGCCACGCGTCCGGGACGCACGAGACGACGTGCTGGATGACCTCCGCCGTCACCTTCTGGCGCAGCGTGGCCAGTGCCTCGGACAGCGCCGAGGCCCACGGCAGCAGCACGTGATCGCGGATGGGCTGGAAGCGGCTCTGGCTGCGCTCCAGGTAGTCGTCCCACGCGTGGTGGAAGTACAGGGACGCGCCGTGGTCGATGAGCCACAGCTTCTTGTGCCAGCTCAGGAGGTTCGGGTTCTTCGGCGTCCGGTCCACGTTCGTCACGTAGGCGTCGAAGCAGACGATCGCCGAGGCCTCCGCGGCCTCCGGCGCGGGGCGTACCGTCGGATCGAACGTGATGGAGCCCGGCAGGTAGTCCATGCCCAGGTTGAGCCCCGGGCTCGCCTTGATGAGGTCGCGGATCTCCTCGTCGGGCTCGGCGCGGCCCAGCGCCGGATCCAGCTCCACCAGCACGAGCTCCGGCATCCTCAGGCCCAGCGCCCGCGCCAGCTCGCCCGAGAGGATCTCCGCCACGAGCGCCTTGATGCCCTGGCCCGCTCCCCGGAATTTCAGCACGTACAGGCCCGAGTCCTCCGCCTCGATGATGGCGGGCACCGAGCCGCCCTCGCGCAAGGGCGTGACGTAGCGTGTCGCGGTGATCGTTCTCACGTTTCGACCCTCACCCCAGCCCTCTCCCAGGGGGAGAGGGTGCATCCACGGTCAGCGAACATGGGTTCTCTTCAGTTTGGACTGCCTCGCCCGCTCCTGGGCGTACTCCTCGAGCGGGATTTCTCCCCGGCGCGCGCGCACCCGGAGCTCGTACAGGGCTTCGCGCTCGGCGTGCAACGCATCCGAGGCGTCCTCGGGGATGGGCCGCAGGGGGTAGTGCTGATCGATCTGGCTCAGCTGGATGCCCCGCGTGTCCAGGGCCACGTAGGCGCCCAGTGAGAGCGCCGCGGCGAACATCCAGGGGACCGCCAGATGGAGGAGCCTCGTTGCCGGCTCCAGCCGCACGGGGGCCTCGCGGGCCTCCACGAGCTCCGCCGGACGGGGCGGGCCCAGCAGGCCCGGGAAGCGGCGCGCGGCGGATATCAATCCCCAGACGGCTCCGCTGCCCAGGAGCGCGAACATCAGGATGAACTGCACCTCCTGGCCGGCCGTCGGCTCCTGGGGGGAGTCGATCTGTTTCGCGATGAAGAACAGCACCGTGGACACGATGTTGTTGGCCGCGTGCGCGAGGATGCCGGGCCACAGCGAGCCGGTGCGCAGCAGCAGCCAGCCGAACAGCACTCCCAGCTCCACGCGGGCGACGAAGCCCACCGGATCCAGGTGGAACGCGCTGAAGACGACGGCCGAGAGGACGAGGGCTCGCAGGGGAGGTCCCCCCGGTGCCTTCAGTCCCTGGAAGAAGATGCCCCGGAAGAAGAACTCCTCGCACACCGGGGCCCCGAGGCTCACGCTCGCCACGATGAGGGCCAGCTCCACGGGCGACTGGCCCCGGAAGATGTCCGCCACGTCGTAGATCTCCCGCCAGGCCTTGGGCATGAGCGCCTGGGAGACGTACTGGACGGGGGCGACGATGGCGAAGAAGTTGACCGCGCCCAGGAGGAAACCGAAGGCCAGCGGTCCCAGGCCCGGGAAGGTCAGCCCGGTGTAGCGCACCGGATCCCGCCCGGTGGCTCGCAGCACGAACCAGCCCAGGCCGAGGAAGACGAAGATCTGCGTGAACCAGATGCCGAAGGCCGCGTTGAGGAGCTGGACGAACACCCCCGTCACCAGGAAGGCCACGAACACGATCATCGCGGCGACCACCGCCACGGCGCGTGGCTCGAGCAGCGGCGGCGAGGGTGTGGGCGGCAGGCTGGGGGTGACGTCTTCCACCGGCTTTCTCCGGCTGCGAGGGCGGCGCTCGGAACGCGAGGCGCCGGGGTGCGGCACTTCTATAATGCCCGGATGACGACGTGCTTCCCGGTTATGAACGCAGGCGAGGACGTACGGGGTGGTATGAGCCTGACCGGCCGTGATGGGTGCGGTAAGGAGTGAGTAGGGGATGCGACACTTTCGGAGCAGTGACTTCCGTGCCGGGCGGGCCTGGGGCGCCCTGGACATCGCCGAGCTGAACGGGGTCTCGGTGCGTCTGCACTGGACCAACGCGCCCTACGAGTGGCACGTCAACGAGGGCGAGGAGGTGTTCGCCGTCCTCGACGGGGCCGTGGACATGCACGTGAGGCAGGACGGCGAGGTGCGGATCATCCCGCTGCGCGCCGGGGACGTCTTCCACGCCCAGGTGGGGGATGAGCACGTGGCCCATCCCCTCGGGGAGGCGCGGATCCTGGTGATTGAGAAGGCCGGCAGCGTGTAGGGCAGGGGCTCAGGCCTGCTGGCGCAGGTAGCGGCGGATCTCCTCGGCGAACTGCTTGCAGGCCGCCGTGTCGGGCGCCGCCGGCCCCAGCTTGAGCTTCTTGTCCTCCTCCACGAGGTAGCGCTGGTCCAGCAGGTAGGCGACGGCGTTCTCCAGCGTCACCTTGGCCAGGGACTCGGCGGCGGTGATGCGCCCCGAGTGGTACTCGGCCCGGCCCAGGTCCATGGCCTGCTTCACGAAGGACTTGCGGTCCTGTGCCACGCCCGTCGCCACCTCCGGCAGCGTCTGGGTCGCGATCAGGTAGGCCTCCAGGTAGTCGCGCAGCAGATCCGCCAGGAACTCCAGCTCCGGACGCGCATGGGGCTCGGGCGCCACGCTCAGGGTGTCCCCTTCGTACAGCACCAGCCCCATCCGCACCATCCGCTCCACCATCTCCGAGAAGATGGTGTCGAAGCTGGCGCCCACCCGGTAGATGAACTCCACCTTGAAGAGCCGCGACAGCCACAGTGCCCGGGCCTTCACCTCGTCGAACGGCGCCGGGGCCCCCACCAGCAGCGCGGTGGCCACGAGGCTGCGCGCCGCCACCAGGTTCATCAGCGTGTTCTTGTAGAAGGACATCTCGGCGCGGCGATCGTCCTCGGCCTGGTAGATGACCTCGCCGTGCGCCTTCTGCGTGCGCACCATCCCATCCGAGCAGAAGGTGCGCATGGCGTCCTGGATGGCGCCCATGGCCTCGGGGTTGCTCGGCGAGTCCTTCAGCAGGGTGGACAGCGGTGCCTTCTCCTCCGCCGCGATGCGGCGCAGGACGGAGATGCGGTCCGTCAGCTCGCGGCTCGTCATGCCGCGCCGGCGGTGGGCCAGCAGCGACGCGCTCACCAGGGCGTGGGGCGTGACCGTGGACACCTTGCTGATGCCGTACATCACCCGGTTGCCCAGCGCGCGCACCAGGCCCTTCTTCTGGTCGTCCGAGATGGGCTGGGCCGGATCGAGCCCGCGGCTCTTCATCAGCTCCACCAGCGACAGCGGCTCGTCGAAGGTGAGGTGGATGCGGCCGTAGCGCGCCGTGAGCACCTTGGGGGTGCTCAGCAGGGCCTTGATGTCCTCGGGCTTCTTCTCGCCGCCGGCCAGCTCCTTGGAGTAGCTGCCCGACTCCACGACCTTCTCGTAGTCGATGGACACGGGCACGAAGATGAGATCGTTGCGAGCGCCCTCGAGCACGGACTCCACCTGCCAGGTGAACATGCCCAGCTTGGGCTGCAGCAGCTTGCCGGTGCGCGAGCGCCCGCCCTCGGGGAAGAACTCCTGGTGCACGCCGTCGTGGGCCAGCTTCTTCACGTAGCCCTTGAAGGAGGCGGCATACACCTTGTCGTCCTTGAAGGAGCGGCGCAGGAAGAAGGCGCCGCAGCGGCGCAGCAGGGGCCCCAGGGGCCAGAAGGACAGGTTGGCGCCCGCGGCCACCAGTGGCACCGCGTAGCCGCGGTTCCAGAGGATCCAGCTCATCACCAGGTAGTCCACGTGGCTCTTGTGCGAGGGGCACAGCACCAGCGGGGCCTTGCTGGCCGCCTTCAGGGCCCGGTTGAGCCCCGCCTCGTCCACCTCGATGCCGTCGTAGATGCGGTTGAACACCCACCCGAGCAGGGGCGAGACGAAGGCCAGCGTCGTGGGGCTGGGCTTGGCGGCGATGGCGCGCAGGTTGCGCCGGGCCTGGCGCAGCACGCTCTCGGGGCGGCGGTTGCTCTCGGTGGCGACCGCGTCCAGGGACTTGCGCAGGGTGCGGTCGCGCAGCGTCTCCTCGATGATGCGCTCGGGGGACTTCACCGGTGGCCCGAAGACGGCTTGCGTCTCGCGCGCCAGGTGATGGTTGAGCGCGCTGCGCACCTTGCGGGCGATCACCTCGTCCGAGTCCTGCGGGTTCTCCTCGATGAAGCGCTTGAGATCGATGGGCTCGCCCACGCGGAACTGCGCGCGGCGGTAGTTGCGGAAGAAGGCCACCATCGAGTGCAGGAAGCCAGGGGCCTCGGGGCTGCCGAAGACGTGGTCCCACACGTTGGGCTTGGCGCGGGCGGTGCGCTTCTCCCAGACGAAGAGCTCCGGCACCAGGTAGACGGTGCGGTCCCCCTTGCGCGCCATGGCCACCAGGGAGGGGAAGGGGTTCTCCTTGATGTCCTTGCCCGAGGCGCTCAGCAGGGCCGTCTTCTTGAGGAAGATGAGGCCGCTGCCGCCGTGGCGCCGGGCGTAGGTGAAGCGCACGTCGAAGTCACCCCGCTGCGCCGTCTTGCGGAAGGGCCGGGTGAACCAGGGACGCAGGTTCACCACGGCCCGCACGGGGGGCAGGGCCCGGCGCACCATCGCCCAGGCCAGGTAGAGGTAGTTGACCCAGGCCGTGGTGCGCATGACGTGCACCACGAAGCCCTTGGCGTGGAGCGCACGCAACTCGTCCTCTGCCTCGGTGGGGAAGCGCACCCCATCGAAGTAGCGCTGGCCCAGCACCCGGGAGACGGGGCCGAACTCCTCCTTCAATGCATCGCTGTGATTCGTAGCCTGCACCAGGGCGGTATCCACGTGCGGCCCCCCTTTCTCCACGCGAGCCTCTCTACATGTACTCCGGAGTTGCCATTCCCAGCAGCGTCAGGCCCGCGGCGAGCGATGCGCGCGTCGCGTCCGTCAGCGCCAGCCGTGCGGCCTTCAGGGCGTCATTGTCCTCGAGCAGCACGCGCTTGCCGCGGTCCTGGTTGCCCGCCGTGAAGTAGCTGTTGAAGGCGGCGCCCAGATCCAACAGCCAGCGCGCCACGAAGCTCGGCTCGAACTGCTCGGCCGCCTCCTGCACCACCACCGGCAGCCGGGCGATGCCGCGCAGCAGCGCCTGCTCCTCCGGGAGGGTGAGCAGCGACGCGTCGTACGAGGCCGGAGCCCCGCCGCCCTTGCGCAGGATGCTGCAGGTGCGCGCGTGCGCGTACTGGAGGTACGGGCCGGAGTGGCCCTCGAAGGCGAGCACGTCGTCCCAGTCGAAGGTGTAGTCCGTGGTCCGGCGGTTCTTCAGGTCACCGAAGAAGATGGCGCCCAGGCCGATCTGCTCCGCCAGGCCGTCCGGATCGTTCGTCTGGATGCGGCCCGCCTTGATGTTCTCCTGGACCTTCTCCAGGGCGCGCGCCTTGGCCTCGTCGAGCACGTCCGTGAGGAGCACCACCGTGCCCTTGCGCGTGCTCATGCCGTGCACGCGGCCGAAGTTGACGTGCACCATCCGCTTCGTCCACTCGCGGCCCATGGCCTCGAGCACGCGGAAGAGCTGCCGGAAGTGCAGCGCCTGGTCCGTGGCCACCACGTACAGCGACTTCTCGAAGTGGAAGCGATCCCACCGGTCGTTGGCCGCCGCCAGGTCGCGCGTGGCGTAGAGCGTGCTGCCGTCGTTCTTCTTCAACATGACGGGCGGCTCGTTCTCCGCGTAGGGCAGGTCCACGATGGTGGCGCCCTGCGACTCCTTGACGCCGACCTTCTGGGCGAGCTCCTCGATCACCGGCTCCATCTTGTCCTGGTAGCGGCTCTCGCCCTCCATGTGCTCGAACTTCACGCCGAGCCGGGCGTAGATGCGCTCGAAGTCGCGCAGGGACGTCTCGCGGAACTCCTTCCACAGCGCGAGCGCCTCGGGCTCCTTGGCCTCCATGCGCCGGAAGAAGTCGCGGGCGCGCTCGTCGAAGGCGGGCTCGGCTTCCGCTCGCTTGTTGGCCTTGACGTACACCTCCACCAGGTGGGCCATGTCGTTGCGGCGGGCCGGGTCTCCGTACTCCTGGAAGCCCACGGCCACGAGGCCGAACTGCTTGCCCCAGTCGCCCAGGTAGTTGATGCCCTCGACCTTGTAGCCGAGCGCCCGGTGCAGGTTGGCGATGCCGTGGCCGATGACCGTCGAGCGGATGTGGTGGAAGGCGATGGGCTTGGCGATGTTGGGCGACGAGTAGTCCATGACCACCGTCTTGCCGGTGCCCACGTCACCACCGCCGTAGCGCACGCCCTGGGCGCGCGCCGTGTCGATGACCTCGCCGGTGAAGGGCATCGGCGCGAACTTCGCGTTGACGTAGGGGCCGGCGGCCACCACCTCGAGGCCCGGCACCTTGATGGCCTGGGCGAGCGCGGCGGCGATGGCCGGCGGCGCCTTCTTCTGGGCCTTGGCCAGGGGGAAGGTGGGGAAGGAGAAGTCCCCGTGAGCCGGGTCGGCCGGCTTGATCTGGGAGTCGAGCTCGGAGGCGGGCACGCCCAGGTTCTGGGCGAGCGCCTCGACGAAGGCAGTCCGATAGCGGGAATAGACGGAAGGATTCATTGGATCGCGCGGATACTAAGCGAAGCCCGGCGATAAACCGCGCACCTTCTGTCAACGCACCGCGCCGGGAGTGCCTTTCAGGTGACTGCCGGGTTGCGGCGGCTCGGACGGACCACGGCGGCCACGGTGTCCAGCAGCCGCGGCAATTGCAGTGGTTTCTCGAAAAATCCGTCGATGCGGTCCAAGCCCTGGCCCGCGCCGAGGCTGGAGACCTCGCTGGCGCCGGAGATGATGTAGACGGCCACGTCGGCGAGGGACTCGGTGCCGCGGATGAAGCGCAGCACGGAGCGACCGTCGTCCTCGCTCAGTCGCAGATCCAACAGCACCATGGCGGGGCGGATGTGAGAGAGGATGGAGCGGGCCTCGGAGGCGCCCGAGGTGGACATCACCCGGTACCCCTCCTGCTCGAGCACCTGCTGGAGCACCTCGCGGCAGTCGGCGTCGTCCTCGACGAGGAGGATGCCACCGGCGCGAGGCCCCGCCTGGGCCGCGTCGGGAGAGCTGACGGCGCCGGCGAACATGGGCAGCACCATCTGGAAGCTGGTGCCTTCACCCAGGGTGCTGGAGGCCTCCACGCGGCCGCCGTGGAGCGCGAGGATCTTCGCCACCAGGGGCAGGCCGAGGCTGCGCCCCGGACCGCCGCGGCTTCCCTCGGGGCGGTGGAAGGGATCGAAGACGTGCTCCAGGTCCTCGGCGCCGATGCCCGGCCCGGAGTCCTTCACGGTGAGCACGGCGAGCCCGTCATCGACGGAGACGCGCAGCTCCACGGAGTCCTCTTCCTCGCAGCGGTGGATGCCGGCCTCCACGAGGTTCTGGATGGCCTCGGCGATGCGCTCGCGGTCGCCGCGGACGAAGACCTCGCCGGAGGGGGGCAGGTCGAGCCGCACCTTGGACTGCTCGGCCAGGGGCGTGAGGTTGCGGACGACCTCCTCGGCCACGGACTTGAGCCCGAAGGGGCGCTGGTTGAGCTGCATCTTGCCGGCCTGGAGGCGGGACATGAGCAGCAGATCGTTCACCATGCGCAGCATGCGGTCCGCGCTGCGGTCGCACACCTGGACCGCGCGGCGCTGGGCGTCGGCGATGGGCCCGAGCTTCTCGCGGCCCATCATGGCCAGGTAGGCCTTGATGGTGGTGAGGGGGTTCTTCAGGTCGTGCGAGACGTTGCCGAGCAGCTCGTCGCGGCTCTGCTCGAGGGCCTTGAGGCCGGCGATGGCCGTCTGCAGGTCCTTGTTGCGCCGGGCGCTGTCGTCGCGCAGACGGGCCACCTCGTAGGAGGCGGAGAGCTGGCCGGCCAGGGCCATGAGCAGCGAGTCCGAGGCCGAGCGGCGCGGGGCGATGAGGGCCAGCACGCCGCTGACGCCCTGGGGGCTCTCGAGCGGCACGGCGACGGTCTCCTCGTCACGGAGGATGGCCTTCTCGGCGAAGGAGCGGCCCACCAGACCCTCCTGGGGAGTGGCGGCGGTGATGCGCTCGTCGTAGCGACCGCGCACGTGCTCGACATGGAGCTGGTTGCGCGAGGGGAGGAAGCGCGCCACGTAGCAGGCCTTGGCCTGCATCAGCCCGTGGATGATCTGCAGCTGCGAGCGCAGGGCCTCGGTGGGACCGGCGCTGGAGGTGATGTGCTGGGCCATCTCCACCAGGGCGCGCTCGGCGTCCTCGGCCTCGACGGGAGGCTGGGGCTTGATGGCGCGCCGGGGGGACTTCTTCACCTCGGGGCGCAGGGTGACGACCTCTGCCAGATGCGGAACCTTCTTCTTCGGCACGGAGCTACCTCGGCGACCAGGGGGTGGCGCGCCATCCCCCGTCCAGGTGGAGGCGGCGCGATCACCACTCGAGGCGATCCTGCGCCACCCGGCGCCGGGGTGGAAACCCTTCCCCGGCCCCCCGTCGGAACAGGGACGACCGCAGGACAATTGCGCTGTCCGATGGAGGACACAATGGGGTGGGCGGGGGCCGCCCGACCCGTCAGGTGCCAGACACGGGGCTCAGGAGCGGCGCTTCACCACGCCACCGCCATCGACGAAGAAGGGCTCGGAGATGACGGACTCCACCTTCTCGCGGTGGGCCTGCACGTTGAAGCCGCTCTCCTGGAGCGCCTCGATGGCGGCCACCTGCACGCGGCGTCCGGAGTCCCCGGACGTCAGGACGTGGAGGATGGGCTCGCGGGCCGGCTCGTGCTTCAGGGGGCCGAGCGCCTTGAGGGCGGCGATCTTCACCTCGTCGGCCATGTCATCGAGGTGGGGCAGCACCACGGCGGGGATGCGCGGATCCTGCTTGCCGGTGACGTAGTGGAGCAGGACGACCTTCTTCTCGGGGTTGCGCATGTACTGGGTGCTCAGGGTGCCGAGCGCGTCCACGACGATGCCGATGACCTCGGCCTCGGGCAGCAGGGCCTCGAGCAGGCGCAGGGCCCAGGAGGTGGCCTGCTCGTTCTTGCGGAGGAAGTCGGTGATGGGGGCCACCGCGTCCTGGCCGAAGCCCTTGACGAGCTCGAAGACGTGCTCCTTCTCGTCGGCGTCGGTGGTGAGGGGCTCCACGGTGATGTTGTAGCGGTGGAGCAGGACGCCGACGGCCTCGGGGATCTTCATCTCCCCGAGCTGCTGGAGGGCCTTCTGACGGGTCGTGGGATCCCCATACTTCTGGGTCACCTTGGACTTGAGCTTGAGAGCCTTCTCGGGGCCGGAGCCGCCGAGGAAATCGAAGATGCCCATGATGGAGATGCTCCGAGGGGTGCTGCGAGTTCTTGGGCGCCGTGTAGGACGCGGCGCAAGCTAACGCAAGAAGCTTGGTTGGCCAGGGTCTGGCCGTCGATTCACAACTGCAGTGAGCCCCGGACATCCGTCTGGTAGGCGCTGGCGAGCGCCTCGGCGGCCTTTCGGGCCTCGGAGGAGGGGTGCTCGGGCACCTTCACCTGGAGTGTGAGGTAGAGATCACCCGAGGGCCCACCCTTGAGCGAGGGAGCGCCCCGGCCGCGCAGCCGCATGCGGCGGCCGGACTGCGAGCCCGGAGGCACCTTCACGGTGACCTCGCCCTGGAAGGTGGGCACGCGCACCTCGGCGCCCAGCATGGCCTCGGTGACGGTGACGGGCAGGTCCAGGTAGAGATCGTCTCCCTCGCGACGCACGAGGGGGTGCTCCGCCACCTGCGTCTCGATGTAGAGGTCTCCCGGAGGGCCGCCGTGCATGCCCGCCGCGCCCTGGCCGGCCAGCCGCACCTTGGAGCCCGTCTGGACGCCGGCGGGGATCTTCACGGTGAGGCGCGCCGTCTCGTCCACCACGCCCGTGGCCTGGCAGGAAGGGCAGGGGGGCGCGGCGCGGCCGGAGCCGTGGCAGGTGGGGCAGGCGCCTCCCGCCATGCCCAGGATGCCGCTGCCCCGGCGGATGCGCCCGCTGCCGCCGCACGTGGCGCACGTGGTGGGAGTCCCCACCTGTCCCGAGCCCTGGCAGCGCTGGCAGCGGCCGGGGCGCTGCAGGGAGATGCTGCGCTCGATGCCGGTGAGGGCCTCGCCGAAGCTGAGCGTGAGGCTGGCCGTGATGTCCTCGCCCGGGGTGGGGCCATCTCCCCGGCCTCCCGCGGCGCGCCCGAAGATCTCCCCGAAGTCCACGCCGCCGCCGCCGCCACCGCGCGAGCGGTTGAAGATGTCCCCGAGGATGTCGCCCAGGTCGAAGTCCGCGCCGCCACCAGCGCCACCGAACGGCATGCCGCCGCCGGCCGCCTGCGCGGCCTTGTAGGCCCGGTACTGCGTGGCCTTCTTCTCATCGAAGCCGAACTTGGCCGCCTCGTCGCCGAACTCGTCGTAGAGCTTGCGCTTGCGCTCGTCCGAGAGCACTTCGAAGGCCGCGTTGAGCTGCTTGAATTTCTCCTCGGCCGCCTTGTTCCCCGGGTTGACGTCGGGGTGGTACTGGCGAGCGAGTTTGCGGAAGGCCTTCTTGATTTCGTCGGCAGAGGCCGTCCGGGACACGCCGAGAATCTGGTAGTAGTCGTCCGCCATGGGGTTTGCCGCCCTCCAAACTGCAAGATCGTAACCAGCCGTGCGGCAAGCGCCAGCACGGCGTGTGTCCTTCGGTCCGGATGTATAAAGTGGCCGGAGGGACGAGGGAGAGCATGGGAGCGCGGCGCCTGCGTGGAGCGAAGACGGGGCTGATGGGCTGGCTCGTGCTGGTCTCGTTGGGGGTGGCCCGGCAGGCCGCCGCCGAGGAGCCCGCGGCGCCCGAGGGCCGCGTCATCGACCGGGTGGTGGCGGTCATCGAAAATCAGGTCCTCACCTTGAGCGAGCTGGAGTTCGAGGCGCGGGTGACGCTCGTGCAGCTGGGAGGCGTGCGAGCGGCGGAGGCCCCGCTCGACGAGCAGACGCTCCAGAAGGCGCTGGAGCTGGCGATCGGCCATCGGCTGCTGGTGGCGGGGGCGGACAGGCTGCAGGCCTTCCAGGCGGAGCGTTCGGAAGTGGAGGCGCGGCTGAGGTCGTTCCGTGAACGCTTCGAGAGCGAACCGGCGCTGTTGGGGTTCCTGGCGAGGCATGACGCGGACCTGGAGCAGCTGACGGCGGTGTTGGAGCGGGGAGTGCGGGCCGAGCGCATCCTGGACAGCCGGATCCGCCTGCGCGCGCAGGTGAGCGAGGCGGAGGTGCGGCGGTACTGGGAGGAGCACAAGGCGACCCTGGGCGGGCCATACGAGTCGGTGCGCGACGCGCTGAAGGAGAAGCTGGTCCGGGAGAGCTACCGCCGGCTGGCGAAGGAGGAGCTCGACAAGGCGAGGGCGAGTGCGCGGGTGCGGCGGGTGGCACCCTTCGCCCGGGAGGCGCTGCCATGAGGCGGATGCGCGAGGAACCCCGTCCGAGGGAATCGAAGCCCTGTCCGTTCCTGATCCGGAGGATGACGCGGGAGGACCTGCCGGCGGTGATGGATCTGGAGAAGGCCTCGTTCCGCAGTCCGTGGTCGTTCGAGCTGTTGCAGCGCGAGCTGAGTCACGACTGGTCGGTCATCTTCCTCCTGGAGGAGCCGATATCGGAGGGATGCCGCCGTCTCTTGGGGGTCTCCATCTTCTGGATCGTCCATGACGAGGTGCACGTGCTCAACGTGGCCACCGCGCCGGAGCACCGACGGCGGGGGGTGGGCCGGCGGCTGATGGAAGCCACCCTGGACGAGGGGCGGGCGCGCAAGTGCTGCCTGGCGACATTGGAGGTGCGCCGGAGCAACGAGCCCGCCATCAACCTCTACAAGTCATTCGGCTTCCGCCCGGTGGGCGTGCGGCCGAACTACTACGTGGAAGAGGGCCAGCCCCCCGAGGACGCGATCGTGATGGTCCTCGACTTCTAGAGGCTGGGGGAGTAGAGGAGCGAGCCCGCCGACAGACCATTAGGAATGGACCCCGGTGTGGTCCACGGTTTGAACCCCGTGGGCCGGCAGTGCTTGACACGGGGTGCTCCCTCCCTATACTCGCGGCCCTTTTTCAAGCGCAGTTGTAGGTTTGTATGCGCCCCCGGGTACACCCGCCCGGGACAACGGGAAGGAAGAGAAGCTCAGTGCCAACCATCAGTCAGCTGGTCCGTCAGGGCCGCGAGAAGTTGAACATCAAGGGCAAGAGCCCCGCTCTGAAGGAGTGCCCTCAGAAGCGCGGCGTCTGCACCCGCGTGTACACCACCACCCCGAAGAAGCCGAACTCGGCGCTCCGCAAGGTGGCCCGTGTGCGCCTCACCAACGGGATCGAAGTGACGTCCTACATCCCCGGCGTGGGTCACAACCTCCAGGAGCACTCGGTGGTGATGATCCGCGGTGGCCGTGTGAAGGACCTCCCGGGCGTTCGCTACCACATCATCCGCGGCACGCTGGACTCCGTGGGCGTGGCCGGCCGCAAGCAGGGCCGTTCCAAGTACGGCGCCAAGCGCCCGAGCTGATTCGGGTCGATCACCTTCGTCTCATTCGCATAGGTCGCTTGCCCCGCACCCTGGGGAGCTTCCTCGACATCGCCAACGCAGTTCGAAGCCCCAACAGAGTCTCCCGGGTGCATGGGAGCGGGGCGTAAGGGATAGAAAGCAATGCCTCGTCGTCGCGTAGTAGCCAAGCGCAAGATCCTTCCCGATCCGAAGTTCCAGGACCGCCTCGTCACGAAGTTCGTGAACGACCTGATGCGCAAGGGGAAGAAGTCCATCGCCGAGCGGGTGTGCTACGGCGCCTTCGCCCTCATCGAGGAGCGTGCGAAGGAGGATCCCCTCAAGACCTTCAAGAAGGCCCTGGACAACGTCAAGCCCGTGCTCGAGGTGAAGAGCCGCCGCGTCGGTGGCGCCACCTACCAGGTTCCCGTGGAGGTCCGTCAGGACCGCCGCGTGGCGCTGGGCATGCGCTGGATCATCACCTACGCCAAGGCGCGCGGTGAGAAGACGGCCATGGAGAAGCTGGCTGGCGAGATCATGGACGCCGCCAACAACCGTGGCAACGCGGTGAAGAAGCGCGAGGACACGCACAAGATGGCCGAGGCCAACAAGGCCTTCGCCCACTACCGCTGGTAGTCCTCGGTTTTATGTAGTACCCGGCACCCGGATGCGGCCCCCCGCGTCCGGGTGTTTCAGGTCTTTGACATCCGTTTACGTGAGTTCGTGGTTGGAGGGGCAGGGGAGCACGCCCATCCCGTTCTTGGAGAGGTTCGGAGAAATGCCTCGCGAGTATCCGCTCGAGCGCTATCGCAACATCGGCATCATGGCGCACATCGATGCCGGCAAGACCACGACCACGGAACGGATCCTGTTCTACACGGGAGCCATCCACAAGATGGGCGAGGTGCATGAAGGCACCACGACCACGGACTGGATGGTGCAGGAGCGCGAGCGCGGCATCACCATCACCTCGGCCGCCATCACCGCCTTCTGGACCCGGAGCGATCAGAAGTTCCGCATCAACATCATCGACACGCCGGGGCACGTGGACTTCACCATCGAGGTGGAGCGCTCGCTTCGCGTGCTGGACGGGGCCATCGCTGTCTTCGACGGCGTGAACGGTGTCGAGCCCCAGTCCGAGACGGTCTGGCGTCAGGCGGACAAGTACAAGGTCCCCCGCATCTGCTTCATCAACAAGATGGACCGGGTGGGCGCGGACTACACGATGTCCGTCAACTCCATCAAGGAGAAGCTGGGCGCGCGTCCGGTGCGCCTGCAGCTGCCGCTGGGTGCCGAGGAGAAGCACCGCGGCGTCATCGACCTGGTGCGGATGAAGGCGCTCGTGTTCCACGACTCGGAGCAGGGGAGTCGCTTCGACGTGGTGGACATCCCCGAGGAGTTCCACGAGGAGGCCAACGCGGCCCGCGCCGAGCTCGTCGAGACGGCCGCCGAGCAGGACGACGCGCTGACCGAGAAGTTCCTCGAGGGCCACGAGCTCACCGAGGAGGAGATCCGCGCCGCCATCCGCAAGGGATGCCTGTCGCTGAAGATCTTCCCCGTGTTCTGTGGCTCGGCCTTCAAGCACAAGGGTGTTCAGCCGCTGCTGGACGCGGTGGTGGACTACCTGCCCAACCCGCTGGAAGTGCCGCCGGTGCACGGCAAGAGCCCCAAGGGCGAGGACGAGACGCGCGAGACGAGCGACAAGGCGCCCTTCAGCGCGCTGGTCTTCAAGATCATGAACGACCCGTCGTTCCAGTCGCAGACGCTCACGTTCCTCCGTGTGTACTCGGGGAAGCTGGAGGCGGGCGGGGCGGCGTGGAACTCGGTGAAGGGCAAGCGCGAGCGCATCAGCCGTCTGGTGCAGATGCGCGCGGACAAGAAGGACGAGGTCCAGGAGGTCTACGCCGGCGACATCTGCGCGGTGGTGGGCCTGAAGCTGGCCACCACGGGCGACACGCTCTGCGACGACAAGCACCCCATCATCCTGGAGCGGATGGAGTTCCCCGAGCCCGTCATCGACGTGGCCATCGAGCCGAAGTCCACGGCGGACCAGGACAAGATCATCACCAGCCTGGCGCGCCTGGCGATGGAGGACCCGTCCTTCCGCGTGAAGACGAACGAGGAGACGGGGCAGACCATCATCGCCGGCATGGGCGAGCTGCACCTGGAGATCATCGTCGACCGGCTCCTACGCGAGTTCAAGGTCGACGCCAACGTGGGCAAGCCGCAGGTGGCCTACCGCGAGACGATCACCAAGGCGGTGCAGAGCGAGGGCAAGTACATCCGCCAGACGGGTGGCAAGGGCATGTACGGCCACATCAACCTGCGCGTGATGCCCAACGAGCCGGGCGCGGGCTTCGCCTTCGAGAACCAGATCGTCGGCGGGGTGGTGAGCAAGGAGTTCATCGACGCGGCGAAGCAGGGCGTCCAGGAGGCCATGCAGAGTGGCCCCATCGCGGGCTACCCCATGCTGGACGTGAAGGTGGAGGCCTACGACGGCTCGATGCACGACGTGGACTCCAACGAGATGGCCTTCAAGATCGCCGGCTCGATGGCCTTCCGGGACGCCGTGCGGAGCGCCGACCCCGTGCTCCTCGAGCCCATCATGGACTGTGAGATCGTCACCCCGGACGACTTCACGGGCGACGTCATCGGCGACCTGAACGGCCGCCGCGGGAAGATCATGGGCATGGAGCCCCGGCCGGGAGGCGTGCAGGCAATCCACGCCCAGGTGCCGCTCGCCAAGATGTTCGGGTACTCGACCGACCTGCGCAGCCGCAGCCAGGGAAGAGCCACCTACACCATGCGGTTCAGCCACTACGCGCCGGCATCGAAGGACGCGTTGAACCGCTGACTTGACCGCTCCCTCGTAAAGGGGGCGGGCGATTTAGATTGACGTTTCCGCGGGTTTGGAGCACGACGCAGCACCTTTTCTCGATTCGGCCGGAAACCCGGCCTCGCGAGGAGCAGCAATGAGTAAGGAAAAGTTCGAAAGAACGAAGCCGCACGTGAACATCGGCACCATCGGTCACGTGGACCACGGCAAGACGTCCCTGACGGCGGCCATCACGAAGGTGCTGGCGAAGACGGGCGGCGCGACGTTCCTCGCGTACGACCAGATCGACAAGGCCCCCGAGGAGCGCGAGCGCGGCATCACCATCTCCACGGCGCACGTGGAGTACCAGACGAAGAACCGTCACTACGCGCACGTCGACTGTCCGGGCCACGCCGACTACGTGAAGAACATGATCACGGGCGCGGCGCAGATGGACGGCGCCATCCTCGTGGTCTCGGCCGCCGACGGCCCGATGCCCCAGACGCGCGAGCACATCCTGCTCGCCCGCCAGGTGGGCGTGCCCTACATCGTGGTCTTCCTGAACAAGGTCGACATGCTGGACGACCCCGAGCTGCGTGAGCTCGTGGAGATGGAAGTCCGCGACCTGCTCAAGAAGTACGACTTCCCCGGCGACACCATCCCCATCGTCCCCGGCAGCGCTCTCAAGGCGCTCGAGGGTGACACCTCGGAGATCGGCGAGCAGGCCATCCTGAAGCTGATGGAGGCGGTGGACTCCTACATCCCGACCCCGCAGCGCGCCACGGACAAGCCCTTCCTGATGCCGGTGGAGGACGTGTTCTCCATCGCCGGCCGTGGAACGGTGGCCACTGGCCGCGTGGAGCGCGGCAAGATCAAGGTGGGCGAGGAAGTGGAGGTCGTGGGTCTGCGTCCGACGCAGAAGACGGTCGTCACGGGCGTGGAGATGTTCCGCAAGCTGCTGGACGAGGGCATGGCGGGCGACAACATCGGCGCGCTGGTGCGCGGCCTGAAGCGTGAGGACCTCGAGCGCGGCCAGGTGCTCGCCAAGCCGGGCTCCATCACCCCGCACACCAAGTTCAAGGCGCAGATCTACGTGCTCACGAAGGAAGAGGGTGGCCGTCACACCCCGTTCTTCAAGGGGTACCGTCCGCAGTTTTACTTCCGCACCACGGACGTGACGGGTACGGTGAAGCTGCCGGAGAACGTCGAGATGGTGATGCCGGGCGACAACATCGCCATCGAGGTGGAGCTGATCACCCCGGTGGCCATGGAGAAGGAGCTCCGGTTCGCCGTCCGCGAGGGCGGCCGTACCGTGGGCGCCGGCGTCGTGGCCGAGATCATCGCGTAGTTTCCGTCGTACCCACTTCCCTGGTCTTTTGTTCAGAAAAGTCCGGGGAGGTGGGAATAAGGTTGCATCCACCAGGGGCCGGTGGTACAAGCCGCGCCCCTTCGTTCGAAGAAATGGCTCTGTGACATCCAGGGGACGTTGGTCGTAGCGCCTCCCGAAGGCAGAGGCCGTTTAAAGAGGTTTTTGCGAATGGCGACACAGAAGATCCGCATCCGGCTGAAGGCGTACGACTCCAAGCTCCTGGATCAGAGCGCTGGGGAGATCGTCGAGACTGCTCGGCGCACGGGCGCCAAGGTGGCCGGTCCGATCCCCCTGCCCACGCGCATCAACAAGTTCACGGTTCTGCGCTCGCCGCACGTGGACAAGAAGAGCCGCGAGCAGTTCGAGATCCGCACGCACAAGCGCCTGCTCGATATCCTCGAGCCGACCCAGCAGACGCTGGACGCGCTGATGAAGCTGGATCTCTCGGCCGGTGTTGACGTGGAGATCAAGTCCTGAGGAAGCGGGGCTGAGCCCTCGCGGTTCCACTCCGTTCCCCAGAGGAAAGAGCCATGGCGAAGTTCGACGTAGTCGACCTGGATATGAAGAAAGTGTCGGAGCTTGAGCTCTCCGACGAGGTTTTCGGCGCCGAGCCGAACGCGAACCTCTTCTATGAGGTCGCGAAGATGCAGCAGATCAACCGGCGCCGCGGCACGGTGGGTGTGAAGAACACCTCGCTGGTCAGCGGTGGTGGCAAGAAGCCCTGGAAGCAGAAGGGTACTGGCCGCGCCCGTCAGGGCTCCATCCGCGCCTCCCACTGGGTGGGTGGCGGCAAGGCGATGGCCCCGAAGTCGCGGGACTATCTCTACCGCCCGCCCAAGAAGGTCCGCCGCGGTGCGCTCAAGGCGGTTCTGTCGCTGCGCGCCCGTGAGAAGTCGCTCATCATCCTGAGCGATTTCAACCTGTCCGCTCCCAAGAGCAAGCAGGCCTTCGAGGCCCTGACCAAGCGGCTGAAGCTGGCTGACGCGCTGGTCATCGACGCCAAGACCAACACCAACCTGCACCGCAGCGTGCGCAACCTGGCGAAGTTCGACGTGCTCCCGCCCGAGGGCCTGAACCTCGAGTCCGTCCTCCGCCACAAGCACCTGGTGCTCACTTCCGCGGCCGCCAAGGCCATCGAGGGGGCGCTCTCGTGAATATCAACGACGTCATCAAGGGACCGCTCATCACCGAGAAGCTGGACGCGGCCCGTGAGAAGTTCCGGCAGTACTCGTTCATCGTGGACAAGAAGGCCACCAAGTACGACGTGGCCCACGCCGTCGAGTCGCTCTTCAAGGTGAGCGTCGAGGGTGTGCGCACCAACATCGTCCGCGGGAAGACGAAGCGCGTGGGCCGCTCGATTGGCAAGCGGCCGAACTTCAAGAAGGCCGTCGTCACCCTCAAGGAGGGGGACAAGATCGAGCTCTTCGAGGGAGGCGCGGTCTAGCGCACGGCGCTGACCGTCGTTGAGGAACCACCATGGGCATCAAGAAGTACAAGCCGACCTCCGCCGCCCGTCGTCTGATGACGGTGTCCGACTTCGCGGACATCACCAAGGGCAAGCCGGAGAAGAAGCTCACCGAGTCTCTCTCCAAGTCTGGCGGCCGCAACGTCCACGGCCACATCACCCGTCGTCACCAGGGTGGTGGTCACAAGCGCCGCTACCGCATCATCGACTTCAAGCGTCGGGACAAGGACGGCGTGCCGGCGAAGGTCGCGGCCGTCGAGTACGACCCGAACCGCTCCGCCAACATCGCCCTCCTGCACTACGCGGATGGCGAGAAGCGCTACATCCTCGCTCCGGTGGACCTGAAGGTCGGGGACACCGTCATGGCGGGTGAGAACGCGGATATCCGTCCGGGCAACACGCTGCCGCTGCTCAACATCCCGGTCGGTACCATCATCCACAACGTGGAGCTGAAGCCGGGCCGCGGCGGGCAGATCATCCGCTCCGCGGGCTCCTCCGGTCAGCTGATGGCCAAGGAGGGCCGCTACGCCCAGGTGCGTCTGCCCTCGGGTGCCGTGCGCATGGTGCTCATCGAGTGCCGCGCCACCGTGGGCCAGGTGGGCAACCTGGAGCACGAGATCATCCGCATCGGCAAGGCGGGTCGCAGCCGCTGGCTGGGCATCCGGCCCACCGTCCGCGGTCTGGCGATGAACCCGGTCGACCACCCGCACGGTGGTGGTGAGGGTAAGTCCGGCCAGGGCAACCCGCACCCGGTGTCGCCGTGGGGCCAGAAGACCAAGGGCCTCAGCACCCGCAAGAACAAGCGTACTGACAAGTTCATCGTGAGCGTCCGCCGTCCGGGCGCGCGCAGCCAGTAGTCGAGGGTTCACACAATGGCGCGTTCGATCAAGAAGGGTCCGTTCGTCGATGGTTACCTCGTGAAGAAGATCGAGGACATGATCAAGACGAACAAGAAGAGTGTTGTGAAGACGTGGTCCCGGCGTTCCACCATCCTGCCGGAATTCGTGGGCCACACCTTCGCGGTGCACAACGGCCGCAAGTTCATCCCCGTCTTCGTGACCGAGAACATGGTGGGCCACAAACTCGGCGAGTTCTCCCCGACGCGTACGTTCGGCGGTCACTCGGCGGAGAAGAAGGTCGCCAAGGGCAAGTAGCCGGCCCCGCTGACAGGCGGCGTCCGCCAGAGGAGATGACATGGAGTCGAAGGCACATCTGAGGTTCCTGCGCATGTCGCCCCGGAAGGTTTCCACGGTGGCGGCACTCGTCCGGGGCAAGCCGGTGGAGCAGGCGCTGAACATCCTGCGTTTCACCAGCCGCGCCGCGGCCGTCCCGGTGGCCAAGCTCATCAAGAGCGCCGTGGCCAACGCGACCGACCTGTCCAAGGGCCAGGTCGACGTGGACAAGCTCGTCGTGAAGACGATTTCGGTGGATCAGGGGCCGTCCCAGCGCCGCTACATGCCGCGCGCCATGGGCCGCGCCACGCGCATCAACAAGAAGACCAGTCACATTCACGTGGTGCTGGCGGAGGCGGCCAAGAAGTAAGGCCTGCCGCCTGGCGCCCCCACGCAACCGATTCGAAGGAGAAGCACGTTGGGCCAGAAAGTCCATCCCATTGGGTTCCGCCTCGGGGTCATCAAGACCTGGGACTCCAAGTGGTTCGAGCACAAGAACTACGCGCAGTGGCTGCATGAGGACATCCGCATCCGCGAGTTCGTGAAGAAGTCGCTCGCCCACGCGGGTGTCTCCAAGGTGGAGATCGAGCGCGCGGCGAACAAGGTGAAGGTCAACGTGCACACCGCGCGCCCGGGCATCGTCATCGGCAAGCGCGGTGCCGGCATCGAGACGGTGAAGAAGGACCTCCAGCAGTTCACCAAGAACGAGGTCTTCCTCAACATCGTCGAGGTCCGCAAGGCCGAGACCGATGCCCAGCTGGTGGCCGAGAACATCGCCACCCAGCTCGAGCGCCGTATCGCCTTCCGCCGCGCCATGAAGAAGGCGCTGCAGACGGCGATGAAGTTCGGCGCCAAGGGCATCCGCGTCTCCTGTTCCGGTCGTCTGGGCGGCGCCGAGATGGCTCGCTACGAGTGGTACCGCGAGGGCCGCGTGCCCCTGCACACCCTCCGCGCGGACATCGACTTCGGCTTCGCCGAGGCCAAGACCACCTACGGCAAGATCGGTTGCAAGGTCTGGATCTGCCGCGGCGAGGTCCTGCCCACCAAGGGTGGCCAGGGCGCCGCGCCGGCCGCCAACCGCTAACTCCCCGGGGGCCGCCCCGGGAGGGGCGGCTGGCCGGGCTTGAAGGACACCGACGATGCTTCAGCCTGCTCGTACGAAATTCCGCAAGATGCACAAGGGCCGCACGCCCGGCCGGGCCTATCGCGGCAGCGATCTCACCTACGGTGAGTACGGCCTGATGTCCCTGCAGCCGGGGTGGATCACCTCGCGGCAGATCGAGGCGGCCCGTATCGCGATGACCCGCCACATCAAGCGTGGCGGCAAGATCTGGATCCGGGTGTTCCCGGACAAGCCCATCACGAAGAAGCCCGCCGAGACCCGTATGGGTACCGGTAAGGGTGGTGTGGAGTACTACGTGGCGGTGGTGAAGCCCGGTCGCATCCTCTACGAGATGGAGGGTATGACGCCCGAGGTTGCCACGGCCGCCATGAA
Source organism: Archangium violaceum (assembly GCF_016887565.1). NCBI lineage: Bacteria > Pseudomonadati > Myxococcota > Myxococcia > Myxococcales > Archangiaceae > Archangium > Archangium violaceum. Next base: position 5,550,874 of record NZ_CP069396.1, read on the forward strand.
GCTGGCCCAGGCGAAGCTGCCGGTGCTGACGAAGATCGTCACCCGCAGCGAGCTGGCGCTCTAGTTCCGCCCTCGGGCGGCCCCTGATATGAGGGCCGCCCGCTGGCTCTGAGGAGATTTAGAAGATGGCGACTGCGAAGGAACTCAAGGAGCTCTCGGCGGACGACCTGAAGCGGCGCGCGGCCGAGCTGCGCGACACGCTGTTCCAGGACCAGCTCAAGCGGGCCACCGGCTCGCTGGACAATCCGTCCGAGCGCACGCAGCACAAGCGCGACCTGGCTCGCATCCTGACCGTCCTGGGGGAGAAGACCCGGGCGGAGAAGAAGGCTTAGGAGCTTTTCCCATGGCTGAAGCGACTCAATCCACCTCTGCCAAGACCACCTCCCGCGGCCGTCCCAAGACGCGCGTGGGCATTGTCACCTCCAACAAGATGCAGAAGACGGTGGTGGTCACCGTCTCCCGCCGCGCGGCTCACCCCAAGTACGGGAAGATCATGAGCATGCGCGAGAAGTACAAGGCGCACGTCGAGGATCACGACTACCCCGCGAAGATCACCATCAACGAGGGTGACCGGGTGCGCATCGCCGAGACCCGTCCCGCTTCCAAGGACAAGCGCTGGCGCGTGGTCGAGGTGTTGGAGAAGAGCAAGAACGTCTGAGCCGTCCGAGCTCGCGCCGCCGTTCAGGCGCGCGCGGCCGTGGCTCGAGCCCGCGCGGTGCCCGTCCTCGCCGGAGGGGCCTGCCGTAGCTAGAGAAGGAGATTCCAGATGATTCAGATGACGAGCGTGCTCGACGTGGCCGACAACTCGGGCGCCAAGAAGGTGTTCTGCATCAAGGTGCTTGGCGGTTCCAAGCGCAAGTACGCGTCCATCGGCGATGTGATCGTCGTGTCGATTCGCGAGGCGCTGCCGAACTCCAAGGTGAAGAAGGGTGACGTGGCCAAGGCGGTCATCGTGCGCACCGCGCGCGAGGTGGGCCGTCCGGATGGCAGCTACATCAAGTTCGATGGCAACTCCGCCGTCCTCATCAACAAGGACATGGAGCCCATCGGGACGCGTATCTTCGGGCCGGTCGCCCGTGAGCTCCGCGCCCGCAAGTTCATGAAGATCATCTCGCTCGCTCCCGAGGTCCTCTAGTAGGGCGTCAGGCGGTCCGCGAGGAGGGAGAGGAACCATGGAGAAGCTCAAGGTTGGAGACACCGTCCAGGTCATCGCCGGCGCCGAGCGCTCGGAGAAGACCCCGGCGACCAAGCGCGGGAAGATCCTCAAGATCGACCGCGAGGCCCAGCGCGTGACCGTGGAAGGCGTGCGCCTGGTCAAGCGGCACCTGCGCAAGACGCCCCAGCAGCCCGAGGGCGGCATTGTGGACAAGCCGGGCACCATCCACATCTCGGATGTGCAGCTGGTTTGCGCCAAGTGCGACAAGCCGACCCGCGTGGGTATCCGGGCGGATGGGGACAAGAAGAAGCGGTTCTGCAAGAACTGCGACGCCCTGATTGACTAGGGGCGCGGGTTCGGGCATGTATGCGCGCCCTTTGCCCTACCCGGGTGAGGGGAGGGCGGGCGAGCACACCGGAAGCCCTGAAGAATCGGTAGGGGCTCCGGTGTTTCCAGTTTCCACGCAGTACTGATCGGCGCACTGGGTCCACGACGGCGCTCCGAAGCAGAGGGTCAGACGATGGCTGAAGAGAAGAAGGAAGCGGCTCCGAAGAAGGAGAAGAAGGGCCGCAAGAAGGAAGAGCTCAAGAAGGCAGGCTTCGCGGCGAACATCGAGGAAGGTCTCGAGTCCAAGCCGGCGCGTCTCAAGCTGCGCTTCCGCAAGGAAGGCGTCCCCGCGCTGATGAAGGACCTCGGGCTGAAGAACCCCATGCAGGTTCCCCGCCTCGAGAAGATCGTCGTCAACATGGGTCTGGGCGAGGCGCTCGCCAACAACAAGATCCTTGAGTCCGCCGTGGACCAGCTGGGTGCCATCACCGGCCAGAAGCCCGTGGTGACCCGCGCCCGCAAGTCCATCGCGAACTTCAAGCTGCGCCAGGGCCAGGCGATCGGTTGTGCCGTCACCCTGCGCGGCGACCGCATGTACGAGTTCCTGGACCGCCTCATCACCGTGGCCCTGCCGCGCGTGCGTGACTTCAAGGGCGTGTCCCCCAAGGCCTTCGACGGGAATGGTAACTACACGCTCGGCGTTCGCGAGCAGATCATCTTCCCGGAAATCAACTACGACCAGATCGAGAAGGTGAAGGGGCTCAACATCAGCTTCGTCACCACCGCGAAGAACGACGAGCAGGGGCTGGCGCTGATGCGTCACTTCGGCATGCCGTTCCGCACGTAAGAGGATCCGCATCCATGGCCAAGCTCTCGAAGATCGCCCAGGCGAAGCGCAAGCCGAAGTTCTCCGTCCGCGCGTACAACCGCTGCCCGCTCTGCGGCCGGCCCCGCGCGTTCCTGCGGAAGTTCAACATGTGCCGTATCTGCTTCCGGCACCGCGCGCTCCGCGGCGAGATCACCGGCGTCACCAAGTCGTCCTGGTAGTCGGACGCGGGCATCCCGGTCCCTGACAGGAGGCCGGGAAGCCTGGTCCGCCCGCGAGCGGGTGGACCGAATGCAGTGTGTGCATGGCAATTCGTGGCGAACCCCCGGGATGGGCCCGGCAGGCGCGGCGGTTGCGAACGCGGAGGCGGCCAGGCCGCTCCGCACGGAAGGTAGCCATTCATGTCGGTCGTCAACGATCCCATCGGCGACATGCTGACCCGCCTGCGCAACGGTTCGCGCGCGCGGCACGACAAGGTCGTCATCCCCCACTCGAACCTCAAGCTCGAGATCATCAAGGTCCTCAAGTCCGAGGGCTTCATCGGGGACTACACCGTTCACGAGCGCAAGCCGCAGAGCGAGATCTCCGTCCAGCTGAAGTACGGCCAAGACCGCGCTCCCGCCATCACCGGCATCCGCCGCATCTCCAAGCCTGGTCTGCGCCGGTACACCAACTCGCGTGAGATCCCCCAGGTGCTCGGCGGTCTGGGCATCTCCATCCTGTCCACGTCCCGAGGCGTGATGGTGGACACCGAGGCTCGCAAGCAGAAGGTCGGCGGCGAGCTGCTCTGCACCGTCTACTAGCCAGCAGTCCGGGTGCCGCGGCTCGCGCCGCGACCTGGACTCACCGCACGAGGGAATCATGAGTCGGATTGGAAAGCTTCCGGTCAAGCTGGCGGACAAGACGAAGGCCACTGTTTCGGGCCGCCAGGTCAGTTTCGAAGGTCCCAAGGGCAAGATGGTCGTCCAGCTGCCCGCCACCGGCGTGAAGGTGAAGATCGCCGGCAACGAGGTGACGGTCGAGCGCGAGAACGATTCGCGCGAGGCCCGCAGCCTCCACGGCCTGACCCGCACGCTGCTGGCCAACGCGGCCAAGGGCGTGTCGACGGGCTTCGAGCGTCGCCTGGACATCCGCGGCGTCGGTTTCCGCGCCGAGGTGAAGGGCAAGACGGTCAACCTCTCGCTGGGTTACTCGCACCCTGTGGTGTTCAACCTGCCCGAGGGCGTCACGGCCGAGGTCGACAAGGCCGCCCGCACCGAGGACGGTCTGCCCACGCTGGGTCTGACGTTGCGGTCAGCGGACAAGGAGGCCCTCGGGGCCGCCGCGGTGAAGATCCGCGCGCTGCGCCCGCCCGAGCCGTACAAGGGCAAGGGCATCAAGTACGCCACCGAGAAGATCCGCCGCAAGGAAGGCAAGACCGGCACCACCTAGTCGGAGTGAACACCCAACCGCGCGGCTCCCTGAGGGGCCGCGCAATCATCCGGCGGTGGAATTCCCCATCACCGCCGGACGGAGAAGGAATCATCCATGTCGAACAAGCTCGATCCGCGCCTCAAGAGGAAGGACCGCATCCGCCGGAAGATCTCGGGTACCACCGAGCGCCCGCGGCTCACGGTCTACAAGAGCCTCAAGCACATCTACGCCCAGGTGGTGGACGACACCACGGGCCGCACCCTGGCCTTCGCCTCGTCGCTCTCCAAGGAGCTCAAGGGCAAGGACGAGGGCGACAAGAAGGCCGAGGCCAAGCGCGTGGGCGCTCTGATCGCGGAGAAGTGCAAGGCGGCCAACGTGAACGCGGTGGTGTTCGACCGCAACGGCTTCCCGTACCACGGGCGCATCGCCGCCGTGGCGGATGCCGCGCGTGAGGGCGGGCTGAAGTTCTAGAAACCTTTCGAATAAGGAAGTTCCCAAGTGGCAACTCCGATCAATCCGAACGATCTCGACCTCACCGACCGCGTGGTGAACATCAACCGCGTCGCCAAGGTGGTGAAGGGCGGCCGGCGGTTCTCGTTCGCCGCCCTGGTGGTGGTGGGCGATGGCGCCGGTCATGTGGGCGTCGGCCTGGGCAAGGCCAACGAGGTTCCCGAGGCCATCCGCAAGGGTGGCGAGAACGCGAAGAAGAACCTCTTCCGCGTCCCGCTGCAGGGTCACACCATCCCTCACGAGGTGCTCGGGCACTTCGGCGCGGGCTGGGTGCTCCTGAAGCCGGCCGGTGAGGGTACGGGCGTCATCGCCGGTGGCGCGGTGCGCGCGGTTCTCGAGGCGGCGGGCATCCGCAACATCCTGACCAAGAGCCAGGGTTCGCGGAATCCCCACAACGTGCTCAAGGCGACCGTGGCGGGCCTGAAGAACCTGCGCTCGCCGGAGCAGGTGTCGCGCCTGCGTGGCAAGGACGTGGGTCCCCAGAAGTCCGAAGAGGCGAGGGGTTAATCATGGCTCTCAAGGTCAAGCTGACGAAGAGCTTCTCGGGCTCGTCCGAGGATCAGATCGCGACGATCCGGAGCCTCGGGCTGAAGAAGTTCGGTGACGAGCGGCTGCTTCAGGACACGCCGGCGGTTCGCGGCATGGTGAACAAGGTGCGTCACCTGGTGACGTCCGAGACGGTGCAGGGTGATGCTCCCAAGCCTTCCCGCCGCAAGCCTCGGAAGATTCGGGCCCGGGACGCCGCGCGCGCCCGGAATGCCCAGGCCGCGAAGGCCTAGTGCGAGAGGGTTCAGACAATGGCGACTACGCTCCATAACCTGAAGCGCCCTGAGGGCTCGTGGCACCGCAAGAAGCGGGTGGGCCGCGGCCAGGGTAGCGGCCTGGGCAAGACGGCCGGCCGCGGTGGCAAGGGCCAGAAGGCCCGTAGCGGCAACATGCGTTTCGAGGGCTTCGAGGGCGGTCAGAGCCCCCTGCAGCGCCGGCTGCCGAAGTTCGGCTTCATCTCCCCCAACCGCACCGTGTACGCGGTGGTGAACCTGTCGGACCTCGAGGGGTTCGACGCGGGCGCCACGGTGGACGTGGCCGCGCTGGAGTCCCGGGGCCTGGTGAAGGGCCGCTACGACGGCGTGAAGGTGCTCGGCAACGGCACCCTCTCCAAGAAGCTCTCCGTTCGGGCGCACAAGCTTTCGGCGACCGCCCGCGAGGCGATCGAGAAGGCGGGCGGCTCCGTGGAGGAGCTCCCCCTGGTGGCGCACAAGCCGGAGTCCGCGGCCAAGGCCCACTCCGGCAAGGGCGTCAAGCAGGCCAAGAAGTCGTGAGGGTAGGGCGCGTTACACTCTTAGTGGTGCGCGCCTTTCCATCCGTGTAGGATTCCGCGCCCCTTTCCGAATTCGGACAGGGGCGCTGTTGTTCTGGCTGAAACCTTTCTGGGGGATGGATCCCACGTGGCTCTGAACGCCTTCGTCAACGTCTTCCGCATCGCGGAGCTGCGCAGCCGGCTCATCTATACGCTGATGCTGCTCGCGGTGTACCGCATCGGCATCTTCATCAACACGCCTGGCGTGGACCGGGCGGCGATGAACGCGTTCATGGACGCCCAGCGCCAGTCGGGCGGCCTGTTCTCGCTCTTCAATCTGTTCTCCGGCGGCGCCCTGAACCAGATGTCCATCTTCGGTCTGGGCATCATGCCGTACGTGTCCGCCTCCATCATCATCCAGCTCCTGGCGGTGGTGGTGCCCAGCCTCGAGCGGCTGCAGAAGGAGGGCGCCGGCGGCCGGCAGAAGATCAACCAGTACACCCGCTACGGCACCATCGCGCTGTCGATCGTCCAGGGTGTCGGTATCTCGCGCTGGCTGGCCTCGCTGGGCCGCAGCGACGCGGGCCAGTCCGGCTTCAACCAGGTGGTCGTCCCCAACGACAACGTCTGGTTCACCTTCATGACGGTGATCAGCCTGACGGCGGGCACCGCGTTCATCATGTGGCTGGGTGAGCGCATCACCGAGCGCGGCATCGGCAACGGCATCTCGCTCATCATCTTCGCGGGCATCGTGTCCGGCCTGCTGCCCAGCGGCAAGACGCTGTTGGACCTGGTCCAGCAGGAGGTCGTCAGCATGGCGGCCGTGGCGGCCCTGCTGCTCTTCATGGTGTTGGTCGTCGGCGTGGTGGTCTACGTCGAGCGCGGCATGCGGCGCATCCCGGTGCAGTACGCCAAGCGCATGGCCGGCCGGCGCATGTTCGCCGGACAGGCCACGTACTTCCCGATGAAGGTGAACACCTCGGGCGTCATCCCGCCCATCTTCGCCGGCGCGCTGCTGTCCTTCCCGGCCACGCTGGGCACCTGGTTCCCCTTCCTGCAGGGCATCCAGCGCAGCATCGAGTCGAGCCCCTGGGTCTACAACGGCATCTTCGTCCTGCTCATCATCTTCTTCTCCTACTTCTACACGGCGCTGACCTTCCGGCCGGACGACGTGGCGGACAACATCAAGAAGCAGGGCGGCTACATCCCGGGCATCCGTCCGGGCCGGCAGACGGCGGACTTCATCGAGGGCGTGCTCAACCGCATCACCTTCGGTGGCGCCCTGTATCTGGCCGCCATCTGTGTGATTCCGTCCATCATCAGCAACATGCTGGGCGTCAACTTCACCTTCGGCGGCACGGCGCTGCTGATCGTCGTGGGCGTGGCGCTGGACACGGTGCAGCAGATCGAGGGCCACCTCATCAGCCGCAACTACGAGGGCTTCGCCGGTCCGCGCGGCCCCCGTATCCGCGGCCGGGTCCGCGTGGCGGCCTGAGCGAGGAAGTCGTTCTCGGGCGCTCCTCCCCCTCACCCCGGGGAGGGGCGCCTCGTCGTTCCAGGGGTGTGAGAGCGGCGTGGGGGGCATGTTCGCCGTGGCCCCCGGCGCGCTCCTTCCTGACGAGCTGAGAGGAATACATGAACCTCATCCTGTTTGGCCCTCCGAACGCGGGGAAGGGCACCCAGGCGAAGATGCTGTACTCGGAGTTCAAGATTCCGCAGATCTCCACGGGTGACATCCTCCGCAAGGCGGTTCGTGAGGGCACGGAGATGGGCAAGCTGGCCGGGCCGTTGATGGCCGCCGGTGCCTACGTGCCGGACGAGATCGTCATCGGCATCGTGGAGGAGCGCCTGAAGGAGCCGGACTGCGCCAACGGTTTCATCCTGGATGGCTTTCCTCGCACCACGCCCCAGGCCGAGGCGCTTGAGCGCATGCTGGCCCGGCTGGGCAAGAAGATCGACGCGGTGGTGTCCCTCGAGGTGCCGCACGAGAAGCTCATCGAGCGCGGCTCGGGGCGCCGCTCCTGCCCCAGCTGCGGGGCCGTCTACCACGTCTACCAGAGCCCGCCGAAGCGGGCAGGCTTCTGCGACAAGGACGGCACGGGCCTCGTGCAGCGCGAGGATGACAAGGCCGAGGTCGTTGAGAAGCGCTTGAAGAAGTACGACGCGGAGACGGCTCCCCTGAAGCAGTTCTACGCGCAACGTGGGCTGCTCAAGAGCATCGACGGTGTAGGGTCGCCCGAGGGCGTCTACGCGGATATCAAGAAGGCGATGGGCAAGGCCTGAGCGCCCGTATACCAGCGGGCCACCAGGCAAGGGCCGGGCGCGCGGAGTGCGTGCCCGGCGTTCGTCCAGGAATGGTCCTCCCCGCCGAGCTCATGGTGAACCAGGGCACGGATGAGGTGGACCTCCTCGGCGATGACTGGACAGCCGATCTCCTCGACATCAAGCTTTCCGCGTACTTGGAGCATTCGGGTGCTCATCACCGAAGGGGGGCGGGAAGTCCTCACCCGGCGCCAGGCTGGGTGGGAGTGTGGAATACAAGGGTGTACGCAGGGAGTTCGTAGAATTTCGGGGTTTTCAGCGCGAGGATGCTTGCCACTTCAGGACCAAAGTGTTATCCCGCCGCGCTTCCAGTGTTCAGGTGGTCCGCAAGAGGGTTATCTGATTGCCGAAGGATGATTCCATTGAAGTCGAGGGGACGGTCATGGAGCCCCTCCCGAACGCGATGTTCCGCGTGGTGCTGGACAATGGCCACAAGGTGCTCGCGCACATCTCGGGCAAGATGCGGATGCACTTCATCCGAATCCTCCCGGGCGACAAGGTGAAGGTGGAGCTGTCCCCGTATGACTTGACCCGGGGCCGCATCACCTACCGAGCGAAGTAGCAGGGGCCTGGTTCCGCGGAATGGCGGACAGGCCCTCGAGGCTTTTCTTTTCTAAAAGCGAAGGAAGGGAAGTACCGCCATGAAGGTTCGGGCGTCCGTCAAGAAGATCTGCGACAAGTGCAAGGTTGTCCGCCGCAAGGGCATCGTGCGCGTCATCTGCGCCTCCAACCCCCGGCACAAGCAGCGCCAGGGCTGAGTCCCCCAGGGACTGAGCTCCAGACCAACTCCACCCAGAAGGAACGACGAAGATGGCTCGTATCGCCGGCATCGACCTCCCGCCCAACAAGCGCGCGGTGATCTCGCTGCAGTACATCTACGGGATCGGCAACAAGTCCGCCCACGACATCATCGTGGCCGCGGGGATCGACCTCGCCACCCGGACCAAGGATCTCACCGAGGAGCAGACGCGGAAGATCCGCGACCTCATCGAGACCAACTACAAGGTCGAAGGTGACCTCCGTCGCGAGGTGACCATGAACATCAAGCGGCTGATGGACCTGGGTTGCTACCGGGGTCTGCGTCACCGCAAGGGTCTGCCGGTTCGCGGCCAGCGGACGCACACCAACGCGCGTACCCGCAAGGGTCCCAAGCGCGGCATCGTGCGCGCCAAGCCGGCGGCGGGCGCTCGCTAGTTCTTCCACCTGCGCCGGTTCCATGAGGAGCCGGCGTCGATCACCTACCTCCAGGAGCAACGAGTTCCATGGCTGAAGAGACCAACGCGCCCGCGGCGACCGAGGCGGCCCCCGCGACCGGCGAGGCCCCTGCCGCTGCCGCGCGCAAGAAGGGCAAGAAGGGCAAGAAGAGCATCCTCAACGGCGTGGTCCACATCCAGTCCACGTTCAACAACACCATCATCACGATCACGGACGTGTCCGGGAACGTGATCTCCTGGTCCTCCGCCGGCGCCCGCGGTTTCCGCGGCAGCCGCAAGTCGACGCCGTTCGCCGCCCAGGTGGCCGCCGGTGACGCCGCGGCCAAGGCCATGGAGCACGGCCTGAAGAACGTGACGGTGCTGGTGAAGGGTCCGGGAGCTGGCCGTGAGTCCGCCCTGCGCGCGCTCGCCGCCGCCGGCCTGAAGATCTCGCTCATCCGCGACGTGACGCCCATCCCGCACAACGGCTGCCGTCAGCCCAAGCGCCGCCGCGTCTAGTTCCATTCCGGGCCGCTCTCCTCGCGGGAGCGGCCCCAGACCACCTTTACACGGAGAAGCATCGTGGCCCGTTATACCGCCTCCGCCTGCCGCATCTGCCGGCGTGAGAACCTGAAGATGTACCTGAAGGGTGACCGCTGCTACACGGACAAGTGTGCCATCGAGCGGCGTCCCTATCCCCCCGGCCAGCACGGCCAGGGTCGCGTGAAGTTCTCTGGCTACGGCGTGCAGCTGCGCGAGAAGCAGAAGGTCAAGCGCATGTACGGCCTGCTCGAGAGCCAGTTCCGCGGCTACTACCACCGCGCCTCCGCCGCCAAGGGCAAGACCGGTGAGAACCTCCTGCAGCAGCTTGAGCTGCGCCTGGACAACGTGGTGTTCCGCATGGGCTTCGCGGACACCCGCGCCGAGGCCCGCCAGCTGGTGCGTCACGGTCACTTCACGGTCAACGGCAAGCGGGTCAACATCCCGTCCTTCGCCGTGAAGCCGGGCGCCACCATCGAGGTGGCCGAGAAGAGCCGGAAGATCCTCCGCATCTCCGAGGCGCTGGAGACCGTGGACCGCCGCGGCGTGCCGCAGTGGATCGACCTGGACAAGAAGTCCTTCAAGGGCACGGTGCGCACCGCTCCGAACCGCGAGGACCTCACCATGCCGATCCAGGAGCAGCTCATCGTCGAGCTCTACTCCAAGTAATTGGCCTGGCTCGCCCACCTGCTGGGCGTGCTGCCGCTGGAGCTGTCGTACGCGCCCTGGCCTCACCGCCGGGGCGTCGTGCTTCTACCGGCCCTCCCCGAGCAACTCCGGGCCGGGCCGTTCATCCAAGAACCCCACGTGCCCATCCTCCCGTCATCCGGCGGGTAAGTCGGTGGTGGCGCACGGCATGAGGAGTACACGGACATGGCTGACTCTTTCATTGCGAAGAACTGGCGCGACCTCATCAAGCCACGTCGGCTCGAGGTCGATCAGGACTCGCTGTCCCCCACCTACGGCAAGTTCGTCGCCGAGCCGCTCGAGCGTGGCTTCGGCACCACGCTGGGCAACTCGCTGCGCCGCGTGCTGCTGTCGTCCCTGCAGGGCGCCGCCATCACCACGGTGAAGATCGAGGGCGTGGACCACGAGTTCACCACGATCCCCGAGGTGGCCGAGGACGTCACGGACGTCGTGCTGAATCTGAAGGAAGTCCTCCTCCGGATGCACACGAACGAGCCGAAGACGCTCCGCATCGAGGCCGAGGGCCCCAAGGACGTGAAGGCCGGTGACATCATCGCCGACCAGGACGTGGAGATCCTCAACCCGGGTCACCACATCTGCACCATCTCCGAGGGTGGCAAGGTCCGCATGGAGCTCACCTGCCGCCGCGGTCGTGGCTACGTGCCGGCAAACTCCAACAAGGTGGCGGGCTCGCCCATCGGCACCATCCCCATCGACTCGCTGTTCTCGCCCATCCGCAAGGTGAACTACCAGGTGACCAACGCCCGCGTCGGCCAGGTCACCGACTTCGACAAGCTCACCCTCGAGGTGTGGACGGACGGCTCCGTCACCCCGCAGGACGCCGTGGCCTACGCGGCCAAGATCGTCAAGGAGCAGCTCACGGTCTTCGTCAACTTCGACGAGACCGAGGAGCCCGTGGCCGTCGAGGCTCCCAAGGAGGAGGCCAAGCTCAACGAGAACCTCTTCCGCTCCGTCGACGAGCTGGAGCTCTCCGTTCGCTCGGCCAACTGCCTGCAGCAGGCCAACATCAAGACCATCGGCGACCTGGTGCAGCGCACCGAGGCCGAGATGCTCAAGACCAAGAACTTCGGCCGCAAGTCCTTGAAGGAGATCAAGGAGATCCTCGCGGAGATGGGCCTGTCGCTCGGCATGAAGCTGGAGAACTGGCCTCCGAAGACCCCTCCGCCCGCTCCCGCTCCGGGTGCTGGTGCGGCGGCGGCCGCCGCCGGTGCGGCCGCGGTGCCCCCGGGCGCTCCCAAGGCCTAGTCGTTTCCGCAGCACCTCCTCCCACGGGGCGGCACTGCCGCATGCCTCGCGGGAGGAGGGGGCCTCACCAGGCCCAACACAGCAACGGTGGAGCCCGTGCCGGTTCCATCCTTCCCACCCGGTACCTCATACGGCCGGAGTGGTGGGTCCTCCCCGGACCCGGAAAGTCAGCCCATGCGTCACAAGGTCGGACAGAGGAAGCTCCACCGCACCACGAGCCACCGGCTCGCGATGCTCCACAACATGGTCACCTCGCTGCTCGAGCACGAGGCCATCCGCACCACGCTGCCCAAGGCCAAGGAGGCCCGGGCCCTCGCCGAGCGCATCATCACCCTCGGCAAGCGCGGTGGTCTGGCCAACGTGCGCCTCGCGGAGCGGACGGTTCGCAACCGCGCCATCCTCCAGAAGGTGTTCAGCGAGTACAAGACCCGCTACGCCAATCGCCCGGGCGGTTACACCCGCATCGTGCGCCTCGGCTTCCGCAAGGGTGACGGCGCCGAGATGGCCCTGCTGGAGCTGGTGGATCGTCCCGCCAAGGCCGTTCAGCCCGAGGGCACCGAGGGCGCCGCTCAGGCCACGGAGCCCAAGACGGAGGGGTAGTCCACTCCCGTCGGTAGGGTAGGTAGTGCACGGAAGCGTCCTTCCCCCTGGGAAGGGCGCTTTCGCGCTTTCTGGGGCCTGTCATGGGCTCGTGGAGCGGAGGGCTCCCGGGGAGCCCTCGACGCCCCTCGGGGCTACTACTCGTCCTGGGTGAGGTTCTTGCCGTTCTCGAGCAGCACGGCGCGGCCCTCGGAGGTGCGCATCTCCACACCCACGATGCCGATATCCGCGGGCGCCGCCCGGCCATCGGCTCCCAGCAGCTGCTTGGGGCTGATGGTGACTTCCTTGGCCGGCTCCACGCGAGCCACCGAGGCACGCCACTCCGCGCCCTTCCTGTCCTTGATGATGACGAGGACGTCCAGCCAGGGCTCCTCGCTCTTGTTCATGATCGTCACCGAGGAGCGGCTGGTGACTGGAACGAGCTTGGCGCCGAAGTCTCCCGTGTCCTTCGTGCCCCGGGCCCAGGTGGCGCCGACGGTCAGCATCGAGAGCAGGACCCAGCCGGCCACGATGAAGGCCTTGTACTTGAAGAAGCGGTCCTGCTGGCGGAACTCGTCCACCTTCTCCTTCACGACGGAGACGGCGTTGAGGGCCACGTTGGCGGACTCGGACTTCAGCCGCTGGCTGAGTGCCTCCTGCTGTTTGTCCTTTGGCAGGGGCGCCGCTCGCGTGGCACTCATCACACGCAGGTTGGTCTGCGACACGCGCGGCACGTTCGACGACGACGGAGTCCCGCGCGCCGGCTGCTGGGGCTTGTTGGCACCTTCACTCATCGGGCCCCCAGTGTAGAAGGCCCGGGCTCCCGCTGGCTACTGGCCGGGAGTCTTCAGCTGCTGCAGCGCCCGGGACGCCATCACGTTCTCCGGCTGGGCCTCCAGCACCTTGCGCAGCCAGCGCTCCGCCTTCTCGGCCGCTACCCGGCGCTCCTCGGGCTTCGAGGACTGCTTCGCCTGCTCGGTGAAGAGGATGCCCAGCCGCAGCGTGAACTCGAGGTTCTCCGGATCCTTCTCCACCACCTGCATCAGCTCGCGCTCGGCGCCCGCCCAGTCGCCCTCCAGCTGGAGCACCAGCGCCAACTTGCCCCTCGGCGGCACCGCGTCCGGCTGCAGGTGGGTGAGCACCCGGAAGGCCTCTCCCGCCGCCTTCAGGTCCTTGCGCTCCAGGTGGAGGTCCCCCAGCCGGAACCACGCCGTGTCCAGCAGCGGGTTGAGCTCCACCGCCTTCTCCAGGTACGGCCTCGCCGCCTCCGGCCTCTGCCGCGCCAGGTACAGCTCGCCCAGGTAGAAGTGGTTCTTGCCGTCCTCGGGCGCCAGCTCGATCGCCCGCTTGAACTCCTCCACCGCCCGGCCCGCGTCGTCCAGCCGCTGCCACGCCAGCCCCAGCAGCGCGTGCACCACCGCCAGGTCCGGGTAGTCCCGGAGGATCTCCTCGAAGTTCACGATGGCCGGGTGCGGCGCGTCCAGCTCCTGGAGGTAGCGCATGGCCTCCTCCAGCTTCGGCTCGGCCGCCTTGGGGAAGCGCGCGAAGGGATCGGCGATCTGATCCATCAGCGCCCGGGCCCTGGCCACCTCGGAGGGGCTCGGCTCCCTCTTCACCAGCGCGCCCAGGGCCTTCACCGCCCCCGCCGAGTCCCCCGTGTGGTGCAGCGCCTTGGCCAGCGGCAGGCGGATGCCGGCGCGCTCCGGGGCGAGCTCGGCCGCCCGGCGCAGCGGACCCACCGCCTCCGCGTACTGCTCGGACTCCAACCGGGCGAGCCCCAGCCGGTAGTGGAACTCGGGTTCGTCCGGCTTCATCGCCAGGGCCCGCTCGAAGGCCGCCACCGCCGGGCTCCCCGCGTCCGAGGCCCGCGAGAAGTACGCCAGGCCCAGCATGTAGTGGTTCACCGCCCGCTCCCCCTGGGCATTGCGGCGCTGCAGCTCGGCGATCCACGCGTCCGTGTGGCCCGCCTTCACCTGGGCCTCGGTGAGGGCCCGCGCCAGCGCCAGGTCCTCCGGAGCCCGGGCGAGCTCGGCCTCCAGCAGCGGCACGGCGCGCTCGGGCTGGTTCTTCGCCAGGTAGGCGCGGGCCTGGTCGCGCGGCTCGAGGGGGCGCTCGGCGGCGGTGCCATGGCCGCAGCCGGTGGCGAGGCCCAGGCCCAGCACGGCCACTCCGGCCCAGGTGGTGAGACGGCGCGGCGGGCGGCGGGAGTCGGAGGGGGGAAGTCGCACGGGGAAACGGTCTCCTCAGGAGGCGCTGCGGGCGCGGGAATCGCCCTCGATACCGACGGCGGCGACGGCGCGCTCGGGATCGCCTCCCTTGCCGCCCAGCTCGAGGCTCTGCGCGATGATGACGTCTCGGACGGCCCGGGCCAGCCCCTCGCGGTCATCCTCGGCGAACGCCGTGGTGTCGATGGGCTTGCCAATCTTCACGTACACGGGGCCGGGCTGGATGTTCCAGGAGTTCTTCGGCATCACCCTGCCGGAGCCCTCGATGGTGATGGGCACCACGGGCACGCGGGACTTGAGCGCCAGCGCGAAGGGGCCCTTCTTGAAGGGCAGCACGCGGCCGTCGTCCGAGCGCGTGCCCTCGGGGTAGAGGAACACGCTCGTGCCGCCGCGGATCTTCCGCGCCGCGTCATCCAGCGAGGCGATCGCCTTCTCGCGCCTGCCCCGGTTGACGAAGATGTGCCCGGCCATCCACAGGTACCAGCCGATGAGCGGCACGTACTTGAGCTGGTGCTTGGCCACGTAGCGGAAGTTCACCGGCACCGTCACGAAGTGGATGGGGATGTCCAGCGTGGACTGGTGGTTGGAGACGTAGATGGTGGGCCGCTTGGGGTCCACGTTCTCCTGGCCCGTCACCACCACGCGCGCCCCGCCCGTGAGGATGAGGATGGGCGACCACAGCCGACGTGCCACCCACACCGTGGCCCCCGGATCCAGGGTGACGAGCGCCACCACCACGGTCATGGGGAAGAAGATGGCGGTGGCGACCACCGCGACCACTATGCACAACAGGTTACGGAGCATCCTAGCGACCTCAGCTTCGTCCTACGGGCAGCCCACCACGGGGCCCTGGCCCGCTGTCCCACCGGAAACGCCTGAACAGTTGGAGCCTCCGGTCTCTGTTCCGTATGTACCATGCCACCTTGTCTCTGGTGTGTGTCGCCCGGTGGGGGTACAAGCGGGGTGCCTTGGCCAGGAAGAAGTTCATCGCGATCGCGGGCAACATCGGGGCCGGGAAGACGGAGCTCACGTCCTTCCTCTGCCGGAAGTACGGCCTCACTCCCTTCTTCGAACCCAATGAGGAGAATCCCTACCTCGCCGACTTCTACAAGGACATGAAGACCTGGGCGTTCCGCTCCCAGCTCTTCTTCCTCACGGCCAAGTTCCGCCTCCACCGCCAGCTCGAGCGCTCGCCGGGCACGGCCCTGCAGGATCGCACCCTGTACGAGGACGCGGAGATCTTCGCCAAGAACCTCTTCCGGCAGCGCTACATCGACAAGCGCGACTGGGGCATGTACCGCGAGCTCTAC
Organism: Archangium violaceum; assembly: GCF_016887565.1. NCBI lineage: Bacteria > Pseudomonadati > Myxococcota > Myxococcia > Myxococcales > Archangiaceae > Archangium > Archangium violaceum. The sequence continues at coordinate 5,566,525 of NZ_CP069396.1, forward strand.
GCGTCCTTCTCCGAGACGCTCGCCCCGCCGGATCTGATGATCTACCTGCGCTGCCCCGTGAGGACCCTGCGCCAGCGCATCCGCCTGCGCGGCCGGGAGATGGAGCAGGACATCCCCACCTCGTACCTCAAACGGCTCAACGGCCTGTACGAGGAATGGTTCACTGGCTACAAGTTGTCCCCCGTCCTCGTTCTCCCGACGGACAAGCTGGATTATCTGACGAACCTGGTGGATCGCGTGGACCTGTTCCGACAGATCGAGAAGCACCTGTGAAGGAGGTCTACCTCGTCGCCAGCGCTCGCGCTTCGCCGGTGTCCCTGGAAGCGCTGCGCGCCTCCTTCGAATCCGAGGACATGACCTTCCTCCCCGGACAGGACGGCCAGGGCTTCAACGTGGAGGCCGAGGGCGTCCGCGTCGAGGTCGTCTACGAGCAGCGGCCCACCCCCCAGGAGTGGACCTCGGACCTGTTCTCCGGCAGCGAGCCCGCCTTGTCGGCGCTCGGCAGCGCCCGCGGCTTCTACCGCTTCGCCTTCGAGGTGGGCACGCCCCAGCCCACCGTGCCCGTCTTCGTCGCGCTGATGTGCGCCCGAATCCTCCTGCTGCACTCGGAGGGCGTGCTGGTGGACATCACCTCGTCCAAGGTCCACGAGGCCGAGGACGTGTCGGAGATCACCGAGCTGGACTTCGACATCCGCGACCACGTCAACCTCCACGCCGTGGAGGTCATCGAGGGGGATACCCCCTTGTGGGTGCACTCGCACGGCATGGAGAAGTTCGGCGCGAGGGATCTGGAGATCTTCCACCTGGGCGAGCAGGACCTGTTGCCCGCCGAGGCCTTCCTCCACGAGCTGTGCACGGACCTGGCCTTCGGGCAGGTGCCGGCGCTGCGCACGGAGATGGGGACCAGCGAGGGGCAGACCTTCATGCTGGTGCCCTCGGAGGAGGCGCGCACGAACCTGCTCGGGGTGCCGCTGGAGGCCTTCGAGGGCCATGAGGGCCTGTTCCTCACCGTGGTGTCGCCTCAGGGGCGGCACAACACCGCGGAGCTGCTGCGGCCCTTCCGGGAGCGCTTCGCCCAGGAGCCGACCGAGCGCACCGAGTCCATGCAACAGGAGACCCAGGTGCTCCTGCCGGCCTTCAAGGCGCGCTTCCTGCGCCGGGGACTGATGGAGCCGCTCACCTTCGTGGTGCGCTCCTCCTTCGAGACCCACCCGGAAGGCAACACGGTGACGGAGCAGCTGTGGATGGAGGTGCTCTCCTGGGACGACGGCGTCGTGGTCGGCCGCCTGGTGGACGGGGCGGTCCACACCACCGAGTGGCGCAAGGGCGCCCACGTCGAGGTGCCCGAGTCGGAGATCAACGCACTGGCACTCAGCCGCGAAGGTCGCACCCTGGACGAGGAAGAGGTCCGCGCCCTGCTGAATGCCGAACGCCCGATGTAGAGGCCCGGTGTAGCATCGCGGCCCCCCATGCCCGCCCTGTTGCTCCTCTCCGGCCCCGCCGCCGGCCTGCGTTACGAGGTCCTCGCGGAGGCGACGATCGGCCGCAGCCCCTCGTGTGAGATTCCCCTCCCCGAGGACGACCAGGTGTCCCGCCGCCACGCGCGCTTCGCCGTGGTGGACGGCAAGGTGCGCCTGTCCGATCTGGGCTCGCGCAACGGCACGGCGGTCAATGGCGAGCGCATCTCCGGCGAGGTGGTGCTCCACGCCGGCGATCGCGTCCAGGTGGGCAAGACGACGGTGCTCGTGGAGCCGCCTGGCGCGGCCTCGCTGGTGGGCTCGGCCCCGGGCGAGGCGAGTCACCGCCCCATCGAGGAGGTGCTGCCGCACGTGGGCGCGGAGGCGGCGCTGTACTCGGCGGGGACGGCGCTGCTGGGCGCCACCAGCGAGGCCATGGTGCTGCGGCACGCCGCGGAGCAGGCGCTGCACGCGCTGCACGCGGACGCGGCCGCCGCGCTCCTCGGCAGCATCAAGGGGCTGCTCACCGCGGCCGTGGTGGGTGCGCCTTCCGTGGAGGTGCCTCGCGACATGGCCCTCATCGCCCTGGAGCGCTCCGAGCAGGGTCGCTCGGACCAGGCCCTGTGCTCACCGCTGGTGGCCTCGGGCGGGCAGCCCTTCGGGTTGTTGTACGTGGAGCGCTCGGAGCCTCCCTTCACCGAGGCGGAGGGGCAGCTGGCGGCCATGCTGGGACGGCTCGCGGGCGAGGCCTATGTGGCGGTGCGCTCGCGCGCGGGCGGAGCGCCGCCCCGGGTGGACATGGCCGGCAACTCGCGCCCCTTCCGCAAGTTGGTGGAGCAGGCCCGCCGCGCCGCCGCCAGCGCCGCGCCCGTGGTGCTCTCCGGTGAGCCCGGAAGCGGCAAGTCCCTGTGCGCCAGTTACATCCACTCGCGCTCGCCCCGGGCCCTGGGGCCCCTGGTGCGGGTGGACTGCCGGGACGCGGCGGCCTCCCTGGAAGAGGTGCTCTTCGGACGCTCCAGCGGCTCCGGCCAGCCCCCGCTGACCTCGGCGCTGCTCGTCGCGGACGGGGGCACGCTGGTGCTGCTCCACGTGGAGGCCCTCCCGCGCGCCATGGCGGAGCGGCTCGCCCGGCTGCTCGCGCGCAAGACGGCCCCGGCGCGACAGGGCGGCGAGGAGCCCGTGGACTTCCGCCTCATCGTCACCGCGGGCACCCCGCTGTCGGCCCTCGTCGCGAAAGGGGAGGTGGAGGCCTCGCTGATCCGACAGCTGGCGGGGCTCGAGCTGCAGGTGCCTCCCCTGCGCGAGCGCCGCGCCGACGTCCCCACGCTCTTCGAGCTCTTCTCCACCCGGGGCGCGCGCGCCACCCGGAAGGGGCCTCCCGTGCTCACCCCCGAGGCCCGGCGGTTGCTCGTGGACTACGACTGGCCGCACAACGTGCGCGAGCTGGGCCTGCTCGCCGAGCGGCTCTCGCTGGTGCACGCCGGCTCGCAGCTCCACGCACTGAACCTGCCGCCGGAGATCCAGGAGGGCAGTGCCGCGCCCTCGTCGCTCACCCTCCAGGAGCGCGTCACCCGGCTGGAGCGCGACGCCATCGCCGAGGCCCTGCGCACGGCGGGCGGGAAGAAGATCGTCGCCGCCCGGATGCTGGGCATCAGCCGGCCCACGCTGGACAAGAAGATCGAGGACTACGGCCTCACGGTGTCGCGGCGGCGCGCGTGAGTCCCCGAGGGCTCAGCGTCTTCGGCTGACGAGCACGCCGCAGATGACGAGCACCGCGCCGGCGATCTGCAACCCCGTGGGCTGTTCGCCGCGCACGAGCCACGCGGTGACGGCCGCCACCACCGGAGTGCCGCTGTTGTAGATGGCCGTGCGGCTGCTGCCCACCGCCTGCACGCTGCGGCTCCAGACGACATAGGCCAGCACCAGCGGGATGAGCGCCGAGTACACCAGGCCGGACCAGGCGCCCGGGCCGATGCTCTCCACCTTCAGCTCCATCACCGAGGGCAGGCCCATGAGAATGACGCCGGGCGCGCCGGTGATCATCGTGAGCGCGGTGATGCGCAGCGCGGACAGCTCGGCGCCGAGCGAGCGGATGCCCACGGTGTAGAGCGCCCAGCACAGCGAGGCGCCGAGGATGAGGAAGTCGCCCTGGCGCGTCGCCGCGTCCAGCTCGGGGCCGCGGGCGCTGACGATGAGCAGCATGCCCGGCACCGCGAGCGCCAGTCCCATCGCCAGCGGCTTGCGGAGCCGATCCACGCCCAGCGCGGCGCCCAGGAGCGCCGTCAGCACGGGCGTGCCCGAGGTGAGCATCCCGCTGTTGGCGGCGGTGGTGTGGGACAGGCCCAGGATGAAGCAGAGCTGGTAGAGCGTGTTGCCCACGAACCCGAGCCCCACGAGCTTGAGCAGGGTGGAGCGGGGCAGGGGCTTCCAGCCCTCGCGCGTGTGGAGCACCACGGCCATGGCCGCCGCGGCGATCGCGAAGCGCAGCGCCATGAAGGCCAGCGGCGGGAAGGAGCCCAGCGCCTCCTTCACCACCGTGTAATTGGTGCCCCAGATGATGACGACGAGGACGAGCGCGAGATCCGAGAGGGAGATCACGCGGGGTGCGTCGGCGGAAGCGGGGGCGGCGGCGGTGGTGCTCGGGGAGCTCAAGGCGAGTGCGGCATACAGCCCCCGGGTTGTGCTGGCAATGGACAGCAGGTGCGTGCACCAGCAACGGTTCGCGCCTCCTTGCTTGTCCTGCCCGGCCGCCCGTGGCGTATATGCCCCCCCATGGACTTGCGTTATTCGGAAGAGGTCCGGCGCGCGAAGGAGCAGGGCGCGCCGCTGGTGGCGATGGAGACGAGCGTCGTGGCGCAGGGGTTGCCGTACCCGGACAACCTCGGGGCCGCGCGGGCGTGCGAGGAGGCGGTGCGCCGGGCGGGCGCCGTGCCCGCGCCCATCGCCGTGGTGGACGGGCAGGTGTTCATCGGCCTGGAGGAGCCCCAGATGCGCCGGCTCGCCGAGGGCCGTGAGCGCCTGCTGAAGCTGGGCTCGAGGGATCTGGCCGTGGCCATCGCCCGGGGCGCCACCGGAGGCACCACCGTGAGCGCCACGTGCGAGCTGGCCGCGGCGGCCGGCATCCGCGTCTTCGCCACCGGCGGCATCGGCGGCGTGCACCGGGGCGTGGCCGAGCACCTGGACATCTCCCAGGACATCTGGGCGCTGGCGCGCTTCCCGGTGGCCGTGGTGTGCGCCGGGGCCAAGTCCGTGTTGGACCTGCCCAAGACGATGGAGGCGCTGGAGAGCGCCGCGGTGCCCGTCATCGGCGTGGGCTCCGACGAGCTGCCGTCCTTCTACAGCCGCTCGTCCGGGCTGATGCTGGAGCACCAGGTGGAGGACGCGGTGGCGGCGGCGCGCGTCGCCCGGGCGCGCTTCGAGACGCTGGGGCAGGGCGGTGTCCTCTTCACGCTGCCTCCGCCCGAGGAGACGTCGCTGCCGCGCAACGAGGTGGAGCTGCACATCGCCTCCGCGCTGGCCGAGGCCGACCGGCAGGGCATCCGCGGCAAGGCGGTGACGCCCTTCCTGCTCTCGGAGATGGCCCGGCGCACCGGCGGTAAGACCCTGCGCGCCAACCTCGCGCTGCTGACGAACAACGCCCGCTTCGCGGGACAGCTCGCGGTGGCCTACGCCCAGGGCTCCCGGACCTGAGCGCGGCGCTCGGTGCGCCGATCAGCGGACGTGCGGACATGTAAAGTGTCAACCACTTTACATGTTTACCCGCTATGGTAGGTGTACATACGAAATATCCTGAAATCTTCTTGGCTGTGGGAGTCCTGGTTGCTCCACGACAGCGGTTCGCGATGGGGACGATTCGCCTGAATGGAGCGCCGAAAGGCCACCGATGGGCGTTCATCCACCTAACGAAAATCCCGCGACCGCACCCGTGAACGGGACCACGCTCGAGGAGTTGCTCGCGCTGGTCTCCAGGATGGCGGCGAACGAGCCTCACGCGCGGTGTCGCGTCGCCGCGGGTCCACTGGCGCCGCTGGCCGAGGCCCTCAACCACCTGGCGGACCAGCTCGCGACGCGCCATACCCGGGTGGAGGATGCGTTCGGCGTCCAGGCGCTGATCGAGCAGTCGCCGAACATCATGTTCACCTGTGATGTGAACGCGCGCATCCGCTTCCTCAACTTCACCATTCCCGGGCAGACGGTGGCGGACGTGGTGGGCGCCAACCTCTATGACTTCATCGCCCCGGAGTCGTTGGAGAACGCGCGCACCGCCATCCAGCGGGTGCTCGCCACGGGGGTGCCCGACGGCTACGAGGCCCGGCCCGCGGCCAACACGGGCGCCGAGTGGTACGCGGCCCGGGTGGGACCCATCAAGGTGGGCCAGGAGATCGTCGGCTTCACGGTGATCCTCACCGACATCACGGACCTCAAGAGGACCCAGCTGCGCCTGGAGCAGTCCAACCGCGAGCTGGAGAGCTTCGCGTACGTGGCCTCGCACGACCTGCAGGAGCCGCTGCGGAAGATCCAGACCTTCGGGGAGCGCTTGAAGGCCACGTCCGCCGCCGCGCTGGGCCCCGAGGGGCTCGGCTACCTCGAGCGGATGTATGGCGCGTCGACCCGCATGCGCCGGCTGATCGACGACCTGCTCTCCTTCTCCCGGGTGGCCTCGAAGGCGCAACCCTTCGCCCGCGTGGACCTGGCGGAGATCGCACGCGACGTCGTGGGGGACCTCGAGGCGGCCATCGAGAAGGAGGGGGCGACCATCACCCTGGGCACGCTGCCCGTGTTCGAGGCGGACCCGATGCAGATGCGCCAGCTGCTGCAGAACCTCGTGAGCAACGCCCTCAAGTTCCGCCGGGAGGACGTGGCGCCCGCCATCTCCATCCACGGCACGGAGGATGCGAGGACCGGCCGGTGCGAGCTGGTGGTCCAGGACAACGGCATCGGCTTCGATGAGAAGTACATCGACCGTATCTTCAACGTGTTCCAGCGCCTGCACGGACGCACCAGCAAGTACGAGGGCACGGGGATCGGTCTGGCCATCTGCCGCAAGATCGCCGAGCGGCATGGCGGCAGCATCACGGCACACAGCTCACCCGGGGAGGGGGCGGCTTTCATCGTCACGCTACCGCTCGTGCAACACTCGGACAGGTGAGCTTCCTGGAGTGGAGAGAGCCCATTGTCCCCCATGCGGCCTGACCCAGAACATGCTTCGCGTCCCATCCGTGTCCTGCTCGTCGAAGATGATGAAGATGACTACCTCCTGACACGTGAAGCGCTGGAGCCCGTGGGGCCGCGCCGGAGGATGGTGCTCGAGTGGGCCCAGACCTGCGAGCAGGCGCTCGCGGAGATGGCGTCGGGGCGCCATGACGTGTGCCTGCTCGACCATCGCCTCGGGGCCATCACCGGGCTCGAGCTGCTCGAGCAGGCGCGACGCAGGGGGTGGCGTGGCCCGGTCATCCTGCTGACCTCGCAGGGGGACGACGCGCTCGACCATCAGGCGATGGAGGCCGGGGCCGCTGACTTCCTCGAGAAGTCTCAGCTGACACCGACGCTCCTGGATCGCTCCATCCGTTATGCGCTCCAGCACGCGCGCACGATGGAGGAGCTGCACCGATCCCATGCGGGCTTCCGGGAGCTCATCGAGCGACTGCCCGATGGAATCGCCGTGTTGGACGACGAGCATCTCATCTACGCCAACCCGGCGCTCCTCACGTTGCTCGGGTGCTCGTCGCCGGACGAGCTCGTGGGGGGGCGGGTGGCCGAGCTGGAGGAGCGCTTCTTCCACCCGGAGGATCTGTCGAAGCTCCTCCACGGACTCCGCGAGGGGGCGAAGTCGGGGCAGCCGGTGTCGCCAGGAGAGGTCCGCCTCGTGCGCAAGACCGGGGGGGTCGTCCCCGTGGAGTTCGCCCAGGCTCCCGTGGTGTTCGATGGCCGGCCGGGTCTGGTCCGCATCGTGAGGGATCTGACCGAGCGCAAGCAGATGCAGGCGCGGCTGATGTTGTCGGACCGCATGGCCTCGCTCGGGACGCTCGCCGCGGGAATCGCGCATGAGATCAACAACCCGCTGGCCTATACGATCGCCACCCTGGGTCACGTGGAGACGGAAGTGCTCCCCCGGTTGGGAGCGCACGAGGACGACCTGCGCAAGCTGATCGCCGACGCCCAGCTCGGGGCGGGCCGCGTCCGGGACATCGTCCGGCAGCTGAAGCTGTTCTCGCGCGCGGACGAGGACGCGCGGCCAGGGCCCGTGGAGGTGCACCGCGTGCTGGAGACGGCGATCCGCATGGCCTCCAATGAGATCCGTCACCGCGCGCGGCTGGTGTGTGACTTCTCGGAGCGGCTGGTGGTCGAGGCGAACGAGAGCCGGCTCGGGCAGGTGGTGGTGAACCTGCTCGTCAACGCGGCGCAGGCCATCCCCGAGGGACAGGTGGATCGCAATGAGATCCGCGTCAGCTCCCGGCCCCATGCCGAGGGGGTGATGATCGAAGTGCGCGATACGGGCTCGGGCATCCCGGCGGAGCACCTGGACAGGCTGTTCGAGCCGTTCTTCACGACCAAGCCCGTCGGGGTGGGAACGGGGCTCGGGCTGCCGATCTGCCACGGCATCGTGAGCGGTTTCGGTGGACGGATGGAGGTGGAGAGCGAGGTGGGGAAGGGGAGCACCTTCCGGGTCATCCTGCGCGCCGCCACGACGGAGGCCCCGCCTCCGGCCCCCTCGCACCCGGCCCAGGAGTCGAGGACCGCCCCCGTGGCACCCGAGGCCCCGCGGCGGGGCCGGCTCCTGGTCGTGGATGACGAGCCCATGTTGGGGGTGTCCATCCGTCGCACACTCCAGCGCGAGCACGACGTCGTGACGCTGACGAGCGCGCGCGAGGCCTGCGCGCGGCTGCTGGGCGGCGAGCACTTCGACGTCATCCTGTGCGACATCATGATGCCGGAGATGAGCGGGATGGAGCTGCATCAGGAGCTCGAGCACCGCGCTCCCGAGCTGGCCAGGCGGATGGTGTTCCTGACGGGAGGCGCCTTCACTCCGAATGCGCGCGCCTTCCTGGAGCGGGTCGGCAACCCCCGGGTGGAGAAGCCCTTTTGCGCGCAAGAATTGCGCGAGCTGGTGCAATCGCTGGTGACCGGGAGTCGTGGCTGAGGGTCTCCGTGTAATGTCCAATGGCGGACCCCCAGCCGAGGCAGTTCGCGACATGCTGCTTTCCCCCCGTTCGCCAGCCTCCCTTTCCCGCTCGACACTGCTGAAGATGGGCGTGCGCATCGCCGGGGTGATCGCCCTGGCCACGCTCTTCAGCTACCTCCACGTGCTGAACTCGGTGCGCACCGAGAACCTCGCGCGGTTGGAGCGGTATGTCGTGGAACGCAGCCAGCGCGAGGCGGGCATCTTCCTGCTGGCGGAGGACAACCACGCCGTCCTGCGCGACGCGCTCGCGGAGAAGCTCCAGGCCTCGCGGCAGGAGGACGTGAGCGCGCGCTTCGACAGCCTCTTCGCCCGGATGCCCGACGGCACCCTGCGCAACCGCCCCGAGGTCTTCGACGGCACGCGCATGCCGGGCGTCTTCATCCCCGCGAGCCTGGAGCCCGACGCCGAGCTGCGCCGACGCATCCTGGCCTCGTATGACGTGCTCGCCCAGTACGGGCCCGCCTTCCGTACGCGCTTCACGAACACGTTCATCGTGCTGCCGGAGGGAGTGCTCGTTCTCTACTGGCCGGAGCGCCCCACGTGGTGCCAGGAGGCGGAGACCGGTTTCTCGGTCGTCACCCTGGATTTCTTCATCCGGAGCCTTCCCGAGAAGAACGCCGCGCGGCAGTCGGTCTGGTGCGGCATCTACGCGGATCCGGGCACCCAGAAGCCGATGGTCTCGGTCTCCACGCCGCTGGACGTCGATGGCCACCACGTCGCGACGTTCGGCCACGACGTGCTGTTGAAGGAGTTGATGGACCGCGCCATCCGGGACCACCTGCCGGGCGCGTACAACATGATCCTCGGCGAGGAGGGGGCGCCCATCGCCCATCCCGATTTGAGCCCGGAGGCAGTCGGCGATGCCTCCCACGGTGAGGGACAGCACGACAGCGGGCAGACGGGCGTGGGCTCCCTGGGCACCGAGGAGCAGCGGCTCCACGTGCGGCGCATCTTCGAGCGGCTGAAGGCCACGCCGCCCGACCAGACGGTGGTGAAGCTGCCGGAGTACGGCGAGTACCTCTCCCGTGCGCCGCTCGAGGGTCCGGGTTGGGACTTCGTCACGGTGCTCCCCGAGCACGTGGTGTCCGAACCCGCCCTGGGCGCGGCGCGCTACGTGCTGCTGTTCGGCCTGGCGTCGCTGCTGCTGGAGCTGGCCATCATGTATTGGGTGCTGAAGCAGCAGATCACCCGTCCGCTGGAGGCCTTCACCCAGGCCACGGATCGGGTGGCGGCAGGGGATTACCATGTCGAGCTGGACACCTCGCGCGAGGACGAGCTGGGGCAGCTCGCACGCGCCTTCCGGATGATGGCCGACCAGGTCCAGCGGCGCCAGGAGGAGCTGCGGCAGGCCAATGAGGGGCTGGAGCATCGGGTCGAGGAGCGCACGCGGGAGCTGAAGGACGTCCACCAACGGCTGGTGGATTCGGCCCGGCGGGCGGGGATGGCGGAGATCGCCACCAACGTGCTGCACAACGTGGGCAACGTGCTCAACAGCGTCTACACGTCCGCGCAGGTGGCCAAGGAGCGCCTGTGCCGGGCGCGGTTGGAGCACGTGAGCCGGGTGGCGGGCCTGCTCCAGTCGAACCAGGACGATCTCACCACCTTCCTCACCCGGGACGAGCGTGGCCGGCACCTCATCCCCTTCCTGGAGAGGCTGGGCCAGCACCTGGTGGAGGAGCGGCAGGGCATCCTCTCGTTGCTCGACGACGTCGGCCGGTACACCGAGCACATCGGTGACATCGTCAAGGTGCAGCAGAACTACGCGAGGACGCCCCGGATGCATGAACCGGTGCTCCTGTCGGAGCTGGTGGAGGATGCCCTGCGCATCAACTCGGCCGGGCTCTCCAGTCACCAGGTGCAGGTGGACAAGCAGCTGGCGTCCCTGCCACCCGTGCTGACCGACAAGCACAAGACGTTGATGATCCTGGTCAACCTGATCAGCAACGCCCGGTATGCGCTGGACGCCGTGTCACCGGACGAGCGCCGCCTGTTGGTGCGGTTGGAGACCCCCGCCGCCGAGCGCTTCCGCCTGGAGATCCGCGACAACGGAGTGGGCATCGAGCCGGAGATGCTCACCCGCATCTTCCAGTACGGGTTCACCACGCGCGAGGAGGGGCATGGCTTCGGTCTGCACTCCAGCGCGCTGGCGGCCCAGGAGCTGGGCGGCTCGCTGATGGCGCACAGCGACGGCCCGGGGCGAGGGGCCACGTTCACGCTGGAGTTGCCCTATCAGCCGGCCCAGGGCGAGACCTGAGCGACGCGCGGTCCCGTACCTCCTCCAGCCGAGCAGCCGAGCAGCCGAGCTTCCCGCCACGGGGTGGGGCCTCGCTCACAGACGCGTCGAGCGCTGTCTGTCTTGGGCGCAGGACTCCTAGGAGGTAAAGCGATGCCGTCCATTCATGGTCTACTGGTGCGCAACGGGGAAGGGACTCCGTTGGGGCAGTTCGTCCCATCGGGCAAGTTCGGGAGGCTCTTCCCATCGCTCCAGCCGTTGCTACCGCCGCTGGCGGCATTGGAGGAGCTCGGCGGGGCGATGAGGGATGCCACCCCCGCGGATCCGAAGGGCGACAACGAAGACATCCCCGCGGGCTTCACGTACCTCGGCCAGTTCATCGACCACGACATCACCTTCGACACCACGCCCATCCAGGAGGTGCAGGTCGACCCGCTGGCGCTCCACAACTTCCGCACGCCCGCGCTCGATCTGGACTGCGTCTACGGCAGGGGTCCAGGCGACCAGCCCTACCTCTACGAGCTGCCTCCCAACGAGGCGCGCTTCGTCCTCGGGCGCACCAACGCGAAACCGGGTGGCGGCGACCCGAAGGTGAAGACGGAGCTCCCGTTCGATCTGCCACGTGGCTCGCAGGCACTGGCCATCATCGGCGACCCGCGCAACGACGAGAACCTCATCGTCGCCCAGCTGCACCTGGCGTTCCTCCGCTTCCACAACAAGGTGGTCGATGGGCTGAAGGACGGGAGCATCGCGCCCCCTCCGTCCTCGACGCAGGCGACCCTGTTCGAGCAGGCCCGCAAGCTCGTCATCTGGCATTACCAGTGGATCGTCCTGAACGACTTCCTGCGGCGGGTGGTGGACGATGACGTGCTCGACAAGGTGCTCGAGAAGGGCCGGTCGTTCTACCTGCCGACGGTCGATGCCTACATCCCGGTGGAGTTCTCCGCCGCCGCGTACCGCCTGGGGCACAGCATGGTGCGCGAGGCGTATGACTACAACGAGGTCTTCACCTTCAAGCCCAGCGCGCGCCAGAGGACGCCGGCGTCGCTCAGCCTGTTGTTCCGCTTCTCCGGGCGCTCGGGCACGGGCGTGCCCATCCCCAGCGATTGGATCATCGACTGGCGGCGCTTCTTCAAGTTCCCCAACGATGGGGTGACGGCCGGTCTCAGCCGCAAGCTCGATCCGTTCCTCGTGCCAACGCTCTCGGCGATTCCCGACCACGGCGTGCTGCCCGGCGTCAACCTGCCCATCGCCAACCTGAAGCGTGGACGCAGTCTGGGCCTGCCCTCGGGACAGAACGTGGCGCGGCGCATGCGCATCGAGCCGCTCTCGCCCAAGGACATCGCCAAGGGGCCCGATGGCGAGGTGGCCGCGAAGCACAACCTGCACCTCGAGACGCCGCTCTGGTACTACATCCTCAAGGAGGCCGAGCAGCGCGGGAACAGCAAGCACCTGGGTCCCGTGGGCAGCCGCATCCTGTCCGAGGTCTTCGTGGGCCTGCTCGAGCTGGACTCGGGCTCGTTCCTGGCCAGCAATCCGCAGTGGAAGCCCACGCTGCCCGCAGTCAAGGCGGGCACCTTCACGATGACGGATCTGCTCTCCTTCGTGGGGGACCTGTCGCCGATCAACGACGGGAAGAACCTGCTTCCTTGAGTGGAAGGAGGCAGCGCATGACGTAGCCTGGAGACCTCTTTCAACGGAGGTCTCCATGTTCGTGTTCAGTCGTCTGTTCGAGAAGAAGGCTCCGGCGCGTCACCTGCTGGCGGTGCTGCTGGCCCTGGGTGCCGCGGCGGCGCATGCCGCCGATGGAATGAGCCTGGCCGAGGCCTACAAGGTCATCTCCACCCGCAAGCTCGTCGATCTCTCCCAGAGCATCAGCCCCAGCACTCCGGTGTGGCAGGGTTTTGGCCAGGCCAGCTTCACCACCGCGTCGGACCCGAAGACGTACCGGCCCTACAGCCTGGAGCAGGATGGCTTCCGGACGACCTACTATTCCATGGTGGGCCAGTACGGCACGCACGTGGATCCGCCCGCGCACTTCCATGCGAAGGGGATCACGATGGATCGCATCCCGCTCAAGGAGATGATCCTGCCGCTGGTGGTGATCGACATCACGCCGCTGCTCGCCAAGGATCCGAACCACGCGCTCACGGTGCAGGACATCCAGGCGTGGGAGAAGAAGAACGGCCGGGTGCCGGCGGGGGCGTTCGCCGCGCTGCGAACGGACATGTCCAAGGACTGGAGCACCAACCCCGAGCGCTTCAAGCGGCACCCGTTCCCCGCCTGGTCGCTGGCGGCGGTCAAGTTCCTCTTCGAGCAGCGGAACATCACGGCCATCGGCCATGAATCCATGGACACCGACACCACGCCGACGATGGAGTCGCAGAAGTGGGTGCTGGAGCAGGGGCACTATCAGATCGAGGTCATGGCCCACCTGGACGAGGTGCCGCCCACGGGTGCGCTCATCGTGGTGTCCTGGCCCAAGGTGGAGAACGGGTTCGGCTTCCCGGCGCGAGCCTTCGCCATCCTCCCGTGAGACACCGCGTGGGGCCGTGCGTCAGGGCTCCGACAGGCCGGAGGCGAGCAACGCGAGCCGGGGGACGATCTGCTCTTCCGTGAGAGGAATGAGCTTGCTGATCGAATAGAGGAGGCTGATGCGGATGTCGTGGTTCCTCATCCACTGGATGAGCTCCTCGACATCCTCCACGTCATCGTGTCTGACAATGAATTTCCCGTCGATGGGAATCCGAGACAGATAGAGCGCCTGAAGTGAGTCCAGGGCGCTCCCGGAGTAGACGGGATAGGTGTGTTTGAACCAGGGTTTGACGTCCTCCAGGAGCCATTGGATGCGAGTGCTCTTGAAGCGCTCGAGCTTCAAGAACTCCTCCAACTGGTCGCGCTCCAGGAGGATGCAATCATCGCCGGCACACCACGCCTCGATGCTGAGGTGATGTGCCAGCAGGCGGTGCTGACGTCTGCAGTACTCGCGATGGGGCTCGGTGGCCATACCCGTGTTCTACACGGCCTCAGAAGCTCACGCCCTCGATGGAGGGCGCGGGCACCGTCAGCGACAGCCGTTGCGGCGCGGCGTCCTTCCCGTAGAAGGACTGGTACAGGTACAGGTCCGCCAGCACCTGCTTCACGTAGCCGCGCGTCTCGCGGAACGGAATCTCCTCGACGAACAGGTCCAACGGCAGCGAGCCCTTCTCCTTCACCCACCGCACCGTCGCGTCGGGACCCGCGTTGTACGCGGCCGCCGCGAGCGCCGGGTGGGAGAAGCGCTTCATCAGCTGGGACAGGTACCACGCCCCGTACTTGATGTTCAGCGAGGGCGAGAACAGCTCCGCGGGCGCCGGGGCCGGCTCCGCCAGCTGCTTCGCGATGGCTCGGGCCGTGGGCGGAATCACCTGCATCAGCCCCCGCGCGTCGGCGGAGCTGGCCACCTCGGGCCGGAAGGCGCTCTCGCGGCGCATGATGGCCCAGACGAAGAAGGGGCTCACCTTGTAGCGCGTGGCCTCGCTCTCCACCGCGTTGGCGAAGGCGCGCGGGTAGAAGGCGGCGAGCGCCTCGGGCAGCCGCGCTCCGAAGGCCCGGCCCCACAGGTGCCTGGCGGCCACCGCGTGCGCGTGCCCGTACTCGCCCAGCCGCAGCAGCGCGTGCGCGAAGGCCATCGCCTGCTCCTGGTTGTGGATGCGCGAGGTGCGGGCCTGTACCTCCTCGGCCGCGTCGCGGAACAGCCCCGCCTCGGTGAGCACCATCGCCAGCTTCAGCTCCGGCGGCACCTCGGCGCGCTCCAGCTGCTTGGGCGCCTCGGGGAAGGCGGCGGGCGGCTCGCGGCCCAGCTCCCGCAGCCGCTCGGAGGCCAGCAGCGCGTAGTAGGAGTTGGGGGCGCTGGTGATGACGGACTCGTACGCGGGCCCGGTGACGTCCGCCGGGGAGCCCTCCAGCTCATGGCCGCGGGCCGACCAGTAGCGCGCCTGGGGCACCAGGCTGCTGCGCGGGAAGGTGTCCACCAGCTTGTCGAGCACCTCGCGCGCCGCGCCGTACTGCTTCAGCCGGATGTGCGCGAGCGCGCGGAACCACATGGCCTCGTCGCGCTTGCGCGAGCGCGCGTGCCGCTGGTCGAACGCCGTGAAGGACTTCACCGCGTCCTCGAAGCGCCCGGCCTGCAGGTCCAACCAGCCGACGTAGAAGCCCGCGTCGTCGGCCACGCCCTCCTTGGGCCAGGCCTTCTCCACGGCCGCCATCAGCTCGCGGGCCTTCACGTTGTCATCCGTCTTGAGCGCGCGGCGCGCGGTGAAGTAGGCGGCCTCGGCGGCCACCGCGGCGGGCCCCTGGCGCGCCACGGCCAGTGCCTGCTCCGCCTCGTCCTTCTTGCCCGTGGCGTAGAGCGCCTGGGCGCGCACCAGCGCCACCTGCGCCTTGTCCTGCTTCGCGCGCACCAGCTTCTGGGCTTCGGCCTTCTCCAGCTCCTCCAGCGCGCGCTTCGCCTCACCGGCGTCCAGCAGCCCGCGCGAGCGCTGCAGATACTCGGCCAGTGTCAGCTTCAGCGAGGGCTTGAGCGACTCGAGCTTCGCCAGCGCCTCGTCCGCGTACGGGTGCGCCGGGTAGCGCAGCGCCACGGCCTTCAAGTCCGCCCGCTCGCCGGTGGCGTTGCCCACCGCCAGCCGTGCCTGGGCCCGCTGGAAGAGCAGCTCCGCCGACGGGTCCTCCGTGGCGGCGGCCTCCAGCGACTCGGCGGCCTCCTTCGCCTTGCCCGCGGCCAGCAGCGCCTCGCCCAGCCGCGCCTGGACCCTCGGCGCCAGGGCCGGAGACGCCTTGGGCGCCGCACGCGCGAAGGCCTCCGCCGCCGCCGCCGGGTCTCCCGAGTAGAACCACGCCTGTCCCTGGTAGAAGGCCAGGTAGGGCTGGAGCGGCTCGGCGACCTTGGCCCCCGTCAACAGGGTACGAGCCTCTGCCACATCCCCCTCGGACAGGGCGAGGGTGCCCGCGAGCAGGGAGATGCGGCCCGCGTCGGGGCACTTCTTCGCCACGCACGCCTCGAGGTCCTTGCGGGCCAGCTCCCGAGCGTCAGCGCGATGCAGCCGGACGGACTCGAGCGTCTCCGGGGACTGCGCCCACGCCACACCCGACCCTACCCACACCGTCAGGAGCCCCGTCCACCGCCGCATGTGCCTCTCCTTTTCTTCCAAAACTCTCATCGCGTGAGCCAGGGACGGGTAACAGCAGACCCGGACATTCCATTCCCGATTCGTTTGAGCACCGGGTCGGATTTCTCCCACACAGGGTGCGGTTTGACAGCCGGGCCGACAAGCCCTAGATCGGCCCCCACAACGGCAGGGCAGGGGTTGTTCACCGGAGGTCAGTGCAGTTGCCGGAGAGATCCCTGGAATGAGTTTTATTTTGTGAAAGCGGCCCTGTCCCGTTGCGTCAATAGGGGGCGCTTCTTAGGTTGTGCCGCCTTTTCAGGGCATGACCTGAAAGGTCGCCGATGAGGTGATCTGCGTTCCGGGCCGTTCGCGGCCCCATGCGTTCGGGGGGGAAACAAGCTCTACCAGGGAGGGCTCCGTTCCATGCTGAAGCCGTGTCCGACTGATCTGCCGCAGACCATCAACCCCGAGGCCGGGCCCAAGCGGGCTGGCGTCGAGACGCATCGTAATCTCAACTGCAACTACTACGACAACTGCCTCGACGAGGCGGTGCGCCGAGGGTGGCAGTCCTTCACCTGCGTGAAGTGCCCGATGAACCAGCAGGTGGCTCCGCCGCAGATGGGTATCGAGGCCTACGCCACGCAGCGCCGCGCCATCTGAAACCGCTGCCAGGCCGAACGCGAAGCGGGCTCCCGGCGGTGAAGGCCGGGAGCCACCCTCAACGCGTGGCCGCGTAGATGACCACCATCCAGTATTGCCCCTTGCCGTAGGTGCGCGAGTCCCCCCGGACGGCGCCCACCCCCACCACGGTGTTCTTGCGGTCCCCGAGGCTCTTGGAGTCCGGGAGCAGGGACGGGCTCTCCGCCACATAGAAGTCCACCGAGGCGCTTTGGGCCTGGTCGAGGGCGCTGAAGACGCGGTCGTGCACCTTGGAGCCGGGCAGCTGCACCCGGGGCTGGTCCAGTTCGAGCGCCCGCCGCGCATGCTCCAGGGCGATGCGCTCCAGCTCGGGGCTGCGCCGCAGCGCGGGCAGGCCACGGGCGGCCCGGTGGGTGGCGAGTGTCTGGTAGGCCTCCTGGAGGGGATCCTCCGGTGGGCGGGTGTCGGCGACGGCGGAGGAGAAGACCTCGGTGAGGATGGCCTGGTCGCGGCCGTCTATCTTCTGGAAGGCCACGCCGATGCCCGCGTGGGTGAAGTGCGTGCCGAGCAGGTTGCTGCGGTGGCCGGGGCTGTGCTCGATGCCGAAGTGGGCGGAGAGGGGCCCGGAGGCCATGCCGAGGTTCTCCCCGGCGGTGCGGTAGGGGGAGCCGGCGGCGGCCAGGCGCCCGCGCAGGTCCGAGCCATCCGGCGCCACGTGGGCGAAGAAGCCCTCCCGGGCCATGCGCTCGCTGTAGGCCTGGGCCACGGTGTTGAGGGTGTCGTCGAGCGCCAGCTCCCGTCCGCCATGGGCGCGGCGCAGGGCGTTGATGCGGGCCAGCACGGCCACGCGGGCGTCCTCCACGGTGGTGGGCTCCACCAGCCGCTCGCCCTTGCCGCGCTGCCTGGAGGCGCCCACGTCCACGAGGAAGAGGGCGGCGACCTCGGGCCCCTTCGCGCCGCGGCCGATGATCTCCACGGTGTAGCGGCCCGCGGAGGGGAAGAGGAGCCGGGAGCAGAAGGAGGGGCCCTGTTCGCGCGTGAGGGCGGGGCGCTCCACGCGGCCATCGGGGAGGGTGACGTAGACCTCGGCCCAGCGCAGGGGGGCCTCCAGCTCGCCGCACAGGCTCTGGCTGGCGCCGGGCTTGTCGAAGGTGCGGGGGAAGCGTTGGAGGGTGGCCTTGCGCTCGGCCAGGAGCACCACGAGGGCGGCGCGCTCGCCTTCCACCTCCACGCCCACTCCCATGTGGGTGGCGGGCTCCTGGGAGAGATCCTTGCGCTCGAGCAGGGTGCCCACGGTGTGCTCGCGAGCCCAGGCGCGGATGACGTAGGAGCGGGGGGTGGGATCGAGGCCGCCCGCGTCGCTGACGGCCTCGGTGAGGGCCATGAGCTCCACGGCGCCGGAGGGGCTGTCCTCGAGCGCCTCGCGGGCCAGCTTGCGCGCGGCCTGGGTGAGGGCGGGGTCGGCCTGGGGGGCGCGCCGGCCCACGCGCTCGAACTCCTGGAGCACGTGGTGCGAGGCCTGCTGCTCCATGGTGGAGGGGGAGAGGGGCGTGGCCGCCAGCAGGGCGGTGAGGGCGAGGGCGAGCATCGCTACTCCAGCCGGAAGACGAGGGCGGACACGGCGCCGGTCCCCAGCCGGGCGTTGAGCTGCTCGCGCAGGGAGGGCTCCTGGCGCGACAGGGTGTGGGCCCACTCGGCGCTGGCCACGGTGATCACCAGCTCTCCGGCCTCGAGGGTGTAGGGCCGGGTGTGTTTGGAGATATGGGGACCCACGGTGGCGTTCCAGACCGGGACGAGGGACTGGGCCTTGCCGGATTGTTCGGCCAGGCGGGCGAGGACGCGGGGGAGGAGCTGTTCGAGGGTCTGCGGGTCACGCCGGGCCATGGTGGGGAGCATCATCGGCCGGGGAGGAGGGAATGCCAACGGGGGAGTGCAGGGCGTGGCTGTCATGGGGCAGGGGGGATGTTGGGCGTGCAACCCCTTGGAATCCGGGCCCGGCATGAAGCTGGCTAGGAGGAGGGGGAGACCCCCTGCTTGACAAGGTCCGAGGGGAGCCGTTTCCCTGCCCCTCCGACTGGAGCCGCCGATGAACCCCCCCCTTCGTCAGGCGCTATGCGCCGTCCTGCTGTGCACGAGTCTGCTGTGGAGCGGTTGTTCCGCGAGTTCGGATGAGCCGCCCGGGCCCACGCCGCCGACGCCGGACGAGCCGGGCGTGTGCCAGGTGGATCAGGACTGCCCGGATCCCGGGCTCTTCTTCTGCGACACGGTGACGTCGCGCTGCCTGGCGGCCTGCCGGACGCAGGAGGACTGCACGGCGGCGAAGCGGGGGGAGTACCGGCTCGCCGAGTGCGACGGAAACCCGCTGGGCTGCCGGTGTGACAACAGCCGGTGCGAGGTGGCGTTGTGTTCGGCGGACGCGGAGTGCGCGGCGTCGGGAAAGGTGTGCCGGGACGGGGGGTGCGTGCAGGCGCCGGAGGCGAGCGCGGTGGCGTCGTGCCGGGTGACGCCGGACTTCGTCATCGGGAGGGAGGGCACGTCGGCGCGCTTCTCGGTGCTGGCGGTGGACGGGAAGGGCGGGCCGGTGGTGGTGCCCACGGGGGCGACGTGGGCGGCGGTGGACGGGAGCGTGAGGGGGAGCGGCGCGGGGGTGGAGGCCTCGTTCGTGCTGGCGGTGCCCACGGAGGAGCCACGGGAGGCGGTGGTGGCGCGGGTGGGAAAGGCGACCTGCGCGGCGCGCGTGGTGGTGTTGGGGGTGGCGGTGGCACCGGGGCAGATGCGCGCGGTGGTGACGGACGAGCAGACGGGCCGGCCCATCCCGGAGGCGGTGGTGGTGACGGCGGACGCGCAGGGGGTGGTGAAGGGCACGGCGCGGACGGACGCGAGTGGAGTGGCCCTGCTGGCGGCGCTGGAGGAGGTGGGGAGCGTCTCGGTCTTCCATGAGGAGTATGGCTACCTGACGGTGGCGCACGAGGGGGAGGGAAGCCCGAGGGACGTGGCGCTGCCGCTGAGGCGCAACCCGGCGGACAGGTACGGGGGCTACAAGGGGACGTTCCTGCACATGCCGACGACGCAGGACATGCACGCGGGGCTGGCGGGGCTGTCGTCGCCGGACGCGGTGACGGATCTGTCGACGTCGCTGCTGGTGGGGCAGACGCGGCGGGTGAGCTTCACGTCGCAGGGGCAGACGCGCGAGGTGACGCTGCCGGCGGGGGCGTACGTGGTGCTGCCGGGCACCACACTGGCGGCGACGGACATCTCGGCGCAGGGACTGGCGGGCGCGTGTGACGCGACGCTGGGGGGGGTGACGAGCCCGGAGGAGGCGATGGCGGCGGGGGAGTGTGGCACGAGGACTGCGTGGGCGCTGGGCGGGGACATTCCGCTCAGCGCGCTGCCGTTGGGCTCGGTGACGGGCTCGGTGGACGTGGGGCAGCTGCTGGCGCGGACGATTCCGCTGCTGCGCACCTTCAGCTCGTCGGTGAAGAGGGACGTGCAGTTCCGGCTGAAGGAGACGCCGGGGACGGGCACGGGGGAGCCGGATTACGGGGACCAGGCGCACTTCACGGGGGTGGACCACGACTTCGCGAAGGGCCAGAGCCTGCCGTTGGGGTTCCAGTTCGCGGTGCGGGTGCCGGCGCTGCCGAAGTACCGGGGAGTGTGGATGGACAGCGCGGGGGTGCTGGGAGTGGCGCGGGTGGCGGGACGGGGAGTGGTGCCACTGGGCCTGGGAATGGGGGCGAACACGACGCCGGCGGATCCGAACACGGACACGCAGGCGGGGCTGCCGGGGCCGGGACTGGTGAGCGTGCGGATGGCGCCGACGCACCATGGACTGGAGGGAAGCCCGTATGAAGTGATCCTCACGGCCTCGTCGTCGGCCGCGACGAACGACGCCACGGCGGGAGCGGCGTCGAGCGTGCTCATCCACCGGACGCTGGAGAAGCTGCCGTTCGATCCGAAGGGAGGGGCGCCGGTGACGGTGAGCGGGCCGTTCCTGCCGGTGCCGGAGGGGTTCCGTTACAACTACAACGTGGACGCGGCGGGAGGGCTGGAGGGGAGGCAGCTGCGCTTCGTGCTGTCACCGGAGTCGATGATGTTGCCGGCGGCGACGGTGTTGCGTGCGGTGTTCACGAACCGGGAGGAGCACCGGTGGGTGGTGCTGATGGACGTGGGGAGGGCGGGCACGGGGGTGAGGCTGCCGGTGCCACCGGCGCCGTTCGAGGACCGGACGTACTACGGGGACGTGACGGGCTCGCGAGCGCCGTTCGGGATGCAGGCGCTGGTGACGAGGAGGACGGGTACGTCAGCGGGGGCGGCGGTGGATCTGAACGGGCTGGTGGAGGCGGACGGGGTGGATCTGGAGCACCTGGGGGATCTGACGGTGGCGTACTCGGCGTTGGAGTACGGGAGGCCGCTGGTGACGTGGGTGACGCCGGGCGAGGATGGCCAGAGCGTGAAGGAAGGCTCGAAGGTGAAGGTTCAGGTGCGAGCGTTCCGGGTGGGGAGCGGCAACCAGGACGAGGGCTACGTCAAGCTGACGTTCATGGGGGGGACGGGGTGCGAGGGCAACGTGGTGAACGGGCAGGTGGTGGACTCCCAGGGACGAGGGGAGGTGGAGCTGTTGCTGCCGGGGGGTTGCAGGGGGTCGGAGGTACAGCTCACCGCGACGTTGGTGGACACGGAGGGCAACGCGTTGAGTCCAGGGGTGACGAGCACGAGGTCCGTGACGATCACCCCCTGAAGCGGTCAAAAGCCGCGCGCCGCCAGCAGCGCTCCAACCCCCAGTCCCCTCCCTCTCCCTCCGGGAGAGGGTCGGGGTGAGGGTATCTCGTTCCCCGGGTCGAGCCCGTGTCTGCCCCCTCTCCCTCTGGGAGAGGGCTGGGGTGAGGGTCAAGAGCCGGTAACCCAATGAATCCAGTGAGGGTCCGGAGCGGACACAGGCGTACCCAACCACTGCGAGTCACCCAGGGACGCACGTGTAAGGGCGTACAGAAGTGAAGGTGTGCTGGCTCAGGAGGTTTTACGGGTGGTACCGTCTTGTCCGGTATGGCTCAGAACGAGACGGTCGTCACAGTCATCTCGAAGATTTCGGAGCGGCCGGTCAATCTGGATGCGGCGCTGGTGGTGATCTACGGGCTGGACCTGGGCCGGAAGTACGAGTTGGCGAAGGAAGAGATCCTGATAGGGCGTTCGTCGAAGGCGGACATCCAGGTGGATCAGGAGTCGATCAGCCGGAACCACGCGTGCATCACGAACACGACGAGGGGTGTGCACATCAAGGACCTCGAGTCGACGAACGGGACGTTCGTGAACGACGAGGCGGTGCAGGGGGAGAAGGCGCTGCAGAACGGGGACTTGGTGAAGATCGGGAGGACGATCTTCAAGTACATCGCGGGGGGGAACATCGAGGCGGCGTACCACGATGAGATCTACCGGCTGACGACGATGGACGGGCTGACGCAGATCTACAACCGGAGGTACTTCGAGGAGGCGCTGGAGAGGGAGGTCTCGAGGTCGCGGAGGTACGAGCGGAGCCTGGCGCTGGTGATGTTCGACGTGGACCATTTCAAGCAGGTGAACGATCGATACGGGCACCTTGCTGGGGACTACGTGCTGAAGCAGCTGGCGTCGACGCTGAGGACGAAGATCCGGCGGGAGGACGTGTTCGCGAGGTACGGGGGAGAGGAGTTCGGGCTGTTGCTGCCGGAGATCGACGTGGCGGGGGCGGTGAAGCTGGCGGAGAAGTCGAGGAAGCTGGTGGAGAAGCAGCGGTTCGAGTTCGACAAGAACGTGATCCCTGTGACGGTCTCGCTGGGGGTGGCGGTGCTGGAGGCGGAGCACCGGGCGCCGGAGGACCTGAAGCGAGCGGCGGACGGGAAGCTGTACGAGGCGAAGGCGGCGGGCCGCAACCGCGTGTGTTCGTGAGGGAGGGAGGCCCGGTCGAGGAGTGGCTCCTGGGCTTCGACGTGCGCGAGCTGTGGCTCGACGTGGGACGCGAGTGGCCGGAGTCCCGGCGAGGGCGGTACCTGCTCCGGGAGGACGTGAGGAAGCCGCTGGCGGTGGACACGGCGGTCTGGCCGTCGCTCTTCGGAGAGGGCCTGCCCGAGAGCGAGTACGAGCGGCTCGGGCTGCGAGAGGCCGCGCTGCCGGCCTGGAGGGGTCCGAACGCGCCGCTCTGGGATGACCTGGAGCGGATGAAGGGCTGCCTGGAGACGCTCGGAGCGGCGCGGGAAGAGCCGCACGCACTGATCGCGGTGAGCGTGTTCTGGGACGGGAGACCCGCGGAAGGAACCTGGAGCGGGGTGCCCTACCGTGAGCGGACGGAGCCATCGGTGCGAGGGGAAGGCTGGAAGCTCCTGGGCTTCGACGTCGGGGATGGCGGATTCATCAGCGGCCTTGCCAACTGCGGGTACACGGAGCCGGAGGCTCGGGAGTTCCGGAGGGACTGGGCGGAGCGCCTGAACGAGCACCACCTGCTGGGCGAGCTGGAGCAGGCGCTGGAGTTTCGGGACCTCAGTGATCGCCGCGTGCCCGAGCATGCGCCGTTCTTCGTGTGGGGCCTCTGGCTCATCGACGGGGTGGGGAGTCGCTGACGGCGCCCCATCTCGTTCTACGGACGTGTCATCCGCGGACCGGGATGCCCCTGCCGAGGACCCACGGCATAAAGCCTTGAAGTGACGGGACGGAGCCCCTGGCCCCGAGTTTGCCATGGCGGGCGAGACCGCATTTCCGCGGACTCATCCGTCGAGGTCGTGTGTGCGTCGTACTGTCTGGATGCTGGTGCTCGCAGCGGGAGCATGGGCGGGCTGTGGTGCCACGCGTGTGGAGCCTGAAGCCGCCAAGGGGGTGGTGCCGGAGCTGCTCACGGAGCACCGCGCGCTGCGAGCCGAGAAGGCGACGAAGCAGGTGGGGGAGGACTGCACGGAGAATGGCGCCAGCGCGTGCCTGTCCGGTGTCTGCCTTCACGTGAAGCCTGGCCGGGAGGAAGGCTACGTCTGCAGCCGTGCATGTCGGGGCGAGCAGGAGTGCCCGCCCGACTGGCGCTGTGCCCAGGTGTATCCGACGCCCGAGGGCGGGCTGTGTGTCCCTCTTCTTTCTTTTCACGAGTGAGAACATGAATCATTCACATCCATTCTTGTATTGCTGGCGTTTCTTTCACAGCCGTGGCCGATGGGAGGCGGGGCTGGTGGTCCTTCTGTGGCTCGTGGGCCTGCTGGGTCCCGTGGCCTCGCATGCGGCGAGCTACGAGGTCATGCAGTTCGTGAGCGAGAGCTCCAATCCGTCCCAGTATGGGGATCTGTACAGATCCTATGCGTGTGTCTGTCCAGGCGAGGAGCTCCAAACGTGCTATGACTGTTCGAGCAAACACCCCTCCTGTCCTGGCACGACTTCCGGCAACTGCTTGCAGGAGGGCAAGACGCAGTGTATCGGGACCGGTTCCTACAACATCCGCGACGCGCCGAAGACGAGCTACGTCAATTCCATCGATGCCTGTCCGGGGAATTCAGCGTGGGCGTGTAGACGCAATGCGGACTGCTCCGCTTGTGGCGGCGGCAAGTGCATTGGGAATGGCGTGGTGCTGTCGGTGGGTGGCGGTTCCGCCACGGTGCTGTATGGAGAAGGCTCGCACTGTGAATACCCGCAGGAGATGTGTGGGGACAAAGTCGATAACGACTGCGATGGGTTGGTGGACGAGGACTGTGGGGTCGTGGGGAGCGATGGAGGAACCGACGGAGGCTCGTCCTGCGGTGAGGAGGTCTGCGGGGACGACGTGGACAATGACTGTGACGGGGAGGTGGACGAGGATTGCGCGCCGGTCGAGCCGGATGGTGGGGCTCCGCCCACCTGCAGCGGGCCGAAATGCATGTGCGACGGCACGAACCTGTACGATCCCGTCAACATCGTCACGGGCACGAGCTACGAGCGGATCACGGATGTGGAGGTCTCCGATGAAGTGGCGACGCTGAGCTTCGAGCGGACCTTCAGCTCGCGAGGGGACGAGTGGGTGCCTGACTCGCCGCTGGTGGGAGTGCCCAAGCCGTTCGGGGCCAGCCCCGGCAACGCGGGCTCGGTGGAGTGGTGGCACAACTGGCTGAGCCTGGTGGTGGAGCATCAGCAGTACTGGAGTGTGCGGGACAGGGACGGGCAGCTGCTGCGCTTCACTCCCTGCACGGGGGTGCCGTGCCAGGCCTCCCTGACGCCGGGAACGCCCAGCCACCATGAGCGCCTGTGGCGGACGGCCTCGGGCTATGAGCTGGTGCGGGCGGATGGGTCCCGGCTCGTCTTCGAGGGGCGCTTCGTGGCGGCGCCGGGTGGGCGCAACCGCTACTTCCTCTCGCGCGTCGTGTCCTCGACGGGGGTGGACCAGGCGTTGCTCACCTATGCGACACCGCCCGTGGGGGGTTGTCCCCAGGGGGCGTCCGGGAGCAGCCCGGGAGTGCCCTATCTGTCATCCGTGCGGACGGCGGCGGGGCGCATGTTCAGCCTCAGCTACCGCGCGCTGAGGCGAGCGGACGGGGCACTCGAGTGCGTCATCGCCGCGGTGAACCTGGGCGGTGCGGTGACGGACGGGGGCATCGGTGAGCCCGAGGTCCAGTACACCTATGCGGGCAATGGCGACGAGCGGCCCGGGCGTATCGCCAACGCCCGGTATCGTTCGCGACTGGATGAGTATCTGTACACGTCGGGAGAGTTCCGGCGCTCGCAGACGGGGGTGGAGCTCGTCCGGCACACCTACGGAGCGGACAGGCGGGTGGGGTCGGTGGAAGCGGAGGGGCATGCCGTGTCCATCTCCTGGGACCCGACGGTGGGCAGTTGCCAGCCGGGCTCCAACTGCTGCGGCAGGCAGCCCCAGGTGAGACAGGCGACGGACTACGGGGTGGGGCGAGGAGATGGAACAGAGGGCTCGGCCTTTCTGTCATCCACCTACGAGACGCTCTCCAACTATGGACAGCAGATGGCCCCGCGCCTGTACCAGACGACGGAGTCCTGCACGCCTGGCGAGGCATGCAGCCCTGGCTCGGAGCGCACGGAGTGGGCGTGCTCGTCGGCCGGCACGCCTGGCCATGAGGCGGCGCGCAAGGACAAGCGGGACAACTGGGAGGTGTATGGCTACTCGCTGCCCACGGACACGCAGCCACGTCTGGAGCGGACCAGCGTGAAGCGAGGGGCCTCGGACATGCTCGGCACGGGAGCGCTGGAGGAGCAGACCTTCAGCTACACCTACGGTCCCAATGGAGAGCAGTTGCCGCGGGCCACGGAGGAGCGGAGCGTGTTGGGGGGCTCGGGGGCCCGCCGCCGCACGTTGAACGTGTACGAGGCTGGTGGAAACCGGAGGAAGGCCGTCATCGAGACGGGCTGGACCCGGGAACGCGCTGGCGATGGCACCTGGACGACGAAGCCCCGCCTCGTGGGGACGTTCTCCTTCACCTCGCATGTGTCCTTGGGGGCGACGACGCCAGACCCACTGGGCCGGACGATGGAAGTGCACGGACCCTGCACCGTCACGCGCGAGGACGCCACGGATTGCGAGCTGTCCGATTACCCACTGACACGCTACTCCTACCATCCCAATAACAGCACGGTGGGAGTGAATGAGCGCAACCGGCTGGCGATGGTGGAAGTCTACCCGACCCGTACCACCACGAAAACCTTGACGACGCTGTTCAGCGCCTACGACAAGCGCGGGCACGTCACGAAGACGACGGATCCAAACGGGCTGTTGACCACCCTCACCTATGACGAGGATCGGCTGACGAGCAAGCGGGTGGAAAGCCAGCCGTTCACCTACTACTTCTACGCGGATGGCAAGCACCTGACCGCCGTGCAATCCCCTTCAATGGGTGTCGAGGTGTTCTGCTACCGGATGGGCACGACGGGCGAGACCTGTACGGGAGGGAAGCTGACGGACAAGGTCCAGTGGAAGGCGAAGGCGGCGCGTACGGACGGCACCGGGTGGACGGAGAGGGTGGTGTATGCGTACTGGCCGGACGGGACGCTGAAGGAGGAGCGCTACCTGTCGAAGACGGGAACGACGGTGGAGACGCGGCGGGTGTTGAAGTACGCGGTGGACGCGCACCGCAGGCCCACGTGGCAGAAGTGGGGCGAGGGAGGGGGGAGCTTCAGCTCGGCGAAGTCCTTCGATGGAGCGGACAACCTCACGGGTGTGGGACTGCCCTTCAACGAGCCGCCCGCCTGGTGCGGAGGCGTGAGGCGGGGTGTGAGCCCGGAGGTGGACGGGACGCCCCTGTCCCAGCTGTGCTCCTCGATGGCATATGACAGGGCCAACCGGCTGGTGCAGGTGGACGAGTACCCGGCGGAGGGACTGGCCCAGCGTACGCTGTTCCAGTACGACGCTCAGGGCAACGTGTCTGGAGTGAAGACAGGATGCATGGCCACGGACAGCTTCGACACCTGTGGCCAGCCGGCCGCGACGTATACGTACGATGATTTCGGCAAGGTGGTGGAGGTCTCTCTTCCGCACGCGGATGGCCCGGTGCGCTACGCGTACGATGCGCTGGGCAACACGGTGGTGAAGGAGACGGAGGCCATGCGTCAGGCCGGCGAGTACCTCGCCTTCACCTACGACATGCTCTCCCGTTTGAAGACGGCGGAACGTCACTACTCCCGCCCTTCGGTGGGAATCGATGTCCTGTACCGCCTTGTCTATGACGCGGAGGGGGGAGGCACTCCAAGCGGGTGCAAGAACCCGGTGAATACGAAGGGCCGGGTGCGCTACCGGGAAGACTCCTTCGGGAAGACCTGGTACCAGTATGACCAGGAGGGTCGCGTCGTTCTCGAGTTCGGTGTGCGGGCGGGCACGTCGACGTGTGGCATCGTGGCCAACGCCAATCCGACGACGGCCTACAGTTATAAGCCCGGCGGCAATCTTGCCTCGGTGACGTATCCGAATGGCCGTACGGTGACATACGTGTATGGATCGGGCGGCAACGCCGACCGGGTTGTGTCCGTCGGGATGACGCTGCATGACGGTACGGAGTGGAAGCCGGGTAGCGTGCTGTTGAGCGACGTCACCTGGGAGCCGTACGGCGGGCTGCGTGGCTACACGATGAACCATCCCACGACAAACACGCAGAGCAGGGTGGAGTACGCGCTGGGAGACGATGGCTCCGTGGCGCCCGCGGGCTGCTCGACGGCCATGCCGTCCGCGGCGAGCTCGGACCTGACGGGCCGGCTGCGCAGCCTGCGCGTCACTTCGCCCCTGGAGGGCGGGGGGAACAAGAACATCTACCAGCGCACGTACACGTGGAAGGCGGACCAGGTGGTGCGTACCGACACGTGCCTGCTGGGAGAGACGACGCCGAAGACGGAAACGTACAGCTATGACAGGACGCTGCGGCTGACGGGAGCGGGCCGGCCGGCGGGCAACTTCGACGCCACGGGTGGTGCCTTCGACTCACGTACCTACGGGTACGATGGCCGAGGCAACCGCACCTCCATGAGCAGCGACGGCGTTGCCTACGCGCTGAGCTACGCGGCCTCGCCTCGAGGGGACAGACTGACGGGCTGGAACTCTTCGACGACGGGGAGCCTCCTGGGGTACTCGCTGGCGTATGATGTGGATGGGCGCGTGACCCGGAAGGAGGGGGCCCGGAAGATGGATGGGCAGCCGACGCACGTGATGAGCTTCGCGTACGGCCCATCGGTGGGAGTGGCCACGGAGACGGTCTTCCGGGCGGTGAATGTGAATGGAGGCTTCTACAACTACTACTACGACGCGAAGGGGCGTCGCCGGGCGAAGGTCTACCCGGGAGGAGCTTCGGACGAGTACTTCCACGACGTGGGGAACCAGTTGCTGGTGGACCGGGGGAGCAGCGGCACCACTCCGCCGGTGGAGCACTACACGCAGGACGACTACGTGTGGCTGGACGGGCGCCCGGTGGCGATGGTGCGCGGCAAGCTGAGCAACACGTGGACGCGGCTGTCGGACACCTCGGCGGACTGTTCGCGCAACGGTGAGGCCGCGACGTGTGGGGTGTACTTCCCGGTGACGGACCACATCGGCAAGCCCGTGTTGATGCTGGATGGCAGCGGCCGTGTCGCGGGGACGGCGGACTACGATCCCTTCGGCCAGGTCAACCGGGTGGCGCTGAACGCGGAGACGGAGCACCCGCTCAACGCTACGGGTAGCGCCTCTACGCTGGCGGAACTGAGGCAGCCCACGGATGCGTCGGTGACGGTGAAGATGCGGACGCTCTTCCACCTACTCGACACGAAGGGAGTGGGTTACGTCGAGCTGGTCGACGGAAACAACGGAACGAGGCTGGCGGGCCCTTACGATAGAACCGGGCAGGGGCTTGTATGGTCGGATTGGGCACAGCCTTCAACGGGACATGCCAATGTGATGATTACTCGTTACGGCACGGCTGATTCTTCCTCCGCGTCCGGAGTGGTACTGGAAGGGTACGAGTATCAGCGCTACCAAACGGGGGCTCAGCCCTTCTGGACGCCGCTGCGATTCCCTGGACAGTACTACGACGTGGAGACGGGTCTGTTCGAAAATTGGAACCGCTATTACGCTCCGAGCATCGGCGGGTATTTACAACCAGAGCCGATGCTAATTGTGAGAGCGGACAGACTCCCTGTCTATTCATACGCCGAAGGCAATCCGTTGAGCAGTGTTGATCCTGATGGACTGTTCAGGCGTAAGTTCTCTGATGTGGAGTGCCCCAATTGGAAGTATGCACTGGCGAAGGCGCGAGGAAAAGCGCGCTGTGGCACTGGTTACTCGGAGAATCGCAGTGATGGGAATTGTGCCTGCCAGAAGATCGTTCCATGCGATGTGTGTGTTTTTCTAAACGAAATCAGTCCTCAAGATACATTCATTGATGATATGGGACCGATATTTTTCAGGAATGGGGAATTGATCTCGGAAGGAGTTTATGCTGTTACGACATTTGAGTCTGGTCTTGAGGCTGATGCTCCAATAGTGCGGTGGGGTAGGATTGCTCATCTCAAGATTAATAGCGGCTTGTGCTTCGACGAGCGATTGATTGACGAATTCGCTCTCACGCTGATTCATGAGGCTTCTCATATGTGCAGGGCAATCACCCTTCGGGCTAGATTGGATGAGTTGCTTCCTGGGCGGCATTTTCAGGATATTGAGAATGCTTGTCGTTGAGTGTGGAGGTCTTGGGTTGGTGATTTGTTGATTTTTTAATGCGTGGTGTGTTTCTGAGGGAATGGGATGTTTCGCGTGTTGCTGAGTCTGGACAATCGGATAGGTCATGTTTCTTCAATTGAGAAAAACGACGTTACTGTGTTGTTTTTTTGTTTTGCATTTTACTTCTTGTCGCTCGGGGAAGGAGCAGTTTTCGCCGTGTCAGGTGGTGGATGGGGGATTGAAGGATGGGCGAGCTTCGTGCGAGGTGTATGCGGCGTTGATTGCGTATGGGGGGCAGGAATTTTCAAAGGCTGTTGTGTTGAATGAGACGATCACGTTGGGTGGATTTGATCGATCGAGGGTCGGCTCCGTTGATGGACGTGCTCTTGAAGATATGTGTTCTCGCAGTTTGGGTTCGGTGCGCGCCAACGCCGCTTTGATTCACTCGTTATGTCAGTCGAGTGGGGCGGGCGTCCCACTCAGTGATGTTTTTCCCCCATCGAATGGACCTCATTTGGTTCCGGTTGATAGAATTTGGTCTCGCGATGGTGATGGTGGGCTCGTTGCGAGAGCTGCTGGCGATTTAAGTGTCTACGTGGTGTTTTCAAAGGTAGCCTTCGACGAGCAAAAAAGAAGTGCTGTTGTTTATATGGGATATCATTGTGGTCCTCGCTGTGGAGAGGGGTGTTTGTTTTCAGTTGAGAGAACCAAGGACGGCTGGAAGAATGTTGGTTGCGTCTGGAGAGGCTGGGAGAGCTGATTTGTATAGATCGGCTGAGGATGGGAATCCCGAGCCCGGCGACCCGGGATTATGAAACAAATCCGTTTGGTTGTGGTTAGAGAAGGCCCTTTGTCTCAGAGTTTGTTGAACTGGGCGGGCTTATCGCTTCGGCAGCTCGTTGAATGATTCTGATGCTTCACGGGAGCGATGAGCCATGGCCAATTCTCCGCAGTCAGGGGCATGAAGCGCATGCCCCTGAAACAGCACGCCCCCATCCCCACCACCGCGCCGGTGGACGACTCCTGCTTTTGGCTGCCCGCATGTCCGCTGTCGCAGCACCTCCTCCTGGTTACCTTCCAGAAAAGTAGGGGCGGGGACATGACCGCGCAAGTTGTGCCGTATCCGCTCGGCGGAGCGGTGCAGAGGGACGGCGAGGATGGTATCCGCTCGGCGGAGCGGTGCAGCGTGGAGACGGAGATGTGGTAGGGGGCGCGCCGCCTGGTTCGACCGGGAGGAGCGGCGCTCAGGTCGTCGCGGGCGAGGCAGAGGGAGCCCGTGCGGCGGCCTCGCGCGAGGCCTTCCACATGGGCGGCAGCAGTTCCTCGAGTCGGCGCTGCGGCCAGCCCTGGGCGAGATTCTCCAGCACGTCGGCCAGGTATGCCCACGGGTCCACGCCAGCCAGCACGCAGGTGGCCACCAGCGTGTACACGCACGCGGCGCGTTCAGCTCCCGCGTCACTGCCGGCGAACAGGTAGTTCTTCCTGCCGACGGCAATCTCCCGCAGCCGTAGCTCCGAAGCGTTGTTGTGCAATGGCAGCCGTGCGTCTTCCAGGAAGCGCATCAGCGGTTTCCACTGGTTGATGGCATAGCGGCACGCCTGGGCCAGTGGACTCTTCGGCGGCTCCGCGTTGTAGGTGTTGGCCACCCAGCGCCCCAGTTGCTCGGTATTGGGACGTGAGAGCGTGTCTCGCCTGCGCAACCGCTCGGCGTCGTCTACCCGCGACTCACTGGCTTCGCGCTCCACCTCGAAGAGCCGGCCGATGAGCGAGAGCGGCAGCGCCGCCCGCGTGTCGCCGGCTTCCAACGCCTCGACGAAGTAGCGCCGGCAGTGGCTCCAGCACCCCACCTCCACCGCGGTGGCACCCTCGCGAGTGAAGAGCTTGTCGTAGCCCTTGTACCCGTCCACCAGCAGCCAGCCGGTGCGCTCGTCCAGGAAGGACGGCGGCCCCTCCTGCTTCCAGTCCGGCGTGTAGACGAAGGCCGCCCAGGTGCTGTCCCCCAGGTATACCCACATGTGCCCGCGCTTGAGTCCGTTGGGATGCTCCCTGTCGAGCACCTTCAGGTGCGTGTCGTCGCTCTGCATCACGTGCGAGGCCAGCGCCCTCTGGCCCACCTCCTGCGCCAGCGGCTGGAGGAGGTCGGCCCCCGCCGCCACCCAATCCGAGAGCGTCGAGGTGCGCAGCTGCACGCCGTGGCGCGCATAGATTCCGCTCAGCCGGTGCAGCGGCAGGGAGTTTTTGAATTTGGACACCAACACGTGGGCCACCAGGCCCGGCCCTGGCAAGCCCCCCTCAATCACCCTGTCGGCGGGCGGTGCCACCACCAGTCCGTCACCACACGGCCGGCAGGCATACTTGGGACGTACCTCCTCAATCACCTTGAAGTGGCCGGGCACCCACTCCAGCGTCTCGCTCTTCTCCTCGCCACAGCGCGTCTTGTCCCGCCCGCACGCCTCGCACCGCAGCGCCTCGGGCGGAGGCTGGTGGACGCGCTGCTCACGCGGCAAGTGGGAGGGCAGCGGGCGGCGCCCGTGTCCCTTGCGCTCCTTCTTTCGCGACTCCTTGTTGGGCGGCTCGGACGGGGGTGGGGCGCCCTGCGCGACGCCAGCGTCCCCGGCACCAGGCGTCGCCGCCTGCGTCTGCTGGGCACTGGCGTCCTCCTGCCCCAGCTGTGTCAGAAACAGCGAGAGTTGCTCGGCCGATAGTTTCTCGCTGGTGCGGCCAAACCGCTGGCGCATCGCCTTGAGCAGGCGCAGCTCCAACTCGGCGTTCTTCTCCACCAACTGCGTGAGAAGGCCCACCACCAGCTCAATGGCCTGCTCCTCCTGGCCCTCGGCCAGCAGCCCCCGCAGCAGCGCCGCCACTCCGTGCACGTCCGTCCTCTTCTTGCCGGGGGCCTCGCCGCTCATGACGCGCGACATGAGCCACGGCCCGGCCCCTCAACGCAAGAGGTTTTCTCACACAGGTAACTCCAGAGGTGGGGGCTGCCAGCGTGGCCGACGGACGCTGGCCTTCAAATCAATCCCCTCCAGCAGCAGGGTGAGCTCCACCGCCTCGAGCGTCACGGCGCCCGTGTCTTCCGGCAGCGGACGCGGCAGGCGGAAGCTGCCCTTCTCCAGTCTCTTGGAGAAGAGACAGAAGCCTCCAGAGTGCCACCACAGCACCTTCACCATGTCGCGCGTGCGATTGAAGAAGACGAAGAGGTGTCCACTCAAGGGGTCCTCTCGCAGTACCTGCCGCACCAGCAAGGACAGCCCGTCGAAGGACTTGCGCATGTCCACCGGCTGGCTCGCCAGGTGGATTCGCACCGAGGCGGGCAGCGTCAGCGCTTCCTCCAACGCCCTCACCAACCGCGCCACCTCCCCCGCGTCGAAACCCGGCTCCACCCGGATTCTCCGCCCCCTGGCCAGCACCACCTCCATGCTGGCTGGGCCCGCCGGTGCCTCTCGCACTTCTCTCGGCGGCGGCGCGGCAACGTGCACCGGGATGAACGAGAGCTTCGAGTTCTCCTCCTCTCTCCTCCGCTTCTTCCACCACCTCAGCCGCTGCGCTCCAAGCCCATGTCGGCGGGCGAACTCCGCCACCGACAACCCGCTCGCCTCATACGCCTCGAGTACCACTCGCGCTTCGGACTCCGACCAGTAGCTGCTCGCCGCCGCCCTCGCAAGTGTTGCTTCCTCTTCTGCCGTGTTGCGTCCCATGTCCATTCCTCCTGGCACGCGACGCTGCTCGGCTCTCTCTTCTCTCGGAAGGTGTGGTCCGTCGAGCGCTTACGCTGGGGGCACTGGAGCGCGAGCGCGCCAAGAAGAAGAGCGCCAGGGACAAGCGTCAGGTGCGCGCCTCCACCACGGACGCGGACGCGCGAGTCATGAAGATGGCCGATGGAGGCTTCCGGCCCGGCTACAACGTGCAACTGGCAGTGGCAGGCAAGGCCGAGGGAGGGCCGCGCACGATTGTGGGCGTGCAGGTGACGAACGTGGGCAGCGATGCGGGCAGCGTGGGGCCAATGCTCGAGCAGCTCGAGGCGCGTACTGGCCAGTTGCCCGGACATCTGCTGGCGGATGCCAACCACGCGACGTTGGCGGACCTCAAGGCGTGCGCGGACAAGGGGGTGGACGCGCTGATAGCCGTGCCCGAGCGCATGGCGCACGCCCAAGGTCAAGGCGACCATTCGGCGCAGGTAGAGGCCTGGCGTGAGCGGATGCAGACACCAGAAGCCCAGGAGCTGTACCGGGGTAGGGCCAGTCTGGTGGAGAACGTGAACGCACAGCTCAAGCAGCACTACAGCCTGGAGAAGCTGGTGGTGCGCGGGCTGGACAAGGTGACGAGCGTGGCCGTGCTCACGGCACTGGCGCACAACCTGCTCGTCCACGGCCCCACTCTCGTGAACCTGCTGAGCTGACAATTCCCACGGACCCGCCGCGACCTCCGCCGGGCCCACGCCCCATCACGCTCCTATGCGCCCTATCCGGTCCGAGTGTCAGCCGACGGGGGGTCGTGCTGCGCCCGCATCTGGCCTCTCTCCTCGATTTATCGACTGCTCTTCAGTGACCGCCGTGTGCCCGAGCATGCGCCGTTCTTCGTGTGGGGCCTCTGGCTCATCGACGGGGTGGGGAGGCGCTGACGGCGCCCCCGTCTCGTTCCGCGGACGTGTCATCCGCGGACCGGGATGCCCCTGCCGAGGACCCACGGCATAAAGCCTTGAAGTGACGGGCCAGTGCCCCTGGCCCGGCGTTTGCCATGGCGGGCGAGACCGCATTTCCGCGGTCTCATCCGTCGAGGTCATGTGCGTCGTACTGTCTGGATGCTGGTGCTCGCAGCGGGAGTATGGGCGGGCTGTGGTGCCACGCGTGTGGAGCCTGAAGCCGCCAAGGGGGTGGTACCGGAGCTCCTCACGGAGCACCGCGCGCTGCGGGCCGAGAAGGCGATGAAGCAGGTGGGGGAGGACTGCACGGAGAATGGCGCCAGCGCGTGCCTGTCCGGTGTCTGCCTTCACGTGAAGCCTGGCCGGGAGGAAGGCTACGTCTGCAGCCGTGCATGTCGGGGCGAGCAGGAGTGCCCGCCCGACTGGCGCTGTGCCCAGGTGTATCCGACGCCCGAGGGCGGGCTGTGTGTCCCTCTTCTTTCTTTTCACGAGTGAGAACATGAATCATTCACATCCATTCTTGTATTGCTGGCGTTTCTTTCACAGCCGTGGCCGATGGGGGCTGGGGGTCTTCCTGTGGCTCGTGGGGCTGTTGGGTCCCGTGGCCGCGTATGCCGCGGCGAGCTACGAGATCCTGCATTTCGTGAGTGTGAGCAGCAATCCGTCCCAGTATGGGGATTTGTACAGATCCTATGCGTGTGTCTGTCCAGGGGAGGAGCCCCAGAAGTGCTACAACTGTTCGAGTCGATACCCCACATGCCCTAATCAGACGTCCAACAACTGTTTGTTGGAGGGCGAGTCGCAGTGTGTCGGGACCGGTTCCTACAACATCCGCGACAAGCCGAGGACGACCTATGTCAATACCCTCGACGCATGCCCGGGGAATCCGACGTGGACGTGTAGACGCGATGCGGACTGCAATGCTTGTAGCGGCGGCAGATGCGTTGGGAATGCCGTGGTGCTGTCATTGGGCGGCGGTTCGGCCGAGGTGCTGAGGGGAGAGGGCACGCACTGTGAATACCCGCCGGAGATGTGTTGGGACAAAGTCGACAACAACTGCAATGGGCTGGTGGACGAGGGCTGTGGGGTCGTGGGGAGCGATGGAGGAACCGACGGAGGCTCGTCCTGCGGTGAGGAACTCTGCGGGGACGACGTGGACAACGACTGTGACGGGGAGGTGGACGAGGATTGCGCGCCGGTCGAGCCGGATGGTGGGGCTCCGCCTTCCTGCAGCGGGCCGAAATGCAGGTGCGACGGCACGAACCTGTACGATCCGGTCAACATCGTCACGGGCACGAGCTACGAGCGGATCACGGATGTGGAACTCTCCGATGAAGTGGCGACGCTGAGCTTCGAGAGGACCTTCAGCTCGCGGGGGGACGAGTGGGTGCACGACTCGCCGCTGGTGGGAGTGCCCAAGCCGTTCGGGGCCAGCCCCGGCAACGCGGGCTCGGTGGAGTGGTGGCACAACTGGCTGAGCCTGGTGGTGGAGCACCAGCAGCACTGGAGTGTGCGGGACAGGGACGGACGGCTGCTGCGCTTCACTCCCTGCGCGGGGGTTCCGTGCCAGGCCTCCCTGACGGAGGGGACGCCCAGCCACCATGAGCGCTTGTGGCGGACGGCCTCGGGCTACGAACTGGTGCAGGCGGATGGGTCCCGGCTCGTCTTCGAGGGGCGCTTCGTGGCAGCGCCGGGTGGGCGCAACCGCTACTTCCTCTCGCGCGTCGTGTCCTCGACGGGGGTGGACCAGGTGTTGCTCTCCTATGCGGTGCCGCCGGTGGGGGGCTGTCCCCAGGGGGCGTCCGGGAGCAGCCCGGGAGTGCCCTATCTGTCATCCGTGCGGACGGCGGCGGGGCGCATGTTCAGCCTCGGCTACCGCGCGCTGAGGCGAGCGGACGGGGCACTCGAGTGCGTCATCACCTCGGTGAACCTGGGCGGTGCGGTGACGGACGGGGGCGTTGGAGAGCCCGAGGTCCAGTTCACGTATGCGGGCAATGGGGACGAGCGGCCCGGGCGTATCGCCAACGCCCGGTATCGCTACCGGCTGGACGAGTACCTGTATACGTCGGGAGAGTTCCGGCGCTCGCAGACGGGGGTGGAGCTCGTCCGGCACACTTACGGCGCGGACAGGCGGGTGGGGTCGGTGGAAGCGGAGGGGCATGCCGTGTCCATCTCCTGGGATCCGACGGTGGGCAGTTGCCAGCCGGGCTCCAACTGCTGCGGCAGGCAGCCCCAGGTGAGACAGGCGACGGACTACGGGGTGGGGCGAGGAGATGGAACGGAAGGCTCGGCCTTTCTGTCATCCACCTACGAGACGCTCTCCAACTATGGACAGCAGATGGCCCCGCGCCTGTACCAGACGACGGAGTCCTGCACGCCTGGCGAGGCATG
This sequence comes from Archangium violaceum, assembly GCF_016887565.1. Taxonomy (NCBI): domain Bacteria; kingdom Pseudomonadati; phylum Myxococcota; class Myxococcia; order Myxococcales; family Archangiaceae; genus Archangium; species Archangium violaceum. Next base: position 5,603,343 of record NZ_CP069396.1, read on the forward strand.
CAGCCCCGGCTCGGAGCGCACGGAGTGGGCGTGCTCGTCGGCCGGCACGCCTGGCCATGAGGCGGCGCGCAAGGACAAGCGGGACAACTGGGAGGTGTATGGCTACTCGCTGCCCACGGACACGCAGCCACGTCTGGAGCGGACCAGCGTGAAGCGTGGCGCCTCGGACATGCTCGGTACGGGAGCGCTGGAGGAGCAGACCTTCAGCTATACCTACGGTTCCAATGGAGAGCAGTTGCCACGGACCCTCGAGGAGCGGAGCGTGTTGGGGGGCTCGGGAGCCCGCCGGCGCACGTTGAACGTGTACGAGACTGGCACCCACCGGAGGAAGGCCGTCATCGAGACGGGCTGGACCCGGGAACGCGCCAGCGATGGCACCTGGACGACGAAGCCCCGCCTCGTGGGGACGTTCTCCTTCACCTCGCATGTGTCCCTGGGGGTGACGACGCCAGACCTGCTGGGCCGGACGATGGAAGTCCACGGACCGTGCACCGTCACGCGCGAGGACGCCACGGATTGCGAGCTGCCCGACTACCCGCTGACCCGATATTCCTACCACGCTAATAGCAGCACGGTGGGAGTGAATGAGCGCAACCGGCTGGCGATGGTGGAGGTCTATCCGACCCGCACCACCACGAAGCCGCTGAAGACACTGTTCAGCGAGTACGACAAGCGCGGGCACGTCACGAAGACGACGGATCCGAACGGGGTGTTGACCACCCTCACCTACGAGGAGGATCGGCTGACCGAGAAGGAGGTGGGTGGCCAGCCGAGTACCTATTACTACTACGCGGATGGCCAGCATCTGACCGCCATGCGGTACCCCTCGGAGGGTGCCGAGGTGTTCTGCTACCGGAAGGGCACGACGGGAGAGACCTGTCGGGGAGGGACGCTGACGGACAAGGTGCAGTGGAAGGCGAAGGCGACGCTCATGGATGGCACCGGGTGGACGGAGAAGGTGGTGTATGCGTATTGGCCGGACGGGACGCTGAAGGAGGAGCGCTACCTGTCGAGGACGGGCACGACGGTGGAGACGCGGCGGGTGTTGAAGTACGCGGCGGACGCGCACCGCAGGCCCACATGGCAGAAGTGGGGCGAGGGGGCGGGGAGCTTCAGCTCGGCGAAGTCCTTCGATGGAGCGGACAACCTGACGGGCGTGGGGCTGCCCTTCAACGATCCGCCCGCCTGGTGTGGAGGAGTGAGGCGGGGCGTCAGCCCGGAACTGAACGGGACGCCACTGTCGCAGCTGTGCTCCTCGATGGCGTATGACAGAGCCAACCGGCTGGTGCAGGTGGACGAGTACCCGGCGGAGGGAGTGGCCCAGCGCACGCTGTTCCAGTACGACACTCAGGGCAACGTGTCTGGAGTGAAGACGGGATGCATGGCCACGGACAGCTTCGACACCTGCGGCCAGCCGGCCGCGACGTATACGTACGATGATTTCGGCAAGGTAGTGGAGGTCTCCCTGCCGCACGCGGATGGCCCGGTGCGCTACGCGTACGATGCGCTGGGCAACACGGTGGTGAAGGAGACGGAGGCCATGCGCCAGGCCGGCGAGTACCTCGCATTCACCTACGACATGCTCTCCCGGTTGAAGACGGCGGAACGCCACTACTCCCAGCCGTCGGTGGGGATCGCTGTCCTGTACCGCCTGGGCTATGACGAGGACGGGGGAAACACTCCAGGCGGGTGCAAGAGCACGGTGAATACGAAGGGCCGGGTGCGCTACCGGGAAGACTCCTTCGGGAAGACCTGGTACCAGTATGACGATGAGGGTCGCGTCGTTCTCGAGTTCGGAGTGAGGGCGGGCACGTCGGTCTGTGGTGCCGTGGCCAACGCCAATCCGACGACGGCCTACGGTTATACGCCTAACGGCAATCTTGCCTCGGTGACGTATCCGAACGGCCGCAAGGTGACATACGTGTATGGATCGGGCGGCAACGCCGACCGGGTTGTGTCCGTCGGGATGACGCTGCATGACGGTACGGAGTGGAAGCCGGGTAGCGTGCTGTTGAGCGACGTCACCTGGGAGCCGTACGGCGGGCTGCGTGGCTACACGATGAACCATCCCACGACAAACACGCAGAGCAGGGTGGAGTACGCGCTGGGAGACGATGGCTCCGTGGCGCCCGCGGGCTGCTCGACGGCCATGCCGTCCGCGGCGAGCTCGGACCTGACGGGCCGGCTGCGCAGCCTGCGCGTCACTTCGCCCCTGGAGGGCGGGGGGAACAAGAACATCTACCAGCGCACGTACACGTGGAAGGCGGACCAGGTGGTGCGTACCGACACGTGCCTGCTGGGAGAGACGACGCCGAAGACGGAAACGTACAGCTATGACAGGACGCTGCGGCTGACGGGAGCGGGCCGGCCGGCGGGCAACTTCGACGCCACGGGTGGTGCCTTCGACTCACGTACCTACGGGTACGATGGCCGAGGCAACCGCACCTCCATGAGCAGCGACGGCGTTGCCTACGCGCTGAGCTACGCGGCCTCGCCTCGAGGGGACAGACTGACGGGCTGGAACTCTTCGACGACGGGGAGCCTCCTGGGGTACTCGCTGGCGTATGATGTGGATGGGCGCGTGACCCGGAAGGAGGGGGCCCGGAAGATGGATGGGCAGCCGACGCACGTGATGAGCTTCGCGTACGGCCCATCGGTGGGAGTGGCCACGGAGACGGTCTTCCGGGCGGTGAATGTGAATGGAGGCTTCTACAACTACTACTACGACGCGAAGGGGCGTCGCCGGGCGAAGGTCTACCCGGGAGGAGCTTCGGACGAGTACTTCCACGACGTGGGGAACCAGTTGCTGGTGGACCGGGGGAGCAGCGGCACCACTCCGTCGGTGGCGCACTACACGCAGGACGACTACGTGTGGCTGGATGGGCGCCCGGTGGCGATGGTGCGCGGCAAGCTGAGCAACACGTGGACGCGGCTGTCGGACACCTCGGAGGACTGCTCGCGCAACGGTGAGGCCGTGGCGTGTGGAGTGTACTTCCCGGTGACGGACCACATCGGCAAGCCCGTGTTGATGCTGGACGGAAGCGGCCGTGTTGCGGGGACGGCGGACTACGATCCCTTTGGCCAGGTCAACCGGGTGGCGCTGAACGCGGAGACGGAGCACCCGCTCAACACCACAGGGAGCGCCGCTACGCTAGCGGAACTGAGGCAGCCCACGAGTACGTCCGTGACGGTGAAGATGCGGACTCTCTTCCACCTGCTGGACACGAAGGGGGTGGGCTATGTCGAGCTGGTCGACGGAAACAACGGAATGAGACTGGCGGGCCCTTACGATAGAACCGGGCAGGGGCTTGTATGGTCGGACTGGGCACAGCCGTCCACAGGACACGCCAACGTGATACTTGCCCGGTACGGCACGGCTGGCGCTTCCTCCGCGTCCGGTGTGGTGCTGGAAGGGTACGAGTACCAGCGCTACCAGACGGGGGCACAGCCCTTCTGGACGCCGCTGCGCTTCCCAGGACAGTACTACGATGCGGAGACAGACCTGTTTGAGAATTGGAACCGCTACTATGATCCGAGCGTTGGAAGATACCTGCAGCCTGAGCCGTTGTTGGCTTCCCCTGGCTATATGCTGAGCATGGTAGAGAGTGGGCTTGGCACCCCAGCTTACGGCTACGCTGCTGGAAATCCCATTGCCTTTGCCGATCCTGATGGACGGGAGTTGGTGGTACACCCGATGACAAGGCTACTATTCCCGTCAGCGAAGGTTGCAATGCTGGAGAGTGCTATTTCAATGGTCAACAATGACGGGTTCGGAAGATGTAACTGCGCGCTGACCGCCGGTGGAGGTTTTTCGTCAAGACCATGGGACAACAAGCTCGTGTTTGTTTTACTCGATCCAACATTGAGATACCTCGGCGCAATCGGCATGGCACCGCCAATGCCGATGTTCGCGGGCAGGATTCAGTTCATGGCCATTGACCCGAATCTACCATTGGAGGTGATGGCATCAACAATTGCTCATGAAGGGGGACACTACAGGTTCCCATGGTTGGGGCACCGATTCCAAAGCCAGGAGCGCTTCGAGCGGCCGGAAGCTCATTGCGGCGACGCGGCATACAGGGGGTTGCCACCTGCGCTCGAACACGGAGGAGCTGGATGCCCATGCGATTGATATCACACAGTCGGATCTTGCTCGTTGTGGTTGGTTCCGCGATATTGTTGATGGCAATATTTGTGTGGTCAGAGGGGCAATGGTTTGATGCGAAGGCGAATCAAAGGATGCGGCTGGTAGCCTCGGCCGTTGCTGAATTCCGGCGGGCGAAAGGCATTTGGCCTGGGAACATAGAGGAAATGGTGCCGCCCAGATGTGTTGGTGCCGGTTGCATGCAGGGAACGGTGCCACGCGACCAGTGGGGGCGAGTGTTGGTGCTGAGCGAAGACGCAGGATGTATCTCGCTTCGCTCGTTGGGGCGTGATGGTGTCGCAGAAACTGATGACGATCGAGTCGTCTTGGTCGAATCGTCATGTCCTTCGAACGGGCGCTGAGCGCTACCTTGCCCAGCCGGTTTATCAGCGACTGCTGTAGCATAGGCCCGTCGAAGCGTTATGCTCCAGAGTGGTCGGTCACCAGCCACAGTGGCTCTTCCAGCACGTGGCTGGCCCCCTGCTCCGACATTGTCAATTCGATTGGGCTAATGAATAGCGGGCGCTCTGATTCTGTGAGCGTGGAACTCGTTCTGTTTGTATGTCCTGCATGCATGAAAGGCGCTCACCCTGATGACCAGTTGGCTGAGGATTTTGATGTGTGGGGTGCTGCCTGGAGTCATCTCTGGAGCGTTCGTCGGCGCCTACCACCGCGAGCATACTCTCTCTTATGAGGCGCTCCGCTGGGCTGATCGTCAGAGTGAGCCATGGGGCGTAGGGCCGGGGCTTGTTCTTGGAGCCCTCGCGGGAGCAGTAGTCTTCGTGATGGTTCGACGATTGTGGCTGCGCCTTCCTGGGGCGATAGCTTCGGCTCTCACTGCGAGCTGTGTGTCTCTCCTCGGGTTGGTGCTTTCAGCGAGTCGCGTTGATTGAGGGCCATCTCGACCTCCTGTCCCGTCAGCAGTTGCTCTACTTCTCTCGTAAGTTGTGGGGTTGGTGTGAACAAGATTCCATGGGGTTTCGCTTATGTCTGTCGAGCAGCCGAGGATTCTCGATCTCTTGCTTCAGATTCATGCCGGACGGCATAGGCCGCATTTTCTCCCGTTGATCGGGGACAGCGGACTACGATCCCTTCGGCCAGCTCAACCGGGTGGCGCTGAATGCGGAGACGGAGCACCCGCTCAACACTACGGGTAGCGCCTCTACGCTGGCGGAACTGCGGCAGCCCACGGATGCGTCGATGCCGGTGAAGATGCGGACGCTCTTCCACCTGCTGGACACGACGGGAGTGGGTTACATCGAACTGGTCGACGGAAACAACGGAACGAGATTGGCGGGCCCTTACGATAGAACCGGGCAGGAGCGTGTCTGGTCGGATTGGGCACAGCTGTCCGCAGGACACGCCAACGTGATGCTTACGCTACTACGACCCCGGCGTCGGCATGTACTTGCAGCCGGAGCCGTTGCTACAGGAGCCGGAAGCTGCAAAGGCTGTGATGCTACGTGGGCAACTCATGCCTGCATATGCGTACGCCTTCAACAATCCCCTTCGTTTTTGGGATCCAGACGGGCTGCTTCCATTCGATGGCGCGAGCACTGATAGATACCTGGACGCTCAGATGCAGATAACTCGGGCATGCCAGGCGGGAGATCAAGCGAGTTGTAATTTCCTGGCGGGACAAGTAGCGGTCGGAACGTTCACGGCTGCATGGTTCTCGCTCCCTCTAGCCTCATCAGATTTGCTTGTACCGTTGTTTTCTCCTATAGCTTCCAAGGCGAGCGATGTTTGCGCGAACATCTCTTCGAACATTTCCGATTATTGGTTTCGCTTTGATCGTACTGGCCACTGGAAAAATAATGGTGAATGGCGGAGCGGGCCTCATTTTCATTTTGATCCGTATCCGTATAGCAAAGAGCTAATGAAGTGGCATCTGCCATACCAGGCACGACAGTGGTGGTATAATTTTTGGTCGAAGTGGCGTAGATTTGAATAGTCGGGAGCGATCTTGGATTGCATAAATTTCGAGGAATGGGAAATTGATCCCGAGGCACGCTATCCAGGCTGGCACTTCGTCGAAGAGTTCGCGCGGAGCGCTTTGGATGATGGGTACATCGAGAGGATTGTCATCTTCGAGCGAGCGTCCTCGTCGCAGTATGAACTCAAGTATACGCACCACTGCTCTGGAGGTCAGACAGCGGAACTTGGGGGGGTGATTCGTGATGCGCTTCGGCGGGATGCGCTACTCGGTCTTGTACTCCGCGGGTCACACGAGCCAATCCATCTCCTCAAGAATTACCGGTGTAACAGCCGGAAGGCAATTCAGCTGCGAGATGTTGCACGTGAGTTCGACGCTGATGTGTTGGGTCTGGATGCTGTGCTTGCAGCAGGTCGGCGACTCATTCTCGTGAGTCACGATGGTGATCCATTGTTCACCCTGGTGCTTGCTTCAACGTAGTTGTTCACCCTCGCTCAGGCTGGGGTTTTGATCTGAGCGAGTAGTCAATGGGTATCAGACCTTGAACAGGACCCATGCCGGAGAGGATATCCTGGCATGGGTCCTGTCTTGCCAGCATGGTCGACATTGAGATACCTTCCATGATGACCAGTTGGTTGAGAGCTGTGGTGTACGGAGTGCTGCCCGGAGCCATTTCTGGAGCGTTCGTCGGAGCCTACCATCGCGAGCGCTCGCTCGCCTATGAAGCGCTCCGATGGGCTGAGCGGCAGAGCGAGCCGTGGGGAGCGGGTCCGGGGCTCGTTCTCGGAGCCCTCGCGGGCGCGGTGGTCTTCACATTGGTTCGGCGCTTGTGGTCACGCCTTCCCGGGCCGCTGGCCGCAGCTCTTACCGCGACTTGTGTGGTGCTCCTTGGGTTGGTGCTTTCAGCGAGTCGCGTTGATTGAGGGCCTGCTCGTGTACCGGACCATACGGAAAATACCGAGTGCAAACTGCACGAACTGGCCATGGGCACTGGAACTGGATGAGGCGCGACGCTCACCAGTGTGGTATACGCTTTGAACGGATTGGGGTGGGTTTGAATGGTCGGGAGAGATGTGTGGAACTCTTGCTCGGGTTGAGATGTCGACTGGGGGAACGAGATGCCAGGGCGCTCAATGCAGAGTCTGGCTGAGTCTGCCATGGACAGAGCTTGGAAGCTGGAAGGGTCTCCACGGCGTAACGCCAAGGCGGTCTTTCACGCATATCTGGTAGCGGCGCGAGCTGGAAGAGTGGAGGCCATGACGAATGTGGGTCTTCACTACGCGTATGGAGATGGTGTTGCGCGGGATGTGAAGCAAGCGCTTCTGTGGCTCAGAGAAGCCGCTAGCCATGGTGATGAGGTTGCCGCCTTCAATCTCGGCCTGTTCTATGATGTGGGGGAGGGGGTCAGAAGAAACAAAAGGCTTGCTGAGTCATGGTACCGCCGTGCCGCCAAAGGAGGCTTCTCGCCCGCTTTCGCGAATCTTGCGGACCTGCTCTCTTCCAGCAGGAGGCCCGATGATTGGGTGAAGGCCATTGGATTTCACAGGAAGGCGGCTCGGGAGGGGAACTCCGTGGCAATGTACAATCTTGCATTGGCGTACGAGCAAGGAAGAGGTGTGCGGAAGAACCTGAGGAGAGCCATGGCGCTTTATACCCAGGCCGCGGAGTTGGGTGATGTTGATGCTCAACTCGCCTTGGGGTGGGTGTTTCTCAATGGGATGGTTGGCCCTCCGGATTACGTGAGTGCATTTCGGTGGTATCGGCAGGCTGCGAAACAAGGCAATGCGAGTGCCCTCTTCAGTCTGGGGCAGATGTTCATGGAGGGACTCGGTGTTCCGTGCTCTCGGATGCGCGCGGCTCGATATTTTCGTGCAGCGGCAGTTGCTGGTCATGCAAAGGCCACTGAGCTTCTTCGGGACCTTGAATAGGTCCGACGGCCAGAACAGGTTTGATTCTTGAGTTACAAGCTTGGTGACCTGGCGCGCGATCTTCGCGTGCTCCTCGAGAAGCCCGTGGCCACCAAAGGTCTCGGGGCTTCAATTGGGTGCGGACGGTCAGCCCATCTGTCCATTGGGCTGACTGGATGCGAGCGCTGGAAACCGCGGAACCAGGAAGGCGGTGAGGGTGGGGCCCGTTCACCGCCCAATTGACTGCATGGATGCGCTCAGCCCGCGAAGACGGAACGGCGCTCCTTGAGCAGGGCCTGCAGCATTCCCTGGATGGACTCGCGGGTGCGCTCGGTGAGCCGCTGCACCTGGGACATGTCGTCGGCGGCCTCCGGCGGCAACTCGCCCATGCCGATGGGCTCGCCGAAGCGGATGGTCCACCGGGCTGGCAGCGGCGGCGGCGTCAGCGGCAGGTAGGGAATCCCCAGGAAACTGGCCGGAATCTTCCCGAACAGCGGTGCCGTCTCCTCCGCCCCCACGATGGCCACAGGCACGATGGGTGCTCCCGTGCGCAGCGCCAGCTTCACGAAGCCGCCCCGGCCGAAGCGCTTGAGCTGGTAGCGCTGCGCGAATGGCTTGCCCAACCCCTGGATACCCTCGGGGAAGACGATGACCGGGCGCAATTCGTCCAGCAGCCTCAGTGCGTTCTCAGGGCAGGCCCGCACCGCTCCCAACCGGTTCATCAGCGTGCCCAGCATCGGCGCGTGGAAGACCTGGTCCTCCGCAAGCCAGCGCGCCTCCTGCAGGTCGGGCCGCTCCCTCGACAGCGACTGCTGCAGCATAGGCCCGTCAAAGGGCAGCGCCCCCGAGTGGTTGGCCACCAGCAGCACCGGCCCCGCCGGCACGTGGCTCGCCCCCTGCACCGACACCCTCCAGTAGCGCTCGTACAGGAAGTCCAGCACCGGCTGCAGCACGTTGCCGAGCGCCGCGTCCTTCCCGTACTCGTCGATGGCCGTTCCGCCCCCCATCCCCAACCCGATCCCCGTCAGCGCCGCTCCCAGCAGACCCTGTGCCGAGCTCACCGTCTTGCTGAACCGCTCGCTCGCCAGCGCCTGGAACGCCACGTCCTTGGCCAGCGACATCAGCCCCGAGAACCGGTCTCCGAACCGGCGCGGCTCGGCTCCCGGCGACTCGTCCGTGAAGAAGACCTCCGTGTGGCTTCTCGCGACCGCCAGGGCAGGGGCCAGCGCGGCCTCCACCTCCACCTCGATACGGGCCTCCACCTCGGCTTCGGCCTCGCTGCTCGGCGCGTACTCGTCCCGGCTCCCGTCGAGCACCTCCACCGCTACCACTCCCGCCACCGGCCTCGCCGCCGCGTCCTCGAATCCGGGCACGGTGACCGTCCCGGTGGGCAGCTCCTCGCCGATGGCCTCCTCCAACTCCCGGAGCGTCTCCGCGGCCGTCATTGCCTCCGCCACTCGCTCCAGCAACTCCTCGGCCACCTCCGATTCCTCGGACTCGGATGGCACGGCGGGGGCTTCGGGCTCGCGCGGAGCCGCCGGCTCCTCGACGGCGGGCCGTTCCCCTGCATGCGCCTTCGCCTGTGCTGGCTCGGGAGTCGGCGGCACCTGCGGCGCGACCGGAGTCGCCACTTCGGCCCCGGCGGCGCTGACCGCCTCGGGCTTTGTGCGCACCTCCACCCGGGACGGCGCGGCCTCGGGGACGGCGGTTTTCTCCTTGAACGGCGTGGCCTTCTTCGCGCGAGCGCCTGCCGGCGGCTTCGGCTCCCCATGTCCGGGCGTGGCGCTCGCCGAGGGCCTGGGCGTCGGCTTCGACTCCGCGGGCGCGGTCTCGGCCTTCTCGCGAGCGCCCGCCGTCGGCTTCGCTTCCCCATGTCCGGACGTAGTGCTCGCCATGGACCTGGGCGCCGGCTTCGACTCCACGGGCGCGGACTCGGCCTTCGCGCGAGCACCCGTCGCGGACGCGGCTACGGGTTTCGGCTCCGCCGCCTTGTTCGCCGTGCTCTTGGACGTCGCCGCCTTCTGCTCCACCGGCTTGTGCGTGACGCTCGCCGCGGGCTTGGGCGCCGACTTCGGCGCGGCCGGCTTGGGCGCGGCGGCCCTGGCCACGGGCTTCTCCTTCTGCGCGGGGGCCTTCTTCGCGGCCTTGGCCGGAGGCGCGGACTTCTTCGCGGCCGGCGGCGCCGCCTGGGCCTTCTTCGGCTCCGGCGCGGGCGCCGTGCCGCCCGTCCTCGGCTCCGAGGGCCGCTGTGCGGCGCCCCTCTGGAACGGGTCGTTCCCGAGCACTCCCTTGCTGGCCATGATCAACTCCTCCGCATCGCCGCCACGGCGTCCCGGGCGTGGAACATGGGAATGAAGCCGAGCTCTTCTTCCGCCCGCTCGCCGTCGGCGACCCAGCCGTAGTGCATGTAGTCGAGCAGCGCCGTGGGGAACCCCGGTCCCCCCAGCGAGGTCATCGTCTTCAGGGCCGCACGGTAGAAGGGTCCGGGGAGGGGAAGCGGTTGCGCGCCCGCCTGCCGGATGAGCGCCGACAGCGGCAGCACCCCTCGGCCCACGATGTTGAACTCGCCCTCCGCGTTGGCGCTCAGCGCCTGGTACAGCGCCCGCGCGGCGTCCTCCTCGTGCAGCGCCTGCCAGAGCGGATCGTACCCGAGCAGCGTGGGCACCACCCGGTGCGACAGCATCCGCGTCGCCGGGTTGTCCACGTGGGGGCCGAACATCGGCGCGAAGCGCAGGACGATCACCCGCGTCTCCGGGTGGCGCTCGCGGAAGGCGCTCACCTGCTTCTCCACCTCGACCTTGTCCGTGACGAAGCGGCTGCCGGGGCACCCCATGAGCGGCGTGTCCTCGCTCAGCAGGGCCGGGTGCTGGCCTCGCGCCCCGTAGAGCGCCGTCAGCGAGGGGACGATCAGCCGCGGCACCCGCGCCCGTCCCACCGCGCTCAGCACGCTCATGGTGCCGATGACCTCCAGCTCGTGCGCCAGCGAGCCGTCCCGCACCGGCCCGTACAGGAAGGCCAGATGGTAGAAGATGTCCACGGGCAGCTCGGCGAGCGCGTCGGACAGCTCGCTCTCCGCGTCGTGCCGCGTGAGGTCCACACGATGGAAGTCCACCTTGTCTCCGGCGGGCTTGGCCACGTCGAGGACCAGGATGCTCTCCACGTCGGGGTCGCGCTCCAGCAGCGGTAGCAGCAGCCGGCCCAGGTCACCGGCCGCGCCCGTCACCGCGACGCGCAGCCCCCCCTTGCTCGCCTGTGTCGCTTCCATAAAGGAGAGGGCGTGATAGCTCAGTTCCCCCACGGTTGTCAGCCGCGATGCGTCAGGATTCCTGGCCAACTCCGCGGGTCCTGCGCATGATGTGACCTCCCATGGCACGTATCGCTCTTCTCAGCGACACCCTCATCAACAAGATCGCCGCTGGCGAGGTGGTCGAGCGCCCCGCCTCCGTCGTGAAGGAACTGGTGGAGAATTCCATCGACGCTGGTTCCCGCACCGTGCGCGTGGCCCTCGAGCGAGGGGGGCTCGGGCGCATCACCATCTCGGACGACGGGCACGGCATGGGGCCGGAGGACGCGCGGATGTGCCTGGCGCGCCATGCCACCAGCAAGCTGCGCCAGCTGGACGATCTGTTCACCATCAGCACCAAGGGCTTCCGGGGCGAGGCGCTGCCGGCCATCGCGTCCGTGTCGCGCTTCACGCTGCACACCGCCGAGCCCGACGCCCAGGTGGGCACGCGGGTGGTGGTGGAGGGGGGCGGCGAGCCGCTCGTGGAGGAGGCGCCGCCGCGGGTGGGCACGGTCATCTCCGTGGAGGACCTCTTCTACAACACGCCGGCGCGGCGCAAGTTCATGCGCCGGGAGTCCACCGAGCTGCAGCACGCGGAGGAGGCCGTCATCCGGCTGGCGCTCGCGCACCCGGACGTGTCCTTCTTCGTGGAGCACGGGGGCCAGCAGCTCTTCACCAGCCCGGCGAGCCCGGGAGACCCGCGCGAGCGCATCGCCGCGGCGCTGGGACCGGGGGTGCACCCGCACCTGGTGCCCGTGGAGGAGCGGCGGCTGGGAGTGACCGTCACCGGACACATCGCCTCGCCCGAGTACACGCTGCCCAACGCTCGCGGCATCTACACCTTCGTCAACCGCCGCTACATCCGGGACCGGGGGCTCAACAGCGCCATCCAGCGCGCCTTCCAGGAGTTCCTCGCCGCCGGGCGCCAGCCGGTGGTGGTGCTGTTCATCGACATGGAGCCTCGGGCGGTGGACGTGAACGTGCACCCGCAGAAGCTGGAGGTGCGCTTCGCCGATGCCCGGGGCGTGGGCGACGCGGTGAACGCCGCCATCGTCCGCGCGCTCCGAGCCGCGCCCTGGCTGGGCAGCAAGGGCGACGGGCTCGCCCCCGAGCAGCCCCGGCAGGCCGCGCACTACGCCATGGCGGTGGAGCGCTTCCTCACCCGCGCGCAGGAGGCCACGTGGGGCGCGCCGCTGCCGCTGCCCGGCACCCAGGACGCCCCCGGACCCGGGTCCGCGGCGGAGTTCCCCTTCGCCCCCGGGCCCTCGTCGTCCGGGTCCGCCGGCTCCACCTTCGCGCCCGTCTCGCCGCTGCCACCGGGACGCACGCCCGCCTTCGGCCAGGCCCAGCCCCAGCTCAACGAGGCCCCGCCGCCGGGCTACTTCGGTGCGCTGCGGCCCATGGGCGTGCTGGGGGAGCGCTTCCACGTCTGCGAGGGGCCCGGTGGCACCCTGGTGGTGCTGGACGCGCACGCCGCCCTGGAGCGGGTGCGGTTGATGACCTTCCAGAAGGCCCTGGAGGACGAGAAGCCTCCCGTGCCCACGCTCTTCGGCGCCACGGTGGAGCTGCCCGTCCCGGTGGCCCGGGCGCTGGTGGAGGGGCGCGAGGCGCTCGCCCGGTTGGGGCTGGAGGTGGAGCCCTTCGGGGGCACCACGCTCGCCGTCAAGGCGCTGCCCCCCTCGCTGGTGGGCGCGGATGCCCGGGCGCTGCTGGAGGCCCTGGCCCGCGCGCTGCCTCCGCCCGGCGGGGCGCTCGACGCGACGTCCCTGGCCGAGGCCCTCCGGGTGCTCGCCTGTCACGCCGCGCGCCACGCCGAGGGCCAGCTCAGCGACGGCAAGCTCCGGGCGCTGCTCGGCGAGCTGGACGCGGCGGACTTCCACCCCTCGTGCATCCACGGCACCGTGGTGGTGCTCGAGGTGCCGCTGCTGGAGCTGGAGCGGCGCGCGCTGCGGCCCCCCGGCCCGAGGCCCTGACGGCCACTGGCCTCAGCGGCGGAAGCGGTCCGTGGCCTCCACGAGCGCGGCGGTGATGCCGGGCTCGTAGGCGGAGTGCCCCGCGTCCGGGATGATCTTCAGCTCCGCCTCGGGCCACGCCTTGTGCAGGGCCCAGGCGCTCTCCACGGGGCAGGGGATGTCATAGCGGCCCTGCACGATGACCCCGGGGATGTGGCGGATGCGCGGCACGTCGTCCAGCAGCTGCGTATCGCTCCGCAAGAAGGCGCCGTGGACGAAGTAGTGGGCCTCGATGCGCGCGAAGGCGAGCGAGTACGCGTCCTCGCCGTAGAGCGCGACGGTGGCCGGGTTGGGGAGGAGGTAGCTCGTGCGGGCCTCCCAGATGCTCCAGGCGCGCGCCGCTTCCTGCCGTACCCGCGCGTCCTCGCTCGTCAGCCGCCGGTGATAGGCCTTCAGCAGGTCGCCCCGCTCCTCGGGAGGGATGGGGGCCAGGTAGTCCTCCCAGGCGTCCGGGAAGAGGGCGTGCGCGCCGTGCTGGTAGAACCAGTGAATCTCCTGCTTGCGCAGCAGGAAGATGCCGCGCAGCACCAGCTCCGTGACGCGCTCCGGGTGCTTCTGCGCATAGGCGAGCGCGAGCGTGCTGCCCCACGAGCCGCCGAAGACCTGCCACCGCTCGATGCCCAGGTGGCGGCGCAGCGTCTCCATGTCCTCCACCAGGTGCCAGGTGGTGTTCTCCTCCACGCTGGCGTGCGGCGTGCTCTTGCCGCAGCCGCGCTGGTCGAACAGGACGATGCGGTAGGCCGCCGGGTCGAAGAAGCGCCGCTGCTTGGGGTCCGAGCCGCCGCCAGGGCCCCCGTGGACGAAGACGACCGGCTTGCCCTTCGGGTTTCCGGACTCCTCGAAGTACACCTCGTGCAGCGCGGAGACGCGCAGCCGGCCGGTGTTGTAGGGCTCGAGGGGAGGGTAGAGGGTGCGCGGGGTGGCCTGGGACATGGGCGCCGTTCTAGCAGGGCCCGCCCGAAAATTTGACCCTCCAACCGCCGCTGCTACGGTGCGCGACCTGCCTGTAGCACCCTGACGCGAGGAAGAACGCATGCGCGGCGTGATCACCCTGCGGGACGTGGTGGCCAACCTGGGCGTGGTCCGCCGGGAGTTCGGGGCCTTGTGCGTGGTGCGGTGCCTGCTGGCCACGCTGTCGCGCCGCCGCACCACGTTCCTCGAAGTCGCGCTGCGCCTGAAGAAGGACTCCTGACCGATGCGCCGTTTCGCCCTGCTCACCGCCCTGCTCGCCACCGCGAGCGCCTCAGCCCAGGAGGAGCCCATGCAGCTCGACGGGGTGGGCCGCATCTCCGTCCAGGCCGGTTGGCGGTTGACCTCCAACGACACCTTCTACGACAGCTTCTACGCGCTGCCCGACTACCGGGGGCTCGAGAATCCCGCCCGCTCCTCGCCGGGTGGACCCTTCCTGGCGGGCTCCTTCGCGTACGCGGCCTCGGAGTTCATCGAGCTGGGGATCGATCTCTTCGCCACCGGCGAGCAGCTGCGGCTGACGGGGGCTCCCACGCTCACCAACGTCACCTATGGCGCGCTGGTGGGCGTGCGCTTCCAGACGCTGCTGGACTTCCTGACGCCCGAGGGCGTGGTGCCCTTCATCGGCATCCAGAGCGGTCCCACGCTCGCCTACTCGCTGGCCGAGGGGGTGGGACGCAGGGAAGTCCTCACCCAGGCCTGGGTAGGCTCCGTGGGGGCCACCTTCCGCTTCTCCTCGCACTGGGGACTCACCGCCGAGTACCGCCTGGCCTTCGCCCGCGGCCAGAGCGCTTTCAACACCCAGGCGGCCTTCAAGGACCTGGCGTCCTACAACGCGGGCGGCAACTGGTTCGCGCTGGGGGTGACGTACCTGTTCTCCCCCGAGCCGGATCGACCTTTCTCCTCGCCTCCCTAGAAGGGTGGCGCTTGTCTGGCCCCCTGCCTTCGAGGGATGCACCGGAAATTCCTCGGGGTGAGGGGCCTGTTCCTGGGGCCGACACACGACGGGTGTGAAAAATCAAAGACCCGCCCGAGGGAGCCCCTACGATGCGCGAAGAGGCCGAGATCATTTCCGGGCCCAACAGGAAGATGTCCATGGCTGCTGCTGAGACGAAGCCGGAGCAAAGCAACAAGGAACTGAGTGAGATCCGCAAGGAGGTCATCGAGGCCCGCAACCTCGTGATCAAGACGGACAGCCTGCTCAAGAACCTTCACGCCGAAGTGAAGGCCATTGGCAAGCGCCACGAGGATCTCCAGAAGCGGCAGTGGATCTCCTCGGGCGTGGCGTACGCGATCTTCGCGGCGCTGTGCGTGGCGGGCGCGGTGATGGTGAGCTCGGCGAAGACGTCGACGGCGGGTGCCGAGCGCGAGCGGCTGGAGAAGACGGTGGCCGAGCTGACGTCGCAGCTGGACAAGCAGCGCACGGAAGCGGCGGCGATCCAGACGTCCCAGCGCGCGGCGGCCGAGGTGTACCGGCTGATGACGAACCTGCCGGGCGACGAGCGGCTCAAGGGCGTGGACGAGCTGGTGAAGCTGGACACCTCGAAGCTGACGCAGCTGGAGCGCCATGCGCTCAACGACAAGGCGACGCAGCTGCGGCGTGAGATTGGCGACGCGGCGTTCGAGCGGGGCAAGACGGCCTTCCGCCGCAACGACATGAAGGCGACCATCGAGGAGATGTCGCGCTTCGTGGCGATGAACCCGCCGGCCGAGCAGCTCATGGAGACGTCGTTCTTCCTGGGCGTGGCCTACAACATGGAGAAGAAGCACGACCAGGCGGTGCCGCTGCTGACCCGCTTCATCGAGAGCGACAGGAAGGCGAAGAACCGCGACTACGCGATGCTGCTGCTGGCGCAGTCCCTCCAGGAGACGAACCAGCTGGAGAAGGCGATGCAGATGGCCAATGACGGCGTGGTGCAGCACCCGGCCAGCGAGTTCATCCCGCAGTTCCGTGGCCGTATCGCGACGGTGCGGCGGGCGATGTCGGGTGGCACGGCGGCGGCCCCCGCGGCGCAGCCCGCGGCTCCGGCGGCCCAGCCGGCGCCCGCGCCCGCTCCGGCGCAGTAACCCCTCCTCCCTCTCCCTCTGGGAGAGGGTCGGGGTGAGGGTCGTCCCCTCCAAGGGCCCGGGTTCACACCCGGGCCCTTTTTTCATGTGGCTCCAGCCCCGGACGTCAGTGACCCGGCGGCGGCCACACGGCCGCGTCCCCCAGGTCCGCGTCCCAGACGGCCCCCCGGTTGCCAGGAATCTCGCGGCCCTCCGGGTCCGTCACGAAGTTGCCCACGTCGCCAAACGCCCGCTCGGTATTCACCCGTCCCCCGCGCTGACGCAGGGGCTCGAGCCGGGTGCCCCGCCGCACCGCCACCACCTCGTGCGGCCCGGGTCTCAGGTCCACCAGCGCTCCCTTTCGCCTGGGATCCAGCAGCTGCTGCTCGTTGCCAATCGGATCGGCCACCGTCTTGGCCTTGAGCGTCCACACCAGCAGGCTGGTGGGCTCGCGTCCGGCGAAGGCGTGCTCGAGCAGGTCCTTGATGCCGAAGAACTGCTTGCCGATGTCGTTCTGGTTCACCGGCCCCGCCATCAGGCAGATGCCCCCGAGCAGATCACACCCCTCGGGAATCTCCGTCGAGCCGGCCACCTCGGCCACCAGCGCGCTGCGCGCCGCCCCCGCGCCGAAGGCGCGCACCGCGTGGGCGAAGGACAGCCCCGCCCGCTCGACCTCGCGGCGAGACAGCCCTCCGACATAGATGCGTTGTCCCGCCATCGCGAAGGCCTTGCGCCCCCGTGCGCTGTTGCGCGAGAGCGCGCGCCCGAGCGCCAGGTCCGCCCACAGCGGCAGCCGGGCGATGATCTTGTCGGTGACCTGCTCCAGCTCCTCGCGCACCATGCGCAACCGCTCCTTGCCGTGGGGCGTGAGCACGTCGATGCGCTCGAGAAGCACCAGCTCCTTGGCGCGCTCCCGGGACAGGCCGGTGAACTGGGCGAAGGCATTGTAGGCCGCGCGGCCCGCCTGCACCGTCAGCTCCTCCGGGACGTCCATGGGCTGGCGCGCCTGGTAGGCAGTGGGGGCGCTCGGCTCGGCGTTGACGCCGGGTTGGATGCGCTCGCTGCGCAGGGCGAGCAGGGCCGCGCCCAGACGGCGCGCCGTGGTGCGTGTCATGGGCACGCGCTCCTGCTCGGGCACGTAGCCCACCTGCGCCACCAGCGAGATGCGCCAGCCCGCCGCCCGCTCCACCGCGGTGAGACCCACCAGGGCCTCCAGCTCGCGCAGGGCCGCCGCGTCCGCCGGCAGATCGAAGGGCTCCAGGAAGACCTGGGCACGCCGGGTGCCCGCCGAGGCGATCACCGTCGCGCGCTCCATCGCATCCGCGAGCACGCCGAGGTGCAGCTCCTTGAGGTAGCCGATGGTGGGGATGTCGTCCGCGTGGCGGAAGCGCTTGGCCCAGGCGCGCAGCGGCACGGTGACGAGGCTGGTCAGGGGCCTGTGCCCGACGAAGGTGAGCAGGAAGGTGAAGGGCGTGCGGTACGGGCGCGCGAGGACGACATGGGTGTAGGCGGCCCCGTCGAGCACGGGCGCCTCCCCGCGGCCAATGCGCTTGAGCAGGGAGGCCGCCCGTTCTGAGTCCGCGGGGCCGAGCAGCACCTCGCGCTGGCCGCGGTAGTTGGTGGACTGCCGTGCGGAGAGCACTCCGAGTGAAGACTCCTCGAAGAGCTCGCGCTCGGTGAGGGCAGGACCCGGGACGAAGCGTGCCGGCCGCGGCAGCGAGAGCAGCGAGAGCAGCGTGCCGGCCTCCTCGCGCGAGAGGGAGACGCGCGTGCGGTAGCCGATGGGGGAGGGCGACTCGAGCGACTCGGGCAGGTGATAGCGGTTGCGCTTCTCGCCAGGGGCGGCGAAGCGCGCGTCGCGGCGGACGCGGGACTCGGACGGGGGGGTGGGAATCGTCACCAGCTCGAGCGGCTTGCTCGCGGACGGCTCTCCGACGTGGGCGGGCTTCCTCATGGCCCGCGAGAGTGCCAGGAGCGGGCGCCGGCTGTCGCGTCCCGTCGCGGGCGCGCCGCGTCATGCTGTTCTCGAGAGAAAGTTCCGGGAGGATCAGGGGGGCCGGGGTCCAGGGACACGTTCCGCTCGCGAAATCGCAACGGGCGGCCGGTGTGACACAATGAGGGCTCATGTCCCTCCAGCCAGCCATCCGCGGCTTCGTCTGCAGGATGATCCTCGAAGGGGCCCGGGCGTTGCCGGCCGACAAACAGCGCCGGGTGTTGCCACGGGTGCCCGAGCAGACGCTCGCGCTCATCGAATCCACCCCGCGGATGGGGTGGGTGCCCATGGAAGAGAGCATGAAGCTCACCGAGGCCCTCCACGCGGTGTTGGGCACTCCGGGCTTCCGTCAGTTCCTCTCCGAGCAGTCGGAGCGCATGGCGGCCTACCCGCTGCTGCAGACCTTCTTCGACGGCGCGGTGCGGCTCTTCGGCCTGACACCCCAGGCGCTGCTCAAGTGGTCCACCTACGCGTGGGAGCAGGCATTCCGAGACAGTGGGCGGCTGGTGTACCAGCCCCTCCGGGAGTCGACCGAGGGAGGCCGGGTGGAGATGAGGCTGGAGGACGTGCCGCCCCTGTTGCTGCTCGAGGGGACCTTCGCGCAGGCGCTCGCGGGTGCCTTCGAGATGTTCCTGCGCCGCTGCAACCGCAAGGGGAGGGTGGAGTTGCACGAGCCCGGCCCGCGCGCCACCCGCTTCGTGTACGACGTCTCCTGGGAGTAGCGTCACCCATCAGGAGGGATGGCGCTGGGAGGTCGTGTCGCGGACTCGCCTTGCCGTCCCAGCTCTCGGAGAATGGGAGGCGCGTATGCCCCAACCCCCTCGTTCAGACACCCTGGCTCCGGTTGGCACCCAGTTGCTCGCCGAGCACCTCCGGGCGGACGCCGCCGCCCGGGAAGCCTCCGTGACCTGGTTCAACAGTGGGGTGGCCTTCTTCTTCCTGCTGTGCGCGGTGGGCCTGGGCCCGCAGCTGGGGTGGCCCCGGGCCTTCGCCATCATCGGCAGCTGCGCGGTCTACGGTGTATATTTCGGGGGGGTGTCCCTGGTGGTGCGGCGCGGGTGGTTCCACCCCGCCATCCGGTGGTTCAACGTCTGCCTGGAGACCGGTGCCGGCGTGTGGCTCTTCGCCTACGACATCGTCTTCGCGGATGCCGAGCAGGCGCTGTCCAATCCCGCGGCCGTGCTCTGGAGCACGCTCATCGTGCTCGCGGCGCTGCGCTCCAAGCGGTTGGCGCTCTTCGCGGGGTGCCTCGTGGCGGTGGAGATGCTGCTGCTCTACTTCCTGGTGGCCCTGCCCCGGCTGCCCCCGCCCGTGCCGGTGATGTTCTCCCCGCCCCTCATGGTGCAGCGCGCCGTCTACTACTTCATCACCGGCGGCATGGCGGCGCTGGTGGCCGGCCACCTCACGCGCAAGGCCGAGGAGGCCCTGCACGCCATCCGGGCCAAGGATCTGCTGGGCAAGTACTTCCTCCACGAGCGGCTGGGGGTGGGGGGAATGGCCGAGGTGTTCCGCGCCACCTACAGCCCGGAGGGTGGCTTCGAGAAGGTCGTGGCCGTCAAACGCATCCTCCCGGCCTACGCCGAGGACGAGGACTTCGTGACGCTGTTCCGCCGGGAGGCGGAGCTGGGCTCGCTGCTCAACCACCCCAACATCATCCAGGTGTTGGACGTGGGCCGCTTCGCGGACACCTACTTCATGGCCATGGAGCACATCGAGGGCATGTCCCTGCGCGAGCTGCTCAAGCTCCACGGCCCCCTGCCGCCGTCGGTGGTGGCGTACATCGGGGCCGAGCTGGGCGAGGCACTCGACTACGTGCATCGGCGCACCTCGAGCAACGGCGTGCTGCTGCGGCTCGTCCACCGGGACGTCAATCCGCCCAACATCCTCCTGTCACGCATTGGCGAGGTGAAGCTGGGGGATTTCGGGGTGGCGCGGGCGGCCACCCATGTCAGCATCACCCAGACCAACCGGGTGCGCGGCAAGCTGGGCTACCTGGCGCCGGAGCAGGCCCGGGGCGAGGCCTTCGACGGGCGCGCGGATCTCTTCGCGCTGGGTGTCACGCTGCACGAGGCCCTCACGGGACAGCGCCTCTTCAGGGGGGAGGACGTCTCCGAGCGGCTGAAACCCACCGCGCCCGCGTCGCTCCGGCCGCCCTCGGCCTTCCGTCCGGACGTGCCTCCGGAACTGGACGCCGCCATCATGGACCTGCTCCAGTGGCGGAGCGAGGAGCGCACCCAGAGAGGGCAGCGGTTGCGCGAGCAGCTATGCGGGCTGACGGGAGCGCACGCGCCCTATCCCCAGGGACAGCAAGCCCTGGCCCGGCTGATCCAGGAGGCGCTGGGGCGCAAGGCGGGCCAGGAGGCCCCGAGCAACGAGGAGCCCGACCTCGTGGCCCCCACGCACCCCCCATGCGAGGAGGCGAAGAACGAGGAGGAGCCCACGGTCGCCCTGGGAGTGGGGGACAAGGGCGCGGTGGAGCCGCAAGGAAAGCTCGCCGGGCAGGGAGGCCGCGAGGAGTGAGGGCGGGCGAGGGCGGGGCCGATTCGCCTACTGCCGGATGAGCTTGATGTAATCGACGGCGATGTTGAAGCCGCTGCTGGCCGCGTTCTTGCCGCTCACCGTGAAGGTGAACGCCTTGGGGTTGAGATCCGAGAACGTCACCAGTCCCAGGTCCTCTTCCACATAGACCGTCGAGCTCGAGTACTCGTCCTGGGTGGCTCCCTGGAGCGCCCCGTCGATGTCGAGCTGATACTGGCCGCGGGTGTTGTTCTTCTTCGTCCTCACCTTCACCTGGAAGGTCCCGATCGTCCGGGGGTAGAGGGTGTAGGTGACCTTGCCGCCCACGGCGGTGGTGTTGTGGTAGCGCAAGCTCCCCTTGTCGGCCTGTGCGTCGATGTTCGTCGAGGACGTGTCGTTCACCTGGCTGGGGAGGATGTTCTCCGCCTGGTAGATCAACTCGGTACCCGCGTGCTCCTCCGTGCCGCCCAGGCGCCGCTGAATCTGATCGACGTAGAGCGACTGGGGGGAGAGCAGGTTGCCGGACGAGGCCGTTTCCGCGAAGTCGGCCGGAGCGGTCTTCGTGGTGGTGGAGAGGTCCACGCCGGTGGCGCTTCCGCGCACGCCAATCACATAACCCTGGCCATACTGTTGCGAGCGGATGATGGAAGTGGTCCCGGAGCGGTACTGCGACCCGTTCGTGTTCCAGAACACGCTCTGCGTGGTGGTGACCCCGTGGCTCGTCGTGCCGTAGGGCGAGCGGTCCGCGGCCTCGAATTTCTCCTGATGCAGGGTGAGGTTGTCCATCAGGTTGGCGGCGCTCAGGTGCATGTGGAAGTCGGACACCAGATCGCCATTGGACGCCCGGTCATTGAACAGCACGTTGCCGGTGGCCTGCATGGAGCGGAAGTTGAAGTTGTGCCGCCCTCCATAGGCCACGCTGTCCTTGATCAGGTTGTCACTGCCCCGGATGGAATACAGGTAGCCGTTGCCGCCTTCGCCCTTGTACTGCGGCTTGTTCAGCTCGCAGGAGTCCACGGTGATGTTCCGGGTGAAGAGCAGATCGATGCCGTTGGACAGCACGTGGATGTCCCGCGTGTTGGACGGCGGCCGGTAGGATTTGACGTTGACGATCCATCCGTCGACCGTGTGGTTCATCACCACGGCGAAGGAGTCATGCATCTGATAGGCGCCCGTTCCGGGAGTGCCGAAGTCATCGCCCGCCGTCCCGGGCGTCGAGTTCTCCTGCATGCCAATGGCCAGGTTCTCGATGCCGACCTCGGACAGGTGCGCGGCCACCTTGTAGACCCGCGCGTTGTCCCGGGTCTTCATCTCCAGACGCAACGGGATGTCGATCGTCAACGTCTTCGCGGTGGAATCGACGGCGGTGATCCGACGGTAGAACGACGCTCCGGGAAGCGAGGTCCAGTCGCTCCCCATGTTGAGCTCCTGGCTCAAGGACTCGGTGAGGTCCGTGCGGAGGACGATCCACTGGCCCACGCTGAAGCCACTCACGCTGGCGACGGGAATGCGCGTGGTGAGGATGGGCAGGTTCGCGGTGACCAGGGTGCTGGTCGCGGAGGACGGGGTCCAGGAGACCGACGAGGCCTGCGGCGAGACCCGGATGACGCTCCGGCCGCGCATGTCCGTCGCGGCGTTGTAGAGGAACGTCTCGGTGGGACCCTGTCCCCGGAGGACGACGTTGCTCTTGTTCAGCAGCAGGGCGTGGTTCTTGGCGGACTGGGGCGACACCTTGTAGGTGCCCGCCGGCAGGTACACCACGGCACCTCCGCTCTGGGCTCCCGCGTCATCGATTGCCCGTTGCAGCACCATCGTCACGTCCGAGATGCCCGTCTTGTCCGCGTAGTAGGGGGCCGCGGTCACGTCGATCACGCGATCCACGCGGATGGGCGGCTCCGCCTGCCGCGCGCGGTAGCCCGCGTAGGAGAAGTCGTGCAGGAACTGGGAGGGGTTGCTCGGGTTCGTGTAGCCGGGTGTCCACGTGGAGGGGTACAGCACGCTCCTCCATGCGGCGTCCGCCTCGCCGGGAGTCGTCATTCCCAGTGCGACACCCATGAAGACGCACATCGAGCGCAATCCCAGTTTCGCGTTCATCTGAATTCCCCTGGCGATACGAGTCAGGCGCCCGCTTATGTCACGAAGAGAGAGAGTAGTAAAACGAGAATAGATAGTAATGAAGGTTACTTCCGCGGCTCCCACTCCGAGCGCGAGAGCCGGTAGAGCACGTGCCGGCGAAGGGGGTGCTGCGCGGGAAGGCGAGGGTGGTCGAAGTCCTCGGCCGGAGTGCGGTGCATGCCCAGCCGCTCCATCACCTGACGGGAGCGCAGGTTGGCGGGCACGGTGAAGGAGACGATCTCCTCCAGGCCGCGCTGCTCGAAACCGAAGCGGAGGGCCTCGCGCGCGGCTTCGGTGGCATAGCCGTGGCCCCAGTGCGCACGCGCCAGACGCCAGCCCACCTCGACGCAGGGGGTGAAGGGCGCCTGGAAGGTGGGAATGGAGAGCCCGACGAAGCCGGCGAAGTCCGTCACGCCGGGCACCTCCAGGGCCCACAGTCCGAAGCCATTCCGGGCGAAGTGGTCGCGAATGCGCGTGGCCAGCGCATCACTCTCCTCGCGCGAGAGGAGGGACGGCATGTACTCCATCACGGTGGGGTCCGCGTTGAGCGCGGCGAAGGAGGCGAGGTCGGCGTCCCGCCACTCGCGCAGAAGCAGACGCCCGGTCCGGAGCTCCAGGGAGGAGGTCATCCATCCATCCTACCTCCGAGCGGGCGTGGAGGGGGCCCGGCGGGTGGGTCCCCCCCAAGGGCTCAGGCGGAGGGCGGAACCACCAGCAGGCACGTCGGAGTGGGGATCTCCAGGGGCTGGCCGACGGGCGTCAGCCTTCCGGTCTGTGCGTTCCTCTGGAAGGAAACGACGGTGTTTCCTTTTTGATTGGCCACCAGCAGGTACGTCCCGGTCGGATCGATGGCGAAGTTGCGCGGCCAGTTGATGTTCGTGGTCACGTGCTCCACGAAGGTCAGCCTCCCGGCCTCGTCGATGGCGAACACGGCGATGCTGTCATGGCCGCGGTTGGAGCCATACAGGAACCGGCCGTCGGGACTGACGTGAATGTCCGCGCAGTAGCTGGGCGTGGTGAGCCCTTCGGGCAGGGTGGAGACGGTCTGCAACGCCGTCAGCGCACCTCGCGTCCCGTCATAGGAGAAGGCCGTGATCGTGGAGTCCAGCTCGTTGATGCTGAAGGCGAAGCGGCCATTGGGGTGGAAGGCCAGATGGCGCGGTCCCGCTCCCGGCGCGCTGGAGACCGAGGCCGGCTCGCCGGGCGTGAGCGTTCCCAGTTTGTTGTCGAACCGGTAGGTCATGACCTTGTCCAATCCCAGGTCCGAGACCAGGACGTACTGGTTGGCGGCATCCAGCCGGGCCTGATGGGCGTGCGCGCTGTCCTGCTGGGGCTTGGGCCCCGAGCCCCGGTGCTGCTTCAACTCGACGGCGGCGCCCAGTCCGCCGCCCGCCTGGATGGGAAGGACGGCGACATTTCCGCCGACGTAGTTGGCCACCAGCACGAAGGCGCCCGTCGCATCCACCTCCAGGTGGCAGGGTGCACCGCCCCGAGAGGGCTGTTGGTTGATGAAGGTCAGCTCACGGCTCCGGGAAGCGACGGCGAAGGCACTCACCGCGCCACTTGGCTGGCCCGCGAAAATCGTCAGTTCATTGACGGCATAGAGGTATCGACCTGTCGGATCCAGGGCGAGGAAGGACGGATCGGCCACGCCCCGGGTGACACCCACCCGCTCGAGAGTGCCCGTCTCCATGTCCAATCGGCAGAGGTAGATGCCCTCGCTGCCGGTGTCTCCCGAGGTGTAGGTGCCGACGTAGACCCAGAGCTCCTTGGGCTTCTGAGTGGGTTCCATGGGGGTCTCCTCGTCACGGCAGGACAGGCTCAGTGCCGCCGTGCCCAGACCCGCAAGATAGATGAAATCGCGGCGCGTCATGGCTTTATCGTTCATGGTGCCTCCACTCGCGTCTCAGGGAACGGGCCGGTAGCCCTGGGTGACCGCGGTGTTCACGGGGTTGAAGGCGTCCGCGGGCTGTCCCGTCCAGGTCGTGCTCGGCGCCCGGAGGGGAACCGGAGTCCCCGCCGCGCCGTCGCAGACCACGCTGTCGACCACCTCCAGCGTGGTGCCGCCCTCCTTGGAGGCCACGGCGCCACACGGTCCCGCGTCCGAGAGGATGGAATGGACGAGCTTCACGCGCGCCGCGGGCGTGGTGTTGTTCTCGAGGACGATCTCACTGCCCTCGTTGGCGAAGAAGGTGGAGTCGTAGACCTCCACGTAGCCCTGGGACCACAGGCCCGCGGTACTGTACGTGTCACGCTTCTGGGCATACGCGCCCAGCACGTTGTGGAGGAGGGTGGGCTGCGCGTTGTCATTCCAGAGGCGGAAGTTGCGCTTGTTGCGCAGCGCCACGCAGTTCTCGTAGTAGGCCGCCTGGGACTTGTCGTCCCACCCACCATCCGTGTTGTCGAGCGCGGCCGAATTCAAGAAGGACACCTTGGAGGCGGAGCGCTCCAGGGAGAAGCCGTCCCCGTTCTGGTAGCCGGAGGTGGACGTGAACGTGTTGTTCTTCATGGTGACGCGGTTGAACACCAGGTCATGCGAGCCCGGCGTGGCGGCGTCGGCGGGGTTCTCCACGGAGACACCGAAGGGATAGGCCTCGGTCGGCCAGGAGGAATCACCCGTCGTGGCATCCGCGGTGAAGTCCTGCACGAGCAGCTCCGACACGGTCTCGCCCAGACGGATGCCCCGCTTGGTGTAGCGCGACACGTCCGACTGGAGCAGCTTCGCCTGGGACACGTTGCTCAACGAGAAGCCCTCCCGGACGCGGGTGAAGTGCAGCTGGCTGAGCTGGAAGTGGGAGGAGCCGTCGGCCCGCACGCCGTGGTAGTAGCCCTCGGCGCTCAGCCCCTGGATGTCCCAGTAGTGCGCGTTCGTGAAGCGGATGAGCGCGTAGCTCTTGTTGCTGCTGCCCGGATCCGTGGGCGTCCACAGGCCCTTGAAGACCGGTGGGCCCGAGCCCAGGTCCACGCCCACCACCTTCTTGGGCAGCGCCTCCGTCCCGCTCGTGGTGAGATTGAAGGCATACGGTGTCGAGCTCTCGTAGAGGCCGCCCGCGACGTAGAGCGTGTCCCCCGCCGCGAGCGTCTGGTTCAACGCGGTCGAGAGCTGCGCGGCGGAGAAGGCCTGGCTCCAGCTGGAGCCGTCCTTCACCCCCGCCCCGGAGCGGCTCAAGTAGAAGGAGCGCCCCGGAAGCAGGGCCGAGGACAGCCGCCGCAGGTAGACGTCCCCGCCGACGAACGAGAACCGCAGGACGTGACGGCCCGGGGTGACCTCGAGGGGCGTGGTCACCTTGTAGGCCTGGAAGGTGCCGTGCCCGCCCGTGGCGGGAAGCGTCACGGGGAGGGGAGCCGCGCCATCGAGGCCGAGCGAGACCTGCGCGCTCCCGCTCGGCTGGGAGTAGGTGATGGAGACTTCGTAGCGGCCACCCGTGGGCACATCGATCGTGTATTCGAGCCACTCGCCCGGCGAGCCCCGGACCTCGTAGTCCCCCGAGCCCCGGACGCCGATGTCCACGGCCTCGCCGGGCCGGTAGTACTGATAGGCATTGACCGCGTCCGAGTCGTGGTAGGCGACCCCTTCGCCCCCCTGGTCGAAATCATACGCCTTGATGGCGCCGGGAAAGGCATTGGCTCCGTAGGGCAACTGCTCCGCGGCGCTCACGACCCCGGGAGCGCTGACGCACAAGGCCAGGACGAAGGCCCCGCACCCACCACGCACCTGACTCGACATGTGAGAATTCCTGTATCCTGAGATTTACGTGGATTCCAGGGAAATATGTATCCGAATCAGGGGCGGAACGAAAGGGGGCAATCCTGGCTGGCGGGAAGCGTGTGGTCCGGCGAGGAGGGCGCATCAGGCGCCGCAGATCCTCTTCCTGAACTCCGAGTACTCGAGGGTGTCGCGGGTCTTGCAGGACTGCTTGGAGAGGGTCTCGAGGGTCTTCAAGTCCAGACGTGGGTCGTTCTCCAGCATCCGGAGCATGCGCACCGTGGCCATGCCGCCCACGTCCTCGAGTCCGTCGTCGCAGTGACGGTTCTGGACGTACGTCTCATGGACCTGGTGGTACAGGTCATGGCAGTCGTCCTCGTCCGCGGCCTGCTTGCCCTTCGGGGCCACCTTGTGAAGGGTCTGCTTGCCGTCCTGGTAGATGAGGGTCGCGCGCTTGCCCTGGTCGTAGCCCAGGTCCACCTTGATCGTGTCCCTCTCCTGCATCGTCGAGACTTCGCCGGTCTGCGAATAGAAGACCTGGGTGATGACGGGCGCGGCATCCTTGCGCAACTGAATGAAGAAGTGCGAGTCGATGGTGCCAGAGCCGCCAGGGTTCTCACTGAACAGCACCACCTCGCCGTTGCTCGTGTGGAAGACCTTGACGATCGACAGGTGCATCCCCTCGCTTTGATAGATGCGCTTGCCATTCAAGACAGCCTCTTGTTCGGTGTCGCTCTCTCCTATCATCTTGATTTCGAGCTTGCCCAGACGGGTATCGGCCTCCAGGATGTAGGGGCTCTCTTCCTCCGCGAATGACACCGTGGACAGCAGGATCAGGCTCAACAGCAGGCGATGCATCGTTCTCTCCAGGCCGGTTCTTCCGTGATGGGGACGGAGCCCACTCTACCGGGTATGAGGGGCCGCGGAATCTCCCTCCTCCGCGGGCGATGCGCGCGCGGCGGCGAGCACCTGCTCACGGAGCCAGCGGTGCGCGGGCTCCTGTTGTCGATGCGGGTGCCAGAGCTGCTGCACGCGCAGCGGCTCGTGGGGGAGCTCCACCGGCACCACGGTGAGCGGGAAGGCCTCGGCGAAGCGGCGCGCCACCCGCTCCGGCAGCGCGGCGATGAGATCGGTACTCGACAGCACCCAGGGCGCTACGAGGTAGTGAGGGGTGAAGAGCACCACGTTGCGGCGGACCTTCGTCTTGCGCTCGAAACCCCCCTCGGTGCCGCCGCGCGGTGAGACATGGAGCTGTGGCAGTGACAGATCGAAGCGCTGCGGCTTGCGCAGGGCGGGATGGCGCGCGCGGCCGACGAGCATGAAGCGCTCGCGCACCAGCACCTGCCGCTGCAGTCCTCGCGGCGCACGGTCCCCCGGGGCGAGATCGAAGACGCCAAGGACCAGGTCGAGCTCGCCGGACTCCAGCTCGGGGGTGGGGAAGTCGCGCGGCAGTGGCACCACGCGCAATTTCACGCCGGGGTAGTTCGTGAGTCGCGCCGCGAGCTGTGGGAGCACGAGGAGCTGTGCATGATCGCTCGCGGCGAGCACGAAGGTGCGGCGCGCGGTCTCGGGCACGAAGTCCTCGGGCGGCACCAGGGCCTCCTGGAGCTGCCGCAGCGCGAGCGTGAGTGGCCCGCGCAGGGCCCGGGCCCGAGCGGTAGGCACCATGCCCTGACGGCCGCGCACGAAGAGCGGGTCTCCGAGTGCGTCGCGCAATCGCGCCAGTGCGTTGCTGGTGGCCGGTTGCGAGAGCCGCAAGCGCGCCGCCGCGCGCCCCACGCTCTGTTCGATGAAGAGCGCGTCGAGCACGCGGAGCAGGTTCAGGTCGAAGGTGGCGAGATTCACACCGTGAATATCGCTCATTCTCACATCCAGAAGGCAAATGGGACGGCGGGAGGGCATCTTGCGGTCGAACTTTCAGGAGAGGTGCCCCATGCGGAAGCTCATCGTGTTGTCGTTGCTGTTCACCGCGTGCGCGTCGTTGCCCCCGGCGGCGCCGCATGCCTTCGTGCCCTCGCCAGCCCCGGGCGCGCCGATCCAGGTGTGCTGGATCGACACGGGGGGCGTGACGGTGCCGGGAGGGTACGGCGCGGGCGGCTCCACCAAGGCCGCCACCTGGGAGGTCACCTCCGCGGCGCTCGTCATCCGCCACCCGAAGGGCGACCTCGTGCTCGACACCGGCATCTCCCCCCACGCGCAGGAGGAGCAGCGGGAACTGGGCGCCTGGGGACGCTTCACCTTCTCGCAGACCGCGGGTCGCAACGCACCCCGGCGGAACTTGAAGGAGGCCCTCACCGCGCTCGGGGTGACCCGGCCGAAGGCGCTGCTGCTCTCTCACGTGCACGCCGATCATGCCGGCGGGGTGGCGTCGCTGCCGGACGTGCCGGTGTGGCTGGCCGCCGAGGAGGAGCAGCTCATCGAAGCGGAGCTGGAGCACCCGCGCGGGGTGGCGCTCCCCGCGCATGCTCGGGCCTTGAAGGGCCGCATGGTGCCCATCCCCTTCGCGGCGGAGCCGTACGCGAACTACGAGGCCCGCTTCGACGTCTTCGGCGACGGCTCCGTGGTGGTGGTGCCGACCTTCGGGCACACACCGGGCAGCGTGGCGACGTTCGTGAACGTGTCACCGGCCCAGCGCTTCGTGCACGTGGGGGATCTCATCAACCTGCGGGAATCCATCGAGCGGAACGTGGGGAAATCGTGGCTGATGCGGCGGCTCACCGACGAGGACTCCGCGCGCACCCAGGCGGAGGTGGCGAAGCTGGTGCAGCTCCACGCGCGGGATCCGGAATTGCTCATCCTGCCCGCGCACGATCGCAGGGCCTTCGTGGAGCTCTTCGGCGCGGACGAGGGTGGGGTGCCGCCGTGCATTGGCACACCGCCGCGGCCATCAGGGGGCTGAGCGCCCGCCAATCTCAGGGAAGCGCTCGGGGAGGGTCGGCTTCCGGGCGCGAGTTCAAGCAACTGGTCCGATGATCGGACCAGTTCGAGCTGAGTGCCGCCGGAAGGTGTCCCTCGCAACGTCGTGGGCAGTCGGCTAGTAATGAATACGAGCGCTGACGGCGCGGTGGCCGGAGTAGTTGAGGTCGTCCCGGTCGGCTCCGGTGAACTGCAGGTCGGCGGCATCCCCCTCGTTGTAGGTGATCGTCTTGCCATGCGACGAGGTCGCCGCCGCATTGAAGAAGAGGAAGTCGATGCGGCCGCCTCCGCCACCCGTCCAGTTGTCATCGAGGCAGCTCCGACTCTCCGAGCAGGCCTCGTAGACCGGATCGTTCCAGTTGTAGTCGATCGTGCTGGGAATCCAGGAGTTCGCCTGCTTGTACCAGTCCTTGTAGGCGCCGTTGGCGTAGTCACCCTCGTTGGAGTCGACGCCCCAGACAATCAGGTTGGCGTCGCTGATGCCTCGCATCTTCGTGTCCGTGAGCTGGATGTTCTTCTCGGCACACGCGCGGTCCGAGCTCGGGCCCTCCTGCGCGGTGGGCCAGTGCGACGAGCCGAGGACGACCTTCTTGTGGGTGATGACGTCCGTGAAGGCCATGCGCACGCCGATGGAGCGCGACTGATGGTTGGGCACGCACGAGCCACCCGCGCCCTTGTAGACTTGCCACGTCGCCTTGGTCCCGGAGATGGGCTGCAGGCGACCCGTGCGATAGATGATCGCATTGGTCTGATAGTCCTTCGCCGGGCCGCAGGGGCTGTTCATTGCCTCCGGATTCGCTTCGGCAACGACGTAGTCATACAACCCGGGAAGGTTGTCCTGCATGTACCGCGCGAGCTCGGCGGCCTGTGCGGCGCCGCTCATCTGGTGGACGATGAAGACATCCGGCGAGTACTCCTGGGTCCTCATGTAGTAGATGAGATCCTGCCAGTCCCCCGCGCACAACTCGCTGGCGGTCGGCAGGTTCTCGTAGTTCACGTTGTAGACCACCAGGAAGCCCGCGTTGCCGTTCACCGAGACTGCCTGAGGAAGCGTGCTCAGTGCGTCGGGCTCCGCCGCGTCTTGAGCTTCGACGTTCCCGCATCCGAACAGGAACAGGGAGGTCATCACCGAAACCGCGATTCTGGGATTCATGGGACCTTCGAGGCAATGGGCCCGAGGAATTCAGGCTTCACCCTGGAGGAGGGTCCGACCCGGCCGCCATCCCAAAAATCAGCACCGGAGGCCTCGCGCGGCTCAGTGTTGGATGAAATGACGTGGGTTGGATGAAATGACGTGGTGTGAGCACGTTGCCCGAGTCCGCGACGAGCCTGCCGTTGACCGCGTAGCTCACCTCCGGGGGATGCGGCCTACCAGCAGCCCCGGGCGACGCGGCTCTACGAGAGACGGCTGCCTACATCCGCGACTTCGAGGCTTCGCTCGCGGCGGCCCACCACGTGGACGGCGTGAAGCGTGCGTCGAACGCACCGGCTGCAGCGCGGTGGCGGTGCGCCACACGTTCTTCACCGGGTCATGCAGGGAGCCCTGCCCGGAGTCGTTGAGCACCAGGACCTCTCCGGTGGAGAGCCGCGAAGCACTCGGGCACCCTGCGTCTCTCGCTCATGCTCTCCCAACAGCCTGCCTGGCGGACCTCTACCTGCACATGTTGGCGCGGAATTCCTGTGACTCGACTCGTGTCAGAGCGTCACAGTCGACCTCGTTAGCCGTGCTTCGGCCCCTGCAGCCAGCGCCTGACCTGCATGCTTGCCGCCGAGAAGCCAGGTCGCTACGCCACCATGCCGACATCCAACCGCCCCCGTGCCTCCCTGGCTCAGTCCACGCTCATCAAGATGGGCGTGCGCATCGCTGTCGTCATCGCGCTGAGCACCCTCTTCAGCTACCTCCACATGCTCCACACCCTGCGCGCCGAGGCCCTTGCGCAGCTGGAGCAGCATGTGGCGGAGCGCAGCCAGCGTGAGCAGTCCATCTTCCTGTTGGCCGAAGACAACCTCTCCGTCCTCGAGAAGGCCCTGGAGGAGAAGATCCGCGCCTACCAGCACGAGGACGTGAGTGCCCGATTCGACAGCCTGTTCGCGCTGATGCCCGATGGCGCGATCCGCAACCGTCTCGAGGGCTTCGACGGAACGAGGATGCCGTGTCTCTTCGTCCCCCGGGGCGTGCCCGTCGACATGGACCAGCGTCGCCGGCTCCTGGCCGCGTACGACGTGCTCATCCAGTACGGGCCCGCCTTTCATACGCGCTTCACGGACTCCTTCATCACGCTGCCCGAGGGATCGCTCGCCATGTTCTGGCCGGAGCGCCCCAACTGGATCAAGGAGAGCGATCCCACCACCTCGATCATCACCCAGGACTTCTTTCCCGGCAGCCTGCCCGAGAACAACCCGAAGCGGCAGACGACCTGGTCTCCCATCTACAAGGAGCCGGTCACGCAGCAAGCGATGTCCACGGCCACCACTCCCCTGGACATGGATGGCCGCCATGTCGCGTCGATCAGCCATGATGTCCTGATCGAGGAGTTGATGGCCCGCACCATCAACGACCACCTGCCCGACGCCTACAACATCGTCTTCCGGGATGACGGCAAGCTCATCGCCCATCCTGAACTGAAGGGGGAAGGCGCCGTCGAGCAGCAGGCCCATCTGCGGAGCATCGTCGAGCGGGTGATGGCGAGCCCACCCGGCCAGGCCATCCTGAAGTTCCCGGAGCACGGTGAGTACCTCGCCGTGGCACGGCTGAGAGGCCCCGGTTGGTACTTCGTCACCGTTCTGCCCGAGAGCGCCGTGTCCCACCCCGCCTTCCAGGCGGCGCGCATCATCCTGCTGCTCGGCATGGTGTCGCTGTTGCTCGAGCTGGCCATCGTGTCCTGGGTGCTCAGGCAACAGATCACCCGTCCGCTGCTCGCCTTCACCCAGGCCACCGATCGCGTGGCGTCCGGGGAATTCAAGGTCGAGCTGGACACCACGCGCGATGACGAGCTGGGGCAGCTGGCTCGCGCCTTCCGGTTCATGGCCGACCAGGTCCAGCGCCGTGAGGAAGAGCTGCGCCAGGCCAATGACGGGCTGGAGTTGCGCGTCGAGGAGCGCACCCGAGAGCTCAAGGAAGTCCACCTGCAACTGGTGCAGACGGCCCGGCGCGCGGGCATGGCGGAGATCGCCACCAATGTGTTGCACAACGTCGGCAACGTGTTGAACAGCGTCTACACCTCGGCCCAGGTCGCCAAGGAGCGGTTGAGCGGGATGCGGCTCGAGCATGTGAGCCGGGTCGCCAACATGCTCGAGGAGCGCCAGCCCGACCTCGCGACCTTCCTCACCCAGGACGAGCGAGGGTGTCACCTCATGCCCTTCCTCAACAAGCTGGGGCAGAACCTGGTGGATGACCGGGAGGAGATCGTCACCCTGCTCGATGATGTGGGCCGGTACACCGAGCACATCGGTGACATCGTCAAGGTACAGCAGAACTACGCCCGGACGCCTCGCGTGCATGAGCCGGTCCTCCTGACGGAGCTGGTGGAGGATGCCCTGCGCATCAACTCGGCCGGGCTCGTTCGTCACCAGGTGAAGGTGGAGCGGCACCTGGCCTCCCTTCCGCCGCTGCTCACCGACAAGCACAAGACCCTGATGATCCTGGTCAACCTGGTCAGCAATGCCAAGTACGCCATGGACGTCCTGCCCGTGACCGAGCGGCGCCTCATCGTCAAACTGGAGCGCACTGCCGACGACCACGTCCGGATCGCAATCCACGACAACGGCATGGGCATCGCGCCGGAGATGCTCACGCGCATCTTCCAGTATGGCTTTACCACCCGTGAAGAGGGACACGGGTTTGGACTGCACTCCAGTGCCCTGGCGGCCCAGGAACTGGGGGGCTCGCTCACCGTCCACAGCGACGGCCCGGGTCACGGAGCCACCTTCACCCTGGAAATGCCCTACCTCTCCGCCTAGAAGCTTGTCGGCGAATCGGCCAGGAGTACGAAGGCGCGTAGCAGGCACCATGTGGCGTGCCAGCAAAGAAGGCAGCGTAGGTTGGATGAATGGCGGGAGCCGTGTCCAGGAGGAAGTGTCATGTACGGATTGATTGGAAGGATGATCGCCGCTCCGGGCAAGCGGGATGAGTTGCTCGCGGCGATGAGCGGAGGCACCAGCGGCATGCCTGGGTGCCTCAGCTATGTCATCGCGCTCGATCGCGAGAACCCGGATGCCCTCTGGATCACCGAGGTCTGGGACAGCGCGGAGAGCCACAAGGCGTCCCTGTCGTTGCCCGCGGTGCGGGAGGCCATCGCCAAGGCTCGACCGATCATCGCCGGGTTCGACAGCCGGGTGGAGACCGTCCCCGTCAGCGGGGTGGGTCTGCAGGGCGCGAAGTAAGGACCGCGCGTGCGCCTCGCTCCAAGAAAACACACGGAGCGAGAACAGGTCTGGGCCCCCCTGGTTGGCCTACCGGTTGCCAGGTACGCTGCACCCAAGGAGGAATCATGTCTGTATCTCGTGGTCGTTGGACGGATGATGTGCTCGAACCCTTTCGCTCCATGGGCGAGCCCGTGGCGGATGCGGCCATTCAGGCGGTGTTCGCCAACAACGAGGTGGCGGCCGTCAACCGCATTCTCCAGAGCATCCAGTCGAACGTGCACCTGGTTCCAGCGGAAATGCCGGACGCGGTGGAAGACTATTTGAACCAGACGGATGACTGGCCCGAGTGGGCCGATGCGGAGAAGGTCCGTCTGGGCCAGCGGCTCTTCCAGCGTTACGGCATGCAGATGACCCTGGCCTACTTCACCTGGTCCCTGCCCAACTGCTACGCCTGGGCCAAGGCGGCCAAGGTGCTGACCTGGACGGGTGGCATCGACAAGCACGTGCACCGCCGGATCATCGAGACGGCGCAATTCGTGCTGGATGTGATGGCGGAGGGCGGCCTGGAGCCGAAGGGATTCGGGGTGCGCACGGCGCAGAAGATCCGGCTGCTGCACGCCACCATCCGCTACCACGTCGGGAGGGATCCCAAGTGGCAGGCGTCCGAGTGGGGCACTCCGGCCAATCAGGAGGATCATGTCGCGACGCTGTTGACGCTCGCCCTGGTCCCCCAGGTGCTGACCAGACTCGGGCTCGACTTCACCCCAGAGGAGGAGGACGCCTACTTCCACTGCTGGAAGGTGATTGGACACTTCCTGGGCATCCACCCAGCGCTGTTGCCCCGAGATCTGGTAGATGCGCAGCAGCTCTGGGAGGCCATCCAGCAGCGCCAGGTGAGACATTCTGCGGATGGGGTCGCACTGACCAAGGCGCTCGTCGACTATTTGAAGATGCGCATCCCTGGCACGATGATGGACGGCATCGCGGTGACGACGATGCGCGAGCTGTGCAGCGAGGCGGTCGCCGACGCCGTGGGGCTCGAGAAAACGGACTGGACCCGTCATCTGCTGGGACCGATGCGGTTGATGTTCTCCCTGTCGGACGAGGCGCAGGATCAAGCGGGTTTCGCGGCGAAGATCTCCGCCTCCCTGTCGCGCAAGCTGCTGGAGGGGCTGCACTCCTCCGAGACGGGCGGCGGCCGTGTGACGTTCCGCATCCCTCAGTCACTCCAGGAGTCGTGGAACCTCGCGGGCCCCGGGGAAAAGAAGGCCGGCTAGGCGCGAAGGCACTCGCGGCCTCCAAAGATGAGGAATGGCACCCACGCGCGGTTCCAGAATGCAAAATGCCACTTCTCCTCGCGCGCCTCTTCGTCCATCGCCTCATACTCGGCCGCCAGGTCATCCCAATCGGACTTCTCACTCAGAATGCCGTCGATCGACAGGAGCCGAAGCGTCGAATCAGGGAACAGCGTCTCCTCTTCTCCTTCACATTTCAGCCCGTCGTCGTCCCAACGAGGCTCGGCATTGCCGTTGAAGTTGGACAAGAGCTCCAGCAGCTCCTTCGGGATTGCGAGCGCGAGAGCTTCGGAGAGAAGCCAGGGCCGGATTGTCGCTGACGACGCTGACGAACTGGGCGACCGCATGGGAAGATTCAACTGCCATATTCCTACCTCTCTCTTACGACTCGATCGCCACTCCGGTTCTCCACCGAGAGAGCACGTATTCAACGGGTGCTCGACGAGGGCCCGTTCAAAGCGGGATCCGCTCGAGTCCGCGGGCGCTCGCAACGTAGAGGTGATCGTCGTCCATCGCGAGCGCCTATGTCGAGCCGATGCTACGATCGATGATCTCGAGGCGGCGGCTCGCGCTCTCGATGCGGAAGAGTCCCTTCTTTCCGGAGTCGCACCGAAGATGGCGTAGAGCACGCCGCCCCGCACCACCATCGCTGAGAGGGTGAGGGAGTCGAGCGACGCGATCATCGAGACTACATGGGAGCAGACGCGGGCGAAGCGGGAGGTGCTTTGCTGGAGGACCCAGGCCGAGGCCGCCGATGTGCCGCCCAGACCGGTCTCGAGGATGACGGTGCGTGGGCCCTCGCCGCTGCAGTGGATGTGCATGCCGGCGGGCCCCGCACCGACATCGCTTCGGGCCGCGCACCCGCCAGCCTTCAGAGGGAAGAGCTGGTCTGCTCGGAGTCCAGGCAAGGGGTCCCGTGTGTTCGCGAGTCCCGGGCGGGCTCGAGCGGTAGCTCGACGGTGAAGACGGAGCCGGCTCCCGGCTGGCTCGCGACGTGGATGTCCCCGCCGAGCGCGCGGACGATGGCCAGCGAGATGTAGAGGCCCAGCCCCAATCCGCCATACTGCCGGGTGGAGACCGCCCGCTCGAAGCGCTCGAAGATGCGCTCGAGGTCCTTGGCGGCGATTCCGATGCCGTGGTCCCGGATGCTCCAGAGCGCCCTCCCTCCGGACGAGGCGACGTGGATCTCCACCGGCCGGCCCGCGCCGTACTTCAGCGCGTTGGTGACGAGGTTGGTGAGGACCTGCTCCAGGCGCATCCGGTCCCAGTGTCCCACGGTGGGCCCCTCGGTGGTGACGAGGAGCTGGCAGCCGGCGGCGCTGGCCTGCTCGGAGAAACGCTCGGCCTGGTCCCGGGTCAGCTCCACCAGGTCCACCTCTTCCAATTGCAGGCGGATTCGGCCGGAGGTGAGGCGGGAGACGTCGAGCAGGTCATCGACGAGCCTGGACAGGCGCTTCACCTGCTCGAGCGCCTTGTCCACCTTCGGCATCAGGCGGCTGGCGCCCGCTCCGCCGACGCTGGCGGCCAGCGCGCGCTGGAGCGTCTGCAGGTGAAGGCGCAGGGGCGTGAGAGGCGTGTGCAACTCGTGGGAGGCCACGGAGAGGAAGTCCTCGCGCAGGCGCACCGCCTCCTGGGACTGCTGGTAGAGCCGGGCGTTGTCCATGGCGACCGAGGCGCGCCGGGCGAGCTCCTCGGCGAGTGCCAGCTCATGGGGGCCGTACTCGAAGCCCGGTGTGTCCGACACCAGCAGCATGGCCGCCAGCGTCTGCCCCCGTGCGGAGAGCGGGAGGGCAATGGCGGTCCTCGCTCCGAGCCGCCGCAGCATCTCCGGGTACTCCGCGTCGGCGTTGCCGGTGTGGAACAGGGCCTGGGTGGCCTCGCTCGCCAGGAGCGGCCTGCCGGTGCTCAGCACGCGCGCGGTGGGCTGGAGCGTGTTCCAGCTCGGAGGGTAGCGCTCCGTCAGCTCGCGCAGCAGCCTCTTCCGGGTCAGGTCCTGGTGCACCTCGGCCGCGCGGTGGATGCGCCCCGCGTCGTCCACCCTGTCGATGACGCACCACTGGCCGAGCTGGGGCACGGCCAGCCGCGCCACACGCTCCAGGGTGCTCGTCTCGTCGAGCAGCTCCGCCAGCTGCGTGCTGGCCTCGATGAGGACGTGTTGGGTCTCCTCGGCGCGCTTGCGCTCGGTGATGTCGATGAACGTCGAGACGATGCCGACCTTCCTGCCCTCCTGGCGCATGGGGTGGGACCAGCGCTCCACCGGGAAGCTCGTGCCGTCCTTGCGCCAGAGGACATCCTCCTCGGTGTGGTACGGGGTGCCGGTCTTCATCGCCTGGATGATGGGGCACTCGCTCGGGGGGTAGGGCGTGCCGTCCGCGCGGGTGTGGTGCCATGTCGCGTGCGCATCGCGGCCCAGCAGCTCGCTCGTTTCCGAATAGCCGAGCATCCGGACGGCGGAGCGGTTGACGAAGGTGCTGCACCCGTCGGGGTCCACTCCGATGATGCCCTCCGCGGTCGAGTCGAGCAGCAGCCGGACGTGGGACTCGCTCTCCTCGAGCTGGGACTGGGTCGTGCGCAGACCTTCGGCCATGTCGTCGAAGGCCTGGCACACCTGGGCGAGCTCGTCGCTCCCGGTGAGCCCGCAGCGCGTCTCCCAGTCGCGCGCGGCGAAGCGCCGGGTGGCGGCGACCAGCCGGTCCACCCGCCGGGTGAGGGCGAAGTAGGAGAAGAGCCAGAGCAGGCCCGCGAGCAGTCCGATCATCAGACTGCGCTTCATCACGCCCATCCGCACCTGCTGGAGCCCCTGCTGCTTGAGGGTGGTGAGGTCCCGCTCGACGACGAGCA
This sequence comes from Archangium violaceum, assembly GCF_016887565.1. NCBI lineage: Bacteria > Pseudomonadati > Myxococcota > Myxococcia > Myxococcales > Archangiaceae > Archangium > Archangium violaceum. Next base: position 5,641,388 of record NZ_CP069396.1, read on the forward strand.
GCCAGACCGTCGAGGGGGAGAGCATCCCCGGCTGTGGCGGCCCCAGGACGGGGTAGTAGCCCACCAGGGCTCCACCATCCCCGGTCACCCGGACGCTCGCGGCGAGGTGCCGGCGGGCCTTCTCCATCTGGTGCTCCGCCTCCCCGGTGTACAGCTCGGGGTGGAGAGCCCGGGCCGGCCGACCCAGCTCGATGCGCCGGGTCGAGGCGACCACCGTGCCGGTCTCGTCGATGAGCAGGGCCGTCTGGATGTGCGGATCCGTCCCCAGGCGGGCGAGCTCACCCTGCGTCTGCTCCAGGTCCCGTATTCGCAGGAGCAACTCCAGGTGAGCCTGTTTCTCGCCCAGTCGCTGGGCGAGCTCCTGGAGGGTGTACTCCTCGATCCGCTGGATGGTGACGCGCGAGTTCTGTCGCAGGTCGTAGAGGCCCAGCGTCGCCGCGAAGATCAGCAGGACCAGCGGGAGGGTGATGCGCAGGGGGGGCAGGCCACGACCTCCCTTCGCACGGTCTCCGGGTTGGTTGTCCCGGGAGCGCCTCATCTCCCGTCCTCCCGAACCTCCTCGAGGAAGCGAGCGTCCAGCATCTCCTCGGACCGGATGGGCTCCTGCATCAGCCCCTGTGACAGCATGAAGCGTTGCAGGCGCCGCGCCGGTCCGACGAGCGCGGGAGAGGGTGCTCCCAGCAGGGCGCGGTTCTCGTCTAAGGACAGCAGCCGCAGGCTCCGCATGGCCGTGGTGAATTCCGAGGGGCTCATGTCGAGACGTGGGCTCATCCGGGCCGCCGCGCCGTCCGGGTCGCGCCGCAGATACTCCAGGCCCTGGAACCATCCCTGGAGCAGGTGTTCCACCTGACGGGAGTACCGCGCGAGGCGATCCTCGCGCACCACCAGCACGTCGATGATCTCCTCCGGCAGCGCGCTGCTGTCGAAGAGCTCGTGCGCTCCGGCTCGCCGCAGCCTGTCCACGAAGGGCTCGAAGGTGACCACGGCGTCCACTTCTCCCGCCTCGTAGGCGCGCACCTGCTGGTCCACCGGTATCCGGACAATCTGGACGTCCGAGGGCCGGAGTCCCGCCTGCTCCAACGCCCGGCCGAGCACGTACGGGCTCGTCGTCAGATCCTCCACCGCCACCTTCCGCCCCCGGAGGTTCTCGAGCCGCCGCACCTCCGGCCGCGCCAGGAGGGCATCGCCTCCGTGCGAGTAGTCCAGGACGAGCACCACTCGCGGCTCGAAGCCGTGTTGCTGGAGCACGAGCGCCATGTCGAGGGTCATGTGGGCCGCGTCGATGACCCCGTTGCGGAAGGCCCGGCCGACCTCGCCCAGGGAGGCGTATTCCACCAGACGGACGGAGCGGTCGTCCGTGAGGCCGAGCTCACGCGCGAGGAAGAGGGGCTCGCTCCCCGGCCAGAGGACGGTGCCGAGGCGCAGCGGTTCCGTCTCCTCTCGAGCACACGAGGGCACGATGAGGAGGAGCAGCAGACCGAACACTCGGACGAGGCTTCGCACGGACTCTTTTCCTGGGGCGCCTCACTCAAGGCTTGGGACGCGGCGGGGCCACCGCAAGGCGGCGCGGGCGAGCGCTTCGGGAAGCGATGCCCCGGACGATGGCTCTCGCCGGGGACGGAGGCCTCAGGAGGCTGACGTGGGCCTGACGCAGGCGGCGCCTTCGGCGTGCGGCGAGCGCAGCCGTAAGGCCGAGCAAGTAGGCAATCATGCCCGCCGGTTCCGTCGCGGACGGCAGCGTGCAGCCGCACGAGCCGCTCCCATGCGGATTGTTTCCGTGATCGCCCTTGCAGCCCTCATCGGTCTCTCCGTCGCAATCATTGTCAGCCTCGTCGCCGCAGACCTCCGGTCCTGGCGCGCCCGCTACGGCGCTGCAGGCCGTGCTGCCTCCCCGTCACAGAGGGGGAGGGGGCTTGTTCGCCGCGTGCTGTATCCCGTATTCAGCTGCTCGCATGTCTCGCACTCTTCTCGTTGCCTTCGTCCTGCTGCTCTCCACAGTCCCCGGCTCCGTGCTCGCCGCCGAGGGCTCCACCTGGGGTACCACCTTCCCCGCGGATGCCCTGGCGACGCACCTCGGCGACACGCCGGCCCGCTACCTGCTGGTGCCCGCCGGGAGCGACGCGCCGGAGCTCTCCCAGGCGGAGCTGGCCCTGTCCTCGGCGCTGCGGGCCAGCGGCAAGGCCCTTCTGGTCATGAATGCCCAGGCACTCGGTCCGGTGGCGCAGTTGGATGACGCCTCCATCGTCCAGCGTGGCGCGGGCTTCCCCGTGGATCGCGTGATGGTGCTGCGGCTCTTCCCGGATGCCTCGGGCGCACTGACCCAGGCGGTGGTGACCCTCTATGACACGGCAGGCCAGTCGCGTGGCTCCTTCTCCGCGGTGGCGGGGACGGCGCTCGCCGCCAGGACCCAGGCGCCCCAGCAACAGGTGGCCGCCACGCCCGCGCCGATGGCCCCTGTCAGGCCCGCTCCGAAGGCGCCCGCTCCGCCGACCGTGCCGAATGCGAATCCGACGGAGCAGTACGAGCAACAGTACATCGGCTTCGACGAGCTCATCGCCGTGAGCTCGGGGACCGGCGCGGTGGTGTCCACGTGGACCGTGCCCTACGTCGGCAAATTCAAGAGGCCGCTCGAGGGTGACGCCCTCTACAGGCTGGTGGGCCGCAACGACCTGGTGCAGGCCTACCAGGACAAGATGAACACCAAGACGCTCGTGAGCGTCGTGGGTGGGGCGGCCCTCCTGGGCGGAGGCATCCTCTCCATCTCCGCCCTCGCCGCCAAGGATGAGGACTGTGATGTCTTCTCGTCTGACTTCAACGCGTGCTTCGATCGCAACCGGCAGCGCTTCAAGGAGAAGACGACGACGTCCCTGGTGGGCATGGGCATTTCGGCGGTGGGCATTGGCGTCCTGGCGTGGGGCATCGTGATGAGCCCCCACCCGATCACCCCCAGCGAGGCGCGCGAGCTGGCCGACGGCTACAACAAGCAGCTCAAGGCGAACCTGGGGCTCTCCGAAGAGGGGACGCCCGTCACGCCCGAGCCCACTCCCTCCACTCCCGCCTCCATCCAGGCCCGCCTCTCCCCGGTGCTGGGCCCCAACGGTGCCGGGCTCCTGCTGAGCGGGAGGTTCTGAGACGAGTTGAAAGCGAGCGCTCGCGTCACATGTCCAGGCTACCATGGGTTTGCGGGGATTCGCTGCGAGGGTTGCAAGCCGGTAAGGGGTGTCGTCCTTGCCGGTGGGGAGGCGGTCGGAGTCGAGGAACTCAGCGTCAGCCACGGCTGACGAGGATATCCGGCGCGGATGTCACACGCGCCGGGCGTCCGGTGTCTCCATGTCGACGCAATCTCACACGGACACACCAGGAGGAGACATGACCACGACCAGGATTCCCCCGAAGGAGCTCACCGGGCTTTACGGCGCGATGGTGAAGAAGTTCGCTGGCAGGATGTTCGGTCAGGTCCCCGAGTCGCTCGGCGTGATGTGGCACCACCTGCCAGTGCTCAAGGCCAGCATGGGCTTCGGGCAGAAGCTCCAGAAGTGGGACCAGTGCGACGAGAGCCTGAAGTCGTACGCGCACATGGCGGTGGCGTCGCTGGTGGGCTGCTCGTGGTGCCTCGACTTCAACTACTTCATGGCCCACAACCACGGGTTGGACGTGGAGAAGGCGCGGGAGATCCCGCGGTGGCGGGAGTCGGACGTATTCACCCCGCTGGAGCGGGAGGTGCTGGAGTACGCCGAGGCGATGAGCCAGACGCCCCCCACGGTGACCGACGAGATGGTCGCGAGCCTGCTGAAGCAGCTTGGTGCCGCAGCGGTCATCGAGCTGACCACCGTGATCGGGTTCGCCAACCTGACGACCCGCTCCAACACCGCGCTGGGCATCGAGTCGGAGGGCTTCGCCGCGTCCTGCGGACTGAAGCCGCTGGCGCAGCCGAGCGCACGGCCGGGGGTAGCGTCCGCGTCATGAACACCCCACGAAACACCATGACCGAAGAGGACCCCTTCGTCACCCACCGCAGCCTGCTCTTCACGGTCGCCTACGAGATGCTCGGCTCCGCGGTCGACGCCGAGGACGTCGTGCAGGAGACCTGGCTGCGGTGGGCGGACATCGGTGACGCGGGTCGGGCAGAGGTGCGCGACCCGCGCGCCTACCTGGTGAGGATCGTCACCCGGCAGGCCCTCAACCGGCTGCGGACGCTGGCCCGCCGCAAGGAGGAGTACGTCGGCGAGTGGCTGCCCGAGCCGCTGCTCACCAGTCCCGACGTGGCCGAGGACGTCGGGCTCGCGGAGAGCGTCTCGATCGCGATGCTGACCGTGCTGGAGACCCTCACGCCGGCCGAGCGCGCCGTGTTCGTCCTGCGTGAGGTCTTCGACATGCCGTACGACGAGATCGCGTCGGCGCTCGACAAGACGCCGGCCGCGGTCCGGCAGATCGCCCACCGGGCGCGGGAGCACGTGGCCGCACGCCGGCCCCGGATGCAGGTCGACCGGACGCAGCAGCAGGCCGTCCTGGAGCGGTTCCTCGCCGCGGTCAACTCCGGCGACCTGCAGGGGCTGCTCCAGGTGCTCGCCCCCGACGTGGTGCTGGTCGCGGACGGCGGCGGTCTCGCGAGGGCGGCCCGGCGCCCGATCCTCGGCGCCGACACCGTGGCCACCTTCCTGTCCCGGTTCCCCACGCTCGCGCCCGGTGCGTCGATCGCGACCGTGTGGATCAACGGGGCGCCCGCGCTCCGGGTCGACGCCGCCGGCAAGTTCGACACCGCGGTCAGCGTGGTGGTCGAGGACGGCCGGATCACCCGGATCTACGCGATGCGCAACCCGCACAAGATGGGCCGGCTCGACGAGGAGGCCGAGCTCACCCGGTGACGTCCGCGACGGCCGGTCCGGGCATGGATCGGTCCGTCACGGCGTTGGTCCCGGTGTGCACGTGTACGACGCGGTGGTGATTGGCGCCGGCCAGGCCGGCCTGTCGGCGTCGTAGTCCGCCGTCCAGTTCCTGGGGGAGCTGGCGCCGGTGACCGACACCGTCTGGGTGACCCGCCGGGAGCCGGTGTGGCGCGACCACTTCGACGAGCAGGCCGGGCGCGACGCGGGGGCTCACTGCTCGGGCGGCCCCTGCCAGCGGCCCTCCTCGGCCCCTCCGCTCCAGCCCTCACCCTCCACACGGCCTCTATTCCGCCTATGCGCCGGCGGCGCCATGGGGCAGGTCTTCAGCGCGGGGAAGCCCCGGGTGGGCTGCGCGGCACACGCTTGACTCTCCCCCAGGGGCAGACCGCCACCCTCCACGCATGTCACCCAGATACAGGTCGCAGAGGAACCTCATGGCGGTAGCGCTTGGAGCACTCGTCTTGCTGGTGGGCGTGGCGGTGGGAGCGTGGTGGTGGATGGGGCGCGCGCTCTTCCAGCCGGGCACCGTGGAGCAGACGCTGGCCGCGCGCGGCGAGACACTGGAGGTGCCCCCCGGACAGCGGGCCGACGCTTCGGAATGGCAGGTGGCGCCGGGCGTGCGGCTTCACCAAATGGCCGTGGGCGAAGGAAGGGATGTCGTCGTCGTGCACGGCGGCCCGGGCCTGCCTCCAGCAGCGCCGTGGCGCGCGGCCGTCCTCACCGGCGACACCCTGCGCTGGCACTTCTACGACCAACGCGGCTGTGGTGCCTCCTCGCGGCCGCTCACCCACGCTCCAACGGGCGGAACGTGGCAGGCCATGCGGGAGGTGGAGGCACGACTGGGACTTGCCGCTCAACTGGCGGACCTCGAGCGCATCCGACGTCTGCTCGGACGTGAGCGCCTCACGCTGGTGGGGCACTCCTTCGGAGCCCTGGTGGCCGCGCTCTACGCGGCGGAGTGGCCAGAGCGGGTGGAGGCCCTCGTGCTGGTGGCGCCCGCGCCGCTGGTGACGATGCCCGCTGGCGACGGCGACCTCTTCACGCAGGTGCGGGCCCGACTGGACGCGGAAGGACAGCGCGCGCTGGAGGTGTGGATGGAGCACACCTTCGACCTCCCCGCGCGCCTGAAGGACGACGAGGCCCGTCTCGCCGAGCACTTCGCGGGCTTTGGACCTCTCTACGCCCAGGCCATGCGGCGGGAGCGTCCCGGAGCACGGCCGCCCGGCTCCGGCGCTCCCGGAGGCTTTCTCTCCCTGGGGCTCTACCTGAGCCTGGGACGCCACCACGACTGGAGCGACTGGCTGCGCCGGGTGCGCGCGCCCACCCTCGTCATCCACGGAGCCGAGGACCTTCAGCCGCGTTCCGCCACCGCTCGCGTGGTACAAGCCCTGCCCCACGCGCGGCTGGTGGAACTGGCGGGCAGCGGGCACTTCCCCTTCGAGGAGCAGCCCGAGGCCTTCGCGGCCACGCTGCGCGCCTTCCTCGTGGAGGTGGAGCGGTGAGTGGATTGCTGTACGCCATCGGAGAGGTGTCGCGCATCACCGGCGTGAGCGTGAAGGCGCTGCGCCTCTACCAGGAGAAGGGTCTGCTCCAGCCCTCGCGCGTGGACCCCTCCTCCGGCTACCGCTACTACACCGAGCACGACATCGCCCAGGCCCACACCCTGCGCGCGCTGCGCGACCTGCGGCTCTCGCTGGAGGAGATTCGCGGGGTGCTCGCGGAGCTGGACCAGGGCGCCTCGCTCGCCGAGCAACTGGGGCGGGTGCGCGCCCGGCTCGCCGAGGAAGCGGCCAGCGCGCAGCGGGCGGTGATGGCCCTGGACACGCTGCTGCGGCACCAGGCCCGGGCGGAGGCCTACCTGCGCGCGCCCCCGCCGCTCGTGGAGCGGTGGCTGCCATCGGTCCGCGTCGCCGTGCACCGCGCCCGGGGGCGCTACTCGGACGCGGCGGTGGTCTTCCCACGGCTGCTGGCCGCGTGCGGCCCCCACGTGGCCGGTGCTCCCTTCTGCCTCTTCCACGAGGCGGAGTACCGCGAGGACGACGCGGACATCTCGTGGTGCGTGCCCCTGGCGCCCGGGGCACGCCCGGAGGGCGTCCACGTGGAGGAGCTGCCAGAGGTGCAGGCGGCCACGCTCGTTCATACCGGACCGCCCGACTCGGTGGGCCCCTCCTGGGCGCGCCTCTTCGCCCACCTCCATGCCCGGGAGCGAGCCCCGGCCGTTCCCCTGCGCGAGACGTACCTGCGCGTGGGCGCGACGGATGCGGCGCCCGCCTCCTCGTGGCTGACCGAGCTCGCGCTGTCCTGGGAGGAGAACGGGAGCCGGGGCACTCCCTGAGGTGGGGCCACGCGGGGTCCGAATCCGATTTCGTTGACTTCACCTCGGAGCAACGCCGCCCTCCAGAAACCCCATCGGAGGGGGAAGCTCCATCAGAACGCCTCGCTCACGTTCAGGTAGAAGCCCAGTTCCGAGCCGTAGGCCACGTCGAGCCGGATGTTCACGGGGGCGTCCTCGAGCGGAGCGAACCGCTCACCCCTCCTGCTCCCTTCACGTACGCCAAGCCCCGCCGCCGGCCTCCACACCTCACAACCAGGGGCGCACGGTGCTCCAGGGAGGTTCGTGGGAGCATAACGGTAACGTGTGCCCTGGCGAGAGGTGTGGCTGGGGAGGGGAAGGTGGAGGAGCGCGGGTGGGAGTACCGGCGGAGGCGGCCGGAGGGGACGGTGCTGTACGAGGCGGTGAGGGACCACCTCGCCACGTTGCTGGTGGCGGTGAGCGAGGTAGGGCGCGGCCCACGGCCTGAGTGCGAGCAGCGCCGCCGCCCTGGAGGCGGAAGGGCCCGCGGACCCTGCCCCAATCCAAGCCGATTTCCCGCACAATCCACGCTCTGGTGACGGGCACCGTCGCTCTTTACCGTCTGGACATCATGACGGACTCAACGACACCTCGTCGCCGTGTTCTGGTGGTTGGACTCGGCATCAGCGGCATCGCCACGGCCATCCGGCTTCACAAGCTCGGCTGGGAGCCCGTGCTCATCGAGCGGGCACCCGAGCGCCGCAAGGGCGGCTACTTCATCGGCCTGTTCGGTACCGGCCAGGCGTCCGCCAGGCGGCTCGGGGTGCTGGACACCCTGGTCGATCGCAATTCCCCGCTGATGACGACCTACGAGGTCGACCGGGCCAATCATCGGACCCGGGGCATGTCCTTCGTGGACGCGCCCGGCGCGCCACTCCCGCTGCTGCGCGGCGACGTGGAAAACTCCTTGTTCTCCGCGTTGCCGAAGGACGTGGAGGTCCGCTTCGCGACGGTTCCCACCCGGATAGAGCAGGGCGCGCAGGGGGCCGACGTCACGCTGACCCACACGAAGAGCGGCACGAGCACGACCGAGCGCTTCGACCTCGTGGTGGGCGCTGATGGCATGCGCTCGACCGTCCGTCAGCTCGTCTTTGGTCCGCACGAGAACTTCCTGCACCCGCTGAACTACATGATCGCCGCCTGCGTCCTGCGCAACCCCGTGCAGGGCTACGCCACGCACGAAGGACTGGTCCTGGCCGAGGCGGGAAGGTCGGCATGGGTCTTTCCCTTCGCGAATCACAACCCCACCTTGCTCTTCTCCTACCGCGTCGATGACGTGGCCGCGCAGTTCCGCGGCCGTCCCATCGAGTCGCTGCGCAAGGCGTACGGACCGGAAAAGGCGGGGTCGGTGCTGAGCCATCTGCTCAATGAGTTCGAGACCGCGGACGAATATCTGTTCGACTCGACCAACCATGTCCGCATGCCGAGCTGGCACAAGGGGCGGGTCGTGCTGGTGGGCGATTCCGCGTGGTGCTTGACCCTGTATTCAGGGATGGGCGTGTCGACCGGTCTGGCCGGGGGGGAGCTCCTGGGTGACATGCTGGAGAAGCATCCAGACGACATGGAACGCGCGCTGACCCGGTGGGAGGAGAAGCTGCGCCCGTTCATCGAGGACATGCAGCGCGACTCGCTGAAAGCGAGACAGCTCTTCACTCCGGCCAACGAGGCGCAGCGAGTCTTTCGCGCGGTGAGCATCCGCCTCATGAGCAATCGCCTGACGGGCCCGCTCGTCAAGAAAGTGATGCGCGACAAGGACTTCAAGGCGAAGATGATCGACATCGTCGCGCAGTAGTGCGGCCCGGGTCTCGAGCTCCTTGAAGGTGCGGACCTGGGGCAATGGGCGTCGGGACGTGAGAGGCATGTGGAGGGTCAACCCTCGAGCATAGGACGACTCGTAGGGCCCGAGCGGTGAGGGGTGGGGTTATCGGAAAGTCGAGAAATGACGTCTCCACCCCTCGGGCCGGTTCACCCGGGCGTTGCCACGAGGGGCTCGCGGTCGTAAGACGGGACCCCGTGTCCGCCCCCGATCCCCGGAAAGACCCCCGTTTCCGCCCCTTCCGAGTCGCCGCCTACGGCCTCTACATCGCCGTGGTGAGCGTCTTCTGCCTGGCGATCATCATCAGCGTGACGCGCTCGGTGGCGGCCATGACGCCGGAGAAGAAGCCCCCGGCCGACCAGGTGCTCTCCTACCGGGAGTGCCTCGACGCGGCGGACTCGCTCTGGAAGCAGCTCGAGTCCGAGCGCGAGGTGCTGGTGCGCACCTCGCCCGCTCGCAAGGTGGACCAGGAGTGGATGCGCTTCCGCACCTCCTGGTTGCAGCAGTTCCGCGACCGCGAGGCCCAGTGCGCCCTCCAGTCCAGGGACCGGGTGGGCCTCAAGGACGTGTTCCGCCGGCTCGAGGCCGTTCAGGACCTCTACAACATCCACGCCGTCCAGTACGCCGGCGAGGTGGGCGGCGAGGTGGACGCGCTCCACGCCGCCTTCTCCGCCGCGCGCAAGAGCCCCTCGGCGGGCTGGCCGCAGCAGCAGTAGCGCCGAGCCTCAGCGCGGCGACGGCTTCCCGGCGCCCAGCCGGGTGTGCAGCGTGTCCGTCAGCAGGTACCAGAACTGAACATTTCCGAAGCTGAGGATGTCGCCGTCCTTCAGCGTCGCCTCGCGCGTGGAGAGGTTCTGCCCGTTGAGGAAGGTGCCGTTGGTGGAGCCCAGGTCGCGCACCGTGCAGCGGCCCTGGGCCTCGTTCCACCTGAGCACCGCGTGGCGCTTGGACACCGACCCGTCGTCGATGAACAGATCGCAGTCCGGCAGCCGGCCCACGCTCAGCTCCTCCTCCCGGTCGAGCGGGGGGAGGGTGGTGATGAGCAGGTTCTCGAACTCGAAGAGCAGCGTGAGCATGCCTCGCTCGATGGCCTCGGACGAGGCCACGCGCGTGGGCTCCAGCACGGCGTCGGACGGCAGGCCGGGCGGGCGTTGAATGAAGACGAAGGGGCCCAGCTGACGGCGGAAGGCCCCGATGGACAGTGACGCGCCGAGCGCGCGGAGTTCTTGGATGGACAGCACGGTCCGGCAGCATGCCAGAAGTCCGGCCGGCCGGTAGGGCGAGTGCCGCATCGTCGCTTGTGCGATGGGCGGGTTTCGTTGACCAGCCTGTCAAACTCCTCTTACAGTTTCCCTTTCGGCCCGGTCGCCGCCATCGTGAAGGAGGGTGGTGGGACCCGGCGTTCACCTATTGGCGTGGGAAGGAGTCGTATCAATGAGTGGGAGCGGGAACATTCCGATGACCCCCTCGGGTCTGCGGAAGCTGAAGGCGGAGCTGAAGCACCTTCAGACCGTCGAGCGCGGGAAGATCTCCAAGGAGATTGAGGTGGCGCGCGCGCACGGGGACCTGCGCGAGAACGCCGAGTACCACGCGGCCAAGGAGAAGCAGTCGCACATCGAGGGCCGCATCCTGGACCTGAACGACTGGATTGCCCGGGCCGAGGTCATCGACCCCAGCAAGCTGGGCGGGGACAAGGTCGTCTTCGGCGCGACGGTGGACCTGTTGGACGTGGAGACGGACAAGACGGTCTCCTACCGCCTGGTGGGCGAGCTGGAGGCGGACCTGAAGAAGCGGTGGATCGCCGTCACCTCGCCGGTGGCGCGGGCGCTGATCGGCAAGAAGGTGGGCGACGTCGCCACGGTGCAGAGCCCGGGCGGCGTGCGCGAGTACGAGGTCCAGGAGATCCGCTTCGACGATCCCCAGGACGAGTCCGCCGAGAGCTGACGCGCCGCCTTGAGGGCGAACAGCCGGGGGAGCGGGCACCAGCTCGCTCCCCTGTGTCGTTCTGGTGGCGGAGTGCAGTCCTCGCCTTAGGATGAGACGTTCGGATCCGCCTGTGAACCACCCGCTCGCCAGCCTCGTCGGCCCCCTGAAATATGCCTGCCGGAGTGACTTCGCCCATCTGTCGACGGTGAAGGACCTGCGCGGTCTGTTGGAGCGCACGCTGGCGGGAGCCTCGGGGGTGGACGCGGAGGCGCTGAAGCACCTGAGAGCGGCGTTGCCGCACGTGGACCATCCGGCGCTGGACAGGCGCAAGGCGGCGCTGCGGAGGGTGGTCGCGGGCCTGAAGCTGAGCGGAGTCCCACTTCCGGACGAGCTGGTCCAGGTGGCCAACGCCCCCACCCCCATCACCCCTCTCCCCCCGGGAGAGGGACGGGGTGAGGGTCGTCCCGAGGTGGTCCCCGAGTGGAAATCGACGGCCCCCGTCCCTCCGCCCCCCGGGAGCAAATCCGCGTCCCCCGCGCGAACCCTCGCGAGACCCACCCCTCCGGCCGCGGAGCCAAAGAAGCCCGAGCCGGCGGAAAAACCCTCGGACAAGCGCAAGAAGCGGGTGGCCAAGGGCCAGGAGGAGTCTCGGGCGGAGGCGAAGCTGCTGTCGATCGCGCCACGCTCGGGGCCCCTGGCGATTCCGCTGAAGACGATGGGCAAGAGGCTGGGCCCGCGACTGCTGGCGGCGCTGAACAAGAAGGGGCTCAAGCGGGTGGGGGACATCCTCTTCCTGCTGCCGCGCTGCTACGAGGATCGGCGCAAGCTGCTGAGCATCGCGGAGCTGATGCCCGGAGAGCGGGGCGTGACGGTGGGCGAGGTGAAGCTGGCGGACTTCGTGCCGAGCCGCACGGGCAAGCGCTACTTCCGGGCCGTGGTGGCGGACCGCTCGGGGAGCATCGCCGCGACGTACTTCAACGCGGGCCCGTGGCTCAAGCAGCGCTTCCCGGTGGGCAAGCGGCTGGTGCTGTCCGGAGAGGTGCGGGCCTCGCTGTCGGGGCGCGAGATGGCGCACCCGGAGATAGAACCGGCGGAGGACCTCGAGGGGTCCTCGGTGCACTTCAACCGGATCGTCCCGGTGTACCCGGGCTTCGAGCGCGGAGACCAGCGGATGTTCCGGGAGCTGGCCTCGGTGGTGAGCGAGTCCTACTCGAACCACGTGGAGGAGCCGCTGCCGGAGGGCCTGCGCAAGAAGCTGGGCCTGATGACGCTGCCCGAGGCGCTGCGGGCCATCCACTTCCCGTCGGAGGACGCGGATCCGGAGATGCTGGACCGGCACCTGAGCCCGGCGCACCGGAGGCTGGCCTTCGACGAGCTGTTCTTCCTGCAACTGGGCGTGGGGCTGAAGCGGCAGGGGGTGAAGCAGGAGAAGGGCATCACCTTCGACATCTCGGAGCCGAGGCTGGAGAAGGCGCGCGGGGCGCTGCCGTTCCAGCTCACGGGGGCGCAGAAGAAGGTGATTGGCGAGGTCGCCCAGGACATGGGCCGCCCCGAGCCGATGAACCGGCTGGTGCAGGGCGACGTGGGCTCGGGGAAGACGGCGGTGGCGGTGGTGGCGTCGCTGCTGGCGCTGCAGGACGGCTACCAGGTGGCGGTGATGGCGCCCACGGAGATCCTCGCCGAGCAGCACGAGCGGACGTTCCGCAAGCTGCTGGAGCCGCTGGGCTACAAGGTGGGGCTGGTGAGCGCGGCGGGGACGGCGAAGCGCAAGCGGGAGATCCGCGACGCGGTGGCGCGCGGGGAGATCCACCTGGCGGTGGGCACGCACGCGCTCGTCCAGGAGGACATGGGCTTCCAGAAGCTGGGCTTCGTGGTCATCGACGAGCAGCACCGCTTCGGCGTGCTGCAGCGGCACACGCTCATGAGCAAGGGCGTGCACCCGGACGTGCTGGTGATGACGGCGACGCCCATTCCGCGCACGCTGGCGATGACGCTGTACGGGGACCTGGACGTGTCCATCATCGACGAGCTGCCGCCAGGGCGCACGCCGGTGAAGACGCGCGTCTTCAACGACAAGCAGCGGGCGCGCGTGTACGAGGCCGTGGCCTCCGAGGTCCAGAAGGGCCACCAGGCCTACGTGGTGTATCCGCTGGTGGAGGAGTCGGAGAAGCTGGACCTGGAGGACGCCACTCGCGGCGCCGACAAGCTGCGGCAGGTGTTCCCCGGCGTGGAGGTGGGCCTGCTCCACGGGCGCATGAAGCCCGAGGAGAAGGACCTGGTGATGGACGCCTTCCGGTCCGGCACCATCCAGCTGCTCGTCTGCACCACCGTGGTGGAGGTGGGAGTGGACGTGCCGAACGCGTCGGTGATGGTGATCGAGTCCGCGGAGCGCTTCGGCCTGTCACAGCTGCACCAGCTGCGCGGACGCGTGGGCCGCGGCGCGGCGGTCAGCTACTGCTACCTCGTGGCCAACCTGGCGCGCTCGTCCATGGTGTCCTCCGAGCGGCTCGGCGTGATGGAGCACAGCACCGATGGCTTCGTCATCGCGGAGAAGGACCTGGAGATCCGCGGACCGGGCGAGTTCCTCGGCACCCGGCAGAGCGGCATGCCAGAGCTGGCGGTGGCGAACCTCGCGCGGGACGGGGATCTGCTGTCGCTGGCGCAGCAGGAGGCTCGGAGCATCCTGGCGAGAGATCCCCTGCTGCAGGCCCCCGAACATCAGGGACTGGTGAAGGCGCTCGAGGAACGCTGGGAGGGCCGGTTGGCCCTCGCCAGGGTGGGGTAGGCCGGAGCGCTCAGCCGACGGCGAGCAGCGCCTGCTCGGCGGCGGGCTCCGACGCGGCCCAGAGCCACTCGGAGAGCTCGGCCGTGCGGCTGGTGTAGAGCTCGTTCGGATCCAACCCGAGCTCCCGGCACTTGCCGTGGAAGAGGGCCTCACCACCGCGGACGTGACAGTGGTTGATGAAGTCCTGCACCGTCTCGAGCGCTGGGTGCTCCTCCAGGAAACGCCGCAGCGCGAGGTTGGTGCCGGACTCCTGGGAGTGCTGGACGACGGGGGTGAACATGTTTCTCTGGGTATTCATGCGCCCTCCGGATTCGCGCGGAGTGTAGCTTTTCCGCGCTTCGTCACTCCAGCGTGACCTCCGTTTTTTCCGAAGTTTCGAGAGAAAGTTCTCTCAACTTCGTTGCAAATAAAAAACGGTGGCCCCACTGAAATGGGGCCACCGTTCGTCCGGCGAACCGCGAGGGTTCAGCTCACTGGGCGGTGAGGGCGCCCACGGCCACGTCGATGGGGCCCAGGGTGCCACTCCCGGGCAGCGCATGGGCCTTGGTGACCCGGAGCTCGACCGGGCCCGAGGGCAGCGTGGGGCCCGTCTTCAGGTCCAGCGCCACCGAGAGCACGGGCCCGGTGAAGGACACCGCCGGAGCGGCCGTGCCCTTCTGGAACGCGCCCACGAGCAGGGTGCTGTCCTTGGCGTTGCTCCTGAAGAGCTGGGGGCCGCTGCCCAGATCGAAGGCGTGGTTGAGCGCGTACTCGGAGTCCCCGGAGGCCAGCTTCGCCCAGCTGGCGCGGGGCTGGTCCGCCGAGAGCGTCAGATCCACGCCCCGGCCCGCCGTCCCCGCGGGCGCCAGCAGGTCCAGCACGAGACGGTCGTCCGTGGACAGCGCGGCGTTCTTGACCAACCTCCAGCCGGTGCCCTGCGGGTCCTCGTAGGAGATGCCCGTGGCGGCCGGCACGGTGACGGTGGCGGAGGCCGTCTTCGTCGGGTCGGCCACGCTGGTGGCCACCACCGTGAACCGGCCAGCGGCGGCGGAGGGCGCGGTGTAGAGACCGTCGTTGGAAATCGTTCCGCGGCTGGAACCGCCACCCACGGACCAGGTCACTCCCGTGCGCGTGGTGCCCTTCACGGTGGCCGTGAAGGAGGTCGACTCCCGGGCGGAGAGCGTCTTGGACGTGGGCGTGAGGGAGATCTCCACGTCGCGGACGGTGACGGCGATGGTGTCCCGCTTGGTCGTGTCCGTCACGCTGGTGGCGACGACGGTGTAGGTGCCCTTGCGGTTGGGAGCCGTGTAGACGCCCGTGTTGGTGATGGTGCCGTTGCTGGCACCACCCTCCACGGACCAGGTCACCGCCGTGCTGCCCGTGGTGCCGGTGACCTCCGAGGTGAAGGTCGCGGTGGCGCCCTGGTCGAGCGTCGCCGTGTCCGGGGTGGCCGTCACGTTCACCGCCACTACCGTCACCTGGGCGGTGGCCTTCTTCGAGGGATCGGCCACGCTGGTGGCGACGACGGTGTACGTGCCACCGCGGGAGGGCGCCGTGTACACGCCCGAGCCGTCGATGGAGCCGTTGTTGGCACCGCCCTCGACGGACCAGGTCACCGCCGTGCTGCCCTTGGTGCCCGTCACCGAGGCGGAGAACGTCAGGCTGCCCGTGGAGTGGGTGCTCGGCTGGGCCGGGGTGAGGCTCACGGCGATGGGACGCACCGTCAGGGTGGCGCTGCCCTTCTTCGTG
Source organism: Archangium violaceum (assembly GCF_016887565.1). NCBI lineage: Bacteria > Pseudomonadati > Myxococcota > Myxococcia > Myxococcales > Archangiaceae > Archangium > Archangium violaceum. Next base: position 5,656,882 of record NZ_CP069396.1, read on the forward strand.
GGATCGGCCACGCTGGTGGCGAGGATGGTGTACGTGCCCGCGGTGTTGGGAGCCGTGTAGATGCCGGAGCTGGTGATGGAGCCGTTGTTGGCGCCGCCTTCCACGGACCAGGTCACCGCCGTGGTGGGGGTGCCCGTCACGCTCGCGGAGAACTCCACCACCGCGCCCTGATCCACCGTGTCCGTTCCAGGCGTGAGCGCGATCGTCACCGGCACCACGTTCACCCGGAGGGTGCCCTTGCGACGCGGGTCGGCCACGCTGGTGGCGACGAGGGTGTAGGTGCCCGGCGTGGTGGGCGCCGTGTACACGCCCTGCTCGGTGATGGAGCCACCGGCCGCGCCCTCCACGAGGGACCAGGTGACCGCGGTGTCATCGGCCCCCGTCACCCGGGCGGTGAAGGTGGCGCTGCCCGCGGTGGGGACGGTCGCGGCCGTGGGCTCGATGGCGACGACCACGGCCTCGAGGACCGTGATGGTGGCCGTGTCCTTCTTCGAGGTGTCCACCGCGTTGGTGGCCACGACGGTGTACGTGCCCGCCGTGGTGGGCGCGGTGTAGACGCCCGAGCTGGTGATGGTGCCGTTGCCGTCACCCCCCTCCACGGACCAGATGACGCGCGGCTCCTTGGCCTCCTGGACGGTGGCGGAGAGCGAGGTGCTGTCACCCGCCAGTACCGAGGCGGTCTTCGGCGAGACGGTCACCGGGCCCGCGTCCGGGTCGCCGCAGGCGACGAGCGTTCCGAGCAGGAGCGGAACAATGAGTTTGATCAACGTTTTCATGGCTTACCGTCCGAACTGGCTGACGAAGAGGGTGACGTCGTTGTCGCTCACGGAGCTGTCGGCATCGAGGTCCGCGGTCGTGTCGAAGGCCGGCTGGCTCGAATCATTGCCGTACGCCTGGGCCATCAGACCCATGTCCTCACCGTCCACGATGCCGTCGCCATTGAGGTCGCCGGTGTAGACGATGACGGTGGCCGTGGCGCTCGTGGCCTTGTGCGCGTTGCTGGTGGCGCCGATGTGGCAGACGCCAGGGTTCGTGGCGGCCGAGTACGCACCGGCGGCGGTGATGGCGCCGCAGGTGTTTCCCTCCTTCACGGCCCAGCTCACCGACGTGTCGAACGCATTCTCCACGCTCACGGAGAAGCTGGCCGTGCCGCCCACCGCCACCACCACCCGGGCGGGAGAGACGGTCAGGTAGGGCTGCGTGAACTCGAACGTGGTCGTCCCCTCGCCGGAGTGGCCATAGGCGTCGTACGCCAGCGCCTTCACCGTGTGCTGGCCCTCGGCCAACAGGGCGGCCTTGTAGACGAACTCGTAGGACGGAGCGTAGCCCCGGCCCACGGGGGCTCCGTCCACGTAGTACTCCACGTGGGCGATGCCCGTGTCATCGCTGGCGTCGACCTGGAACTTGAAGAGCTCGAACCGGGCATCCACGCTGACGGCGTTGACGGTCGGCGCGTTCGTGTCGTCCGTCCTGGTGTTGGCGATGGTGAAGGCCACCTCCTCCTGGGACTCGTTGCCCACCGAGTCCTTCGCCTTGACCACCAGCGTGTGAGGGCCATTGGACAGGCTGGTCGCATCGAACGGAAGCTGGTAGGTGCCGGCCGCCGGATCGACGCGCTCGGCCGCGGGGTTGCCGTCCACGAGGAACTCGAGCTTCGACGTCCAGACGTTGTCGCTCACGGTGGCGTTGAGCAGGATCGTCCCGTACGAGCCATCCACCGAGGCGGTGAGCGCCGGGGGCTGCACGTCCGTGGCGGACGAGACGTGGAGCTCGACGTCATCGAGGAAGAAGAGCGAGTAGCCGCCCGGGAGCTGCGCGGCGACGAACTCGGACTCGAAGTAGAGCTGGATCGTCTGTCCCTTGTAGGCGCTCAGGTCGAAGCGGTGCGGGACGTAGTCGTCGCTGGAATCCAGGTTCGAGTACGTCGCGAGCGTCTTCAGATCCGTGCCGGCGGAGTCGCGCACCTTGACCTTGAACGTGTCGTGCGCCTTGCCGTCGGAGAACGCGCTGCTGAGGGCCGACAGCCAGAAGCTGTAGATGGCCGACGTGGCGTTGGCCGGGATGGTGACGGTCTGGCGCAGGCTCGACTTGCCCGGTCCCCGGTCACCCCGGAAGAGGATGTAGATCAGGCCCTCGTGCGAGAAGCCGCTGTAGAAGCCGATCGACCCGGTCCGGTTCGTGGCAAGGGACCAGATCGGGGTGGTGTAGTTCTCGAAGCTCGGGTTGCGGACGAGCTGGCTGCGGGTGGTGTCGAGGGCGAAGCGCACCGTGGACGAGTCCGTCGTGTTGCCGGCCGCGTCCGTGGCCCGGGCCACGAGGGTGTGAAGGCCGTTGGCCAGCGTGGAGAGCTTCACGAGCTTGGAGAACGACCCGGCCGACTGTCCCAGGGACTGCCCGTCCAGGATGAACTCGACGGCATCGACGTGGCCGTTGTCCGAGACGTCCGCGGAGAGCTCCACCAGGCTGTCGGAGGTGGTGACATGGGCCACCACGGACGGGGGCGCGGCGTCGCGCGAGTCGATGACGCGCAGGGAGAAGTCGTCGACGTAGAAGCTGGTGGCGTTCTGCGCGTCCTCGTTGCCCTCCAGGTACACGCGGATGGTCTGGCCCGCGTACGCGCTGAGGTCGAAGCTGCGCTGCACGTACCCGAGCGTGGCGTCCAGGTTGGACCAGGTGGCGAGCGTCTCCAGCACCTCGCCCGAGGTGTCACGCACCTGCAGCACGAGCGTGTCCCTGGCCGCGGTGCCCGGCTCCTCGGTCTCCAGCTTCATCCAGAAGGTCAGCGAGGTGCGCGCGGCGTCCGCCGGGATGGTGACGTCCTGGTGCAGGTTGTCCATGTGCGCTTCGCCATAGCCGTTGAGCCAGGACAGGCCGTAGCCGGTGCGCGCGATGTCGACGGGGTAGTTGATGTTGCCGGGGGGACCCTCCTCCCAACCCTGGCTGTCGCTCTCGAAGCCGGGGTTCTGGAGGAGCTGGGAGAAGCGGTTGGCCACCGTGAAGGTGAAGGTCTCCGACTGGGTGTAGTTGCCCGCCGAGTCGTGGGCCACCACGTAGAGCTCGCGCTGCCCGTTGTCGAGCGTGGAGACATCGAGCGGGATGCTGAAGGGCAGCGAGGTGTCCGTGCCCAGCAGGATGCCATCGACGTAGAACTCCACCCGCTTCACGCCCACGTTGTCCGTGGCCGTCGCGTTCAGCTGGAGGAGGGGGGCGTTGCCCGAGACGCTCGCGATGGCCGACGGAGGCGTCCGGTCGTCATAGGTGCCGCCGGTGTAGCCCACGTTGATGGCGGCGAAGGCGTTCTGCACCGCGCGGTACTCGTTGGACTGGGAGCCGAAGAGATCCGCCGCCGCCTCGAGGCTGGCCGTGCGGGCCATGTTGTAGTTGGCCGACGGGTACAGGTAGACGGTGATGGCCCGGTACCAGATGGCCGCGGCCTTGTCGTTGCCGATGCCCGTCATGCCGGCAGGCAGGAAGTCGCTGGCGTAGTCGTCGGGCGTGTCCGTCTTCTTCTTGGCGCCCTGGGACAGGAAGTAGAAGGCCCGGTTCATCGGCCCGCTGCTGAAGTGGACGTCGATGCTGGCGAGGCCGGGATACCAGGCATCCACGCTCACGCCGTCCTTGCTCGGCTTGTACATGTAGCGCATGGGCGAATCGGAGAGATCCTCGCCCATGGTCCAGTTGGCGCCGGTGTCGCCGATGGTGTTGCCCCGACCATTGCGCACCCAGAACTCCGTCATGGTGCCGAAGATGTCGGAGTTGGCCTCGTTCAGACCGCCGGACTCGCCGGCGTAGATGAGCTGGGCCGTCTGGGACATGACGCCGTGGCTCAGCTCGTGGGCGGCCACGTCCAGCGAGTTCAGGGACTTGGCGCCGCCGGGCTCCGGGTAGGAGCCGTCGCCGTAGCTCATGCAGAAGCAGCCACCGCTCCAGAAGGCGTTGTCGTAGAGGTTGGCGACGTGCACCCGGTTGTAGGTGGGGGTGCCGCGGTCATCGATGCCGTTGCGGCCGTGGATCTTCTTGAAGTAGTCCCACGTCACCTGCAGGCCGAAGTGCGCGTCCACGGCGGCCGTCTGGCCGTTGGCGTTGCGCGTGGGCCCGCCATCCTCGTAGTTGTTCCCGTCGCCCCAGGCGTTGTCGGCGTCGATGTAGGGGTAAAGCGTGGCGGGCAGGCCGAGGTCCACCCGGGCGTGATTCACGTCATAGGTGCGGTTGCCCTCGCCGGAGCTGCGCGTCGTATCGCGCAGCTCGTAGGTGCCGTCGGGCAGCTGCCAGGTATCGAGCTGCACCTCGCCGCTGTACTGCGAGAGGCCCTTGCCGACGGCCGCGGCCGTCTGCAGCGAGTTCCACCGCTTGAGCACCGTGCCGGTGCGCGCGTCGAGCAGGAAGTCCGTGTGGACGATGCCGTCCTGGGGGTTGTCCAGCTCGGTGTGCACGTGCCAGGCGAGCCGGTAGCCCGTCACCTCCTCGGAGAAGTCCGCCGCGTTCAGCTCCGCGTAGGGCTTGTCCGCCAGCTTCACCCGCCGCGTCTGGGGATAGATGACGAGCTCGGCCTTGGGCTCGGTGCCCAGGAGGCCGCGCGAGGCCAGCTCCAGGGTGGCCAGGGAGATGGCGCTCGCCGCGTCCACCGTCGGCCGCATGCCCACGCGGATGCCCGCGCGCAGGCCCTGCTTCGTCACCGGCAGGCTGAAGCCAGCCTGGCTCATGTGCGTGATGGCCATGGCACCCCACACCGGCACGCCCTGGTGGAGCTGCTGGAAGTGGGCATGGGTCTGACCGAAGCGATCCGTATGGGCGCCCGCCAGCTTGAAGTCATCCTCGGGCTTCAGTCCGAGGTCGCGGCGCTCGGCCTTGAGGAGCGCGAGGGATTCCGCCACGCGTGACGGCTCCCGGGCTCGCAACTGCAGCAGCGAGGACTGGGAGAGCGGGGTGAGTTTTTCACCCGCGAGGGAGGGGCCCGCCGTCAGGAGCGCGGCGAGAAGCAGGGGCCAGCGTGGCCACAGCATGGACATATGGGGAACTCCACCGGACTGCATCAAGGGAGAGTCCCGGTCGGATGACACTTGCTGGGGGGAGCGTCAGCGGCCGGGGATGCTCGCGTCGCTGGAGTTGGAGGGGTCCAACTGGCCAGCGCAGCGGGGGCGAGCATACCCAAACGTTAATTAATTTAAAATCGCACCGGACCCCCGAGGCGGCCGATCGGCCACACACAAAATCAAGGGTGTCCTGAATTCCGGTTGGATTCTCAGCCGCCGGAATCCCGTGAGGTCTGGAATCCCGCCGAGCCGTGCGCGATCAGGCCGCGCTCAACGCCCCGCGAAGCGGTTGACGAGGTTGGCCAGCGACATCACCAGCTCCGTCGGATCGACGGGTTTGGGCACGTGCACCTGGAAGCCGGCGGCCAGGGCGCGCGTCCTGTCCTCCAGCCGGGTGAAGGCGGTGAGGGCGGCAGCGGGCACCTGACCTCCGCGCTCCGGGGGGAGGGCACGCACCCGGCGGATGAGCGCGTAGCCATCCTCGCCTGGCATGCCGATGTCCGAGACGAGCAGAGACGGCGGGGTGCGCACCAGGGACTCGAAGGCCTCGGCCACGCAGGTGGCGACCGTCACCTCCGCCTTGCGCTCCTCCAGCAGCGTCCGGAGCAGCTCGCGGGTGTCCAGCTCGTCGTCCACCACCAATACGCGCACGCCGGACAGCTCGGGCAGGTGCTGCTCGGGCACCAGCAGGCTCGAGGGCAGCGCCGTGGCGTGCGTGCCGGACAGCGGCAACCGCACGGTGAAGCGCGAGCCGCGGCCCGCGCCCTCACTGTGCACCTGGACGGTGCCGCCGTGCAGCTCCACCAGGTGGCGCACGATGGCCAGCCCCAGGCCGAGGCCCCCATGGCGGCGGGTGGTACTGCCGTCCGCCTGGCGGAAGCGCTCGAAGACGTGGGGGAGGAACTCGGGGGCGATGCCCTGGCCCGAGTCGGTCACCTCCAGCTCCGCGTGCATCCCCGCGCGCCGCAGCCGCGCCGTCACCCGGCCTCCCTCGGGTGTGAACTTGAGGGCGTTGGTGAAGAGGTTCCAGGCCACCTGCTGCAGCCGATGAGCGTCTCCCCGCACGGTGCCCACGCCGGCCTCCAGATGGGACTCGAGCTGGATGTCCCGGGCCGCCGCCGTGGGGCGCACCGCGTCCAGCGCCGCCTCCACCACGCAGCCCAGCTCCACCGGCTGCGCCTCCAGGCGCATCCTCCCGGCGACGATGCGCGAGATGTCCAGCAGATCATCGACGATCTGCGCCTGGGCCCGGGCACTGCGCTCCACCGTCTCCAGGGCGCGCGCCTGCTTGTCGGGCGGGAGCGCGCTGCCGCGCAGGATGCTGGTCCACCCGAGGATGGCCGTGAGCGGGGTGCGCAGCTCGTGCGAGACGGTGGCCAGGAAGTCGTCCTTGGCGCGGTTGGCCTCCTCGGCCCGATCGCGCTCCTCGCGGGCCAGCTCGAAGAGGCGCGCGTGCTCCACGGTGATGGCGATCCGGTGGGCCAGCTCCTCGGCCATCCGGAGATCTTCGGCGTCATGGGGGCGGTACCCTTCGCCCGCCGCCACGACGAGCACGCCGAAGGCGCGCCCCTCCAGGGTCAGGGGCACCCCGAGGCCCCTCAGGCCCATGAAGGCGCGCCGCAGCTCCCTCCGGGCCTCGTCCGGCTCCGAGGCGAGCGCCTCCTCGGTGAGGGCGGGGATGAGGTCGGGCCGGCCGCTCTCCAGCACCGCGTGGGGCCCATGGGGCACGTCCTCCAGGGACCGGCCCGCCTTGCGCAGCCGCAGGGCGCGGACGGGGTCCACGTCCGTGAAGGCCACCCGTGTGAGGGAGCCCTGGCCCTCGCGCAGGTAGATGCCGCACCACTCGCCGAAGCGCGGCACCAGGCTCCGGGTGAGGCGCTCCAGGGCCTGGCGCAGCTCCAGGGTGGAGGAGAGCGCGGCACTGGCCTCGGAGAGGAGCTCCAACGCCTGGCGCGCGCGCCGCTGCGCGGTGATGTCGGTGATGGTGCCCACCCACTCGCGCACGGAGCCGTCCAGCTCCATCACTGGAACGCCGCGCGACACCACCGGAGTGTACGTGCCGTCCTCACGGCGCAGGCGGTACTCCACCTCATAGAGGCCGCGGGTGGAGAAGGCGCGCTTCCACGCCGCCGAGGCCCGGGCCCTGTCCTCGGGGTGGATGGCGTCCAGCCACCCGGTGCCGCTGCGCCACTTCTCGTAGGACTGGCCGGTGAAGCCGCACCAGGTGGGTGAGTCCTCCTGGAAGACGCCCGAGGCGTCCGTCGTCCAGAGGATGGTGGACGTGGCCACCACCAGCGAGCGGAAGCGGGCCTCGCTGCGGCTCAGGTCCTCCGCCAGCCGCTCCGCCCTCCAGCGCGCGCGCACCAGGTCCGTCACCTCGAAGGCGAACGCGGCCACGCCGTCCACCCGGCCCACCGCGTTGCGCAGCGGCTGGCAGGTGAGGTGGAAGAGGCGCTCCTCTTGCCGGCCCCTGGCGCCCTCCACCCTCAGGGGCACCTGCTCGAGGATGAAGGGCGTACCGGTGACATAGACGCGGTCCAGCACCTCCAGCAGCCCCTGGCCCTCCAGCTCCGGCAGGGCGTCGCGGGCGGGCTGGCCGGCCATCTCCCGCCCTCCATGGAGCTGCCGGTGGCGCGGATTGGACAGCTCGAAGACGTGCTGGGGCCCGCGGGTGACGAAGGCCACCGCCGGGGCGCTCATCACGAGCGCGTGCAGGCGCGCGTACTCGGTCTCCATCTGCTTGAGCGGCGTCACGTCCCGCAGGAAGACGAGCAGGCCTTCCTCGGAGGGGAACACCCGTGCCTCCAGCCAGGCTCCCAGGGGGACGATGTGCTCCTCCACCGTGGAGGGCACTCCCTGGCGGAGCGCGCTCTGGCATGCCCGGCCGAGCTCCGTCTCCTCCAAGTCCGGGAGCGCGTTCCACAAGCAGTGGCCCAGGAGCTCCTGCCGGGAGCGGCCCAGGATGCGTTCGGCGCTGACGTTGATGTAGGTGGGACGCTCCTGGACGTCGAGTACGAGCACGCCATCCGTGACGGCCTCGAGGAGCTGCTCGAGTCGTGGCGGCGCGGAGCGGTACGTGTCCGTCAGGGGAACCATGCGAGGGAGCGTGACAGGTTGACCACGCGACCGCCCGTCACCGCTCCGTTCCAGAGATCGACAGTGAACGTGCACCGTCGAGATTCTCACGTCCCGACACGCCCAGCGTTGGATGCCCTACACGGTCAACCGAGCAGCGAGGCCACGAGGGCCGGCCAGTCAGTATTGGGCGGGAGGCGGCCCTCGGCATGCTCGGGGCGGCCACCACCGCGTCCACCGGCGGCCTCGGCGGCGTGCTTGAGGAAGGCACCGCATCCGAAGCTGGAGCCACTGCCCCGGGTGATCAGCACGGACACCCCCTCGGGCGAATGGCCCGCGAGCAGCACCACGGCCTCGGGATGGTTCGTGAGGCGCGCCGCGACGGAGCGCAGGTATTCGGGCGTGGCGCCCTCGAGCATCGCGACCACACGCCTGTCCGGGGAGCGCTCCAGTTGGGCGGCGAGCTCGGCGGCGGTGGACTCGGCGAGCTTCGCCCGGGCGGCGCCCAGGGCCTCGCGCACGTCGGTGAGATCCCTCCGCAGCTTGTCCACGGAGGCGGGCACGTCCAACGGTCCGCACGAGAAGGCCCGGCCGAGCGATCGCAACGTGCCGGCCTCGTTCCACAGCTCGCTCCGGGCGCGGCGGCCGGCGGAGAAGAGGACGCGGCCCTTGCCCTTGTAGCGCTCGACGCCCAGCACGCGCACCATGCCCACCTGGGCCGAGCGCGTGCAGTGCGTACCGCCGCAGGGCGACACGTCGAAGTCGCCGACCTGCACCACGCGGATGTTCTCCGTCACCTTGGGCTTGCGGCGCAGCGGGAGCGTGGCCAGCTCCTCGGGCGTGGGGAAGAAGGCACGGATGGCGATGTCGTCGTCGATGATGGAGTTGACGAGCTCCTCCGCCTCGGCGACGCGCCGCTCGTCGAGCACGTCCAGGTCCACGTCGATGGTGCACAGCGTCTCGCCCAGGCGCGAGGACACGGTCTGGGCGTTGGCCACGTCCACCAGCGCGCGAGACAGCATGTGCTGGCCGGTATGCAGCGCCATGTGCACGCGGCGGCGGATGCGGTCGATCTCTCCGGACAGCTCGGCGCCGACCTCGGGGAGCCGCGAGCCCTCGGGCGTCTCCAGCACGTGGTGCACCAGGCCCGCGTCATCCACCTGCACGTCGCGGATGGCGAGGCCGCCGAGCACGCCCCGGTCGGCCATCTGGCCACCGGCCTCGGGATAGAAGGCGGTGCGGTCGAGCACGACGGACGGCGCGCCATTCCACGTGCCATGCGCGAGGACGCGTCCGGTGAAGTGGAAGAGGAAGGGGTCGCTGAAGTAGAGGCGCTCGGTGGGAGTCATGGCCGTGAAAGGGATAACACGCCGTGGAGGCGCGGGAGTCCGTGGAGGGGGCGGGGCTATTTGGGCCCGTAGCGCTGCTTGAGCTCGGCCATGGACAGGCCGCTCCACCGCGAGAGCAGCTCCACCACGTCGCGGGCGCGGATGAAGTGGAGGGTGTCCCCGGCGAACACGGAGAGGAACACGCCGCCGCACTGGGGCAGCTTCGCGCCGCTCGACTCGAGGTAGTCCACGAGGCGCGGCAGCGTGTAGTCGAGCAGCCAGGCGCGGACGTTCTCCTTCGGGAGGACGAGCTCGTAGCTGGTGGCTCCGGAGAGCTCGTCGCCCTCCTGGGCCCGGGTGCGTGAGATGGCCTGGTTGGCTTCGACGGCGGGGGCGCGATCGAAGGCGAGGCGGAGCAGTTCGTCGGTGGTGGCGTCCATGAGCGGCTCTCCCGTGCCGATTCCCACCACGCGACTCGCGGAAGCGCAAGCGGTGAGTGGATTTCCAGCGCGCTCCCACCTCTTTGGGGCCCCCTCGGGGAAGCGACGGCCGTGCCCGCGCCAGCCCTCCTGACCGTCACTCCCTTTGTTCACATGGCACCAACGGGCAGGAGGCCACTTCCTGGATTCATTCCCATGGTCAACACACCATGAGAACACTTCCTTACGTTCTAGGTGTGCTGGCGTTATTGGCTGGACTCCCCGCCTGGGCAGAAGACGTCCCGGCGGCCTGGGGAGCGAGCGCCATGGAGAAGGTGCGGCCCCAGACGCCACCGGAGTCCAACACGGGCGTTCGGCTGGTCGCCGCCCGCAACGAGTTCGTCTCCTTCCAGGTGGGGCTGCACGGTGGGTCGTCCGGGTGGAGCGGGGTGCACGCGAGATTCCCCGTGCTGGATGGGCCCATGCTCATCGAGGGGGCCGACATCGTCCTCTACCGGGAGGCGTTGGTGCCCATCCACCGGGCGTCGACGGTGCACACGGCCACGGGGTTGTGGCCGGACGGGCTGATCCCCGACGTCGACGAGACGGTGGGGGAGAAGCGCCTGGCCTTCCCCCTGGACGTTCCCGCGAACGAGTCTCGCGCCCTCTGGGTGGACGTGCACGTCCCGCTCTACGCGCCCCCTGGCGAGTACCACGGCACGTTGGAGGTCTGGGGTAACGGGTACAGCACCCAGGTGAGCGTGTCCCTCACGGTGTTGGACGTGGAGATGCCGAGCACGGCGTCGCTCCGGACGCACTACATCCTCTGGTCGCCCAGCGTGTGCAAGGCCTTCACCGGCGAGCGCGAGTGCTCTCGCGAGGTGTTGTATCCGCTGCTGTCGTCCTTCCAGCGGATGGGGCTCGAGCACCGCGTCTCGCTCTCCAGCCAGTTCGATCCCGATGACATCCCCGACTGGGACACCTTCGATGCGTGGTGGAGTCCGTTCTTCTGGGGAACCGCGCCCCTGCGCCTGCCCGGCGCGCGGATGACGAGCCTGCAGTACCTGGGGCCGCAAGAGCCCGAGCGCATCTCCAGATTCGCGACCGAGGCCGACGCGCGCGGCTGGCTGTCCCTCGCCTTCAACTTCGTGGCCGACGAGCCTCCCTATCACAGCAATTTCGATCAGGTGCGCACCCGCGCCAGCCAGTCCCGGCAGGTGGCTCCGAGACTGCGCACGCTGCTCACCTCCAATGAAAGGGACGTCGCGTACTTCGGGGCGACCGACCACATCGACATCCTCGTCGTGGCGGTCAACTTCATCGATGGGCTCCGGGCTCCGTTCGTGGGAGATCAGCGGTCCCGGTACGAGTCGTTCCTCTCGCTGCCGAACCGGGAGCTGTGGCTCTACCAGAGCTGCTTGAGCCACGGCTGTGGTGCCGTGCTCCCAGAGAACGCGCCCTCGCAGGGCTGGCCCTCGTACATGATTGATCGCCCGGCGGCGAAGGCTCGGGCCATGGAGTGGGTGTCCTTCCTGTCGGGCGCCGCGGGCGAGCACTACTACCAGGTGGCGGAGATGCTCTCCACGGCGTGGACGGATCAGTACACCTACGCGGGCAATGGAGACGGGACGCTCTTCTACCCGGGGACGGTCTCCGTCATCGGGGGCACCACCGACGTGCCGCTGCCGTCCATGCGCCTCAAGCTGATCCGCCTCGGACTGCAGGACTACGAGTGGCTGAAGATGGTGAGCGACGCGGGAGACCCGGCCTTCGCGCGGCGGGTGGCGCGCGAGCTCATCCCCGCGGCCTGGCGTGTGCCCGATGACGGCCGGGCCTTCGAGCGGGCCCGCCTGCGCCTCATCCGGCGCTACCTCGAGCTGGTGGAGACGGGGATCCCTCCCGTCGTGGCGGAAGGCATCCCCGAGCCGACTGTCTCGGCCCCCTCCAGCCCGGACGCGGCCTTCCGTCTCGCCCAGTGAGGGAGGGGAGGCGGTGACTCCCGTCCGGACCCCATCCGGGCGGGAAAGGGCCTGCATCACGTTCTTCTCATGGTTAGGGTTGCCACATGGGTGACGTGGAGCTCGCGGAAGCACTCCGGCGGCAGGGTATCTCCGACGAGCGTGTGCTCGAGGCGATCCGCCGCCTGGAGCGGGCGGAGTTCGTCCCGGAGGCGATGAGGAACGTGGCCGGTCAGGACTCGCCCCTGCCGATCGGCCATGGGCAGACCATCAGCCAGCCCTACATCGTGGCCTTCATGACGCAGGCGCTGGAGCTCAAACCCGGTGAGCGGGTGCTGGAGATCGGCACGGGCTCGGGCTACCAGACGGCGGTGCTCGCGCAGCTCTGCGGCGAGGTGTACTCGGTGGAGGTCTTGCCCGAGCTGGCGGGTCCTGCGCGGGAGCGACTGGAGCGGCTCGGCTTCGGCAACATCCACTTCCGGGTAGGCGATGGCACGGCCGGCTGGCCGGAGGCGGCGCCCTTCGACGCCATCCTGGGCACCGCCGCTCCGGAGCGTCTGCCGCCCGCGCTCTACCAGCAGCTGCGGCCGGGGGGTCGCCTGGTGCTGCCGGTGGGGCCGCTCCACGGAACGCAGGAGCTGATCCGGGTCACCCGGCCGCCAGCAGGGGAGGCGGCCCGGGTGGAGAACCTGCTGAGCGTGCGCTTCGTCCCGATGACGAGGGCTCCCCCGGCTGACCTCCTCCACTGAGCGTGCGGGCCGTGCATGCCCCCTCTCCCTCTGGGAGAGGGCTGGGGTGAGGGTCTTCCCACCCGCGTGACCGCGCAGCGGAGCCTCTGGGGCGCATTGCCCGGGTGGAGCGGGGCCGCTAACCTCCCGATCATGATCATCTGCCCCATGTGCGAGCACCAGCAGGCTCAGGGCACCGAGTGTGAAGTCTGTGGAAAGAAGCTGACGGCGGTGGCGCCGGTGGCGGTGGCCGTGGCGACGCTGCCGGAGCTGGAGCAGACGCAGCTGGCGGGGGGACGCGCGCCGGTGCAGACCGCGGCGATCCCGGACCTGGAGGTGACGCGCCAGCAGTCGGTGCAGAACGTCGCCGTGCAGCCGGTGCCCGAGCTGGACACGGGGCGCTCGGCGGCCGCGGGCAACGTCCTGGTGGCGCCCATGCAGGAGATGGACACGGGGCGGGCCGCCTCGGACGGACTGAAGACGGCGGCGCCCTCGGGCGCGGTCGTCTGCCGCTACTGCCGCAACGTGCAGGCCTCGGGGGCGGTGTGCGATCGCTGCGGCATGCGGCTGCCCAAGCTGCGCATGGAGCGACCAGCGGCCGCGTCCGCCAAGGCAGCCGCGTCCGGCGAGCGGGCGGGTTGCCCCCGGTGCCACACGCCCGGGTACGCGGGCCGGGCCTGCGTCACTTGCGGCACCCTCATCCCCGCAGCGGAGTGATACACAGTGAGCATGCCTGACTTCCACGCCGAGTATGCATGCAGCGAGGGGTGCGGTTTCCGCGCCTCCCTGCTGGAGATCGTCTACCGCTGTCCGCGCTGCCAGGGGCTGCTGGAAGTGGCGCACGACGTGGAGGCGTTGCGCTCGGTGCCCGCGGCGGAGTGGCGTCGCCGCTTCGAGCAGCGCTTCGGCGCCTCGCGGCTGCCGTACGCCTCGGGAGTCTGGGGCAAGCACGAGTGGGTGTACCCGCAGCTGCCGGCGGAGGACATCGTCTCGCTGGGAGAGGGGCGGGTGCCGCTCAAGCCGTTGCCGCGCATGGCGGCGGAGCTGGGGCTGGCGAGCCTGGACTTGAAGGAGTGCGGCGTCTCGCCGACGGGCAGCTTCAAGGACTGGGGAATGACGGTCCTGGTGTCCGCGGTGAAGCACATGCGCTCGCGCGGGGTGCCCATCCGGGCGGTGGCGTGCGCGTCGACGGGGGACACCTCGGCGGCGCTGTCGGCCTACTGCGCGGCGGCGGGGATTCCCTCGGTGGTGTTCCTGCCCAAGGACAAGGTGTCGCTGTCGCAGCTGGTGCAGCCCGTGGCCAACGGGGCGCGGGTGCTGTCGCTGGACACGGACTTCGACGGCTGCATGAAGCTGGTGCAGCAGGTGACGCGGGACTCGGGCCTGTACCTGGCCAACTCGATGAACTCGCTGCGCATCGAGGGGCAGAAGGTGGTGGCCATCGAGCTGTGTCAGGACCTGGGCTGGGAGCCGCCGGACTGGGTGGTGATTCCGGGCGGCAACCTGGGCAACGCGAGCGCGCTGGGCAAGGGCTTCGAGCTGCTGCACGCGCTGGGGATCATCTCCCGGAGGCCGAGGATCGCCGTGGCGCAGGCGCAGCGGGCCAACCCGCTGATGCGGGCCTTCCGCGGGGGCTTCCAGGAGCTGGTGCCGATGAAGGCCGAGCGCACGCTGGCGTCGGCGATCCAGATCGGCGATCCGGTGTCCTTCCGGCGCGCGGTGCGCATCCTGAAGGCCTTCGACGGGGTGGTGGAGGAGGCCACGGAGTCCGAGCTGGCCAACGCGGCGGCGCGGGCGGACCGGGAGGGCACCTTCACGTGCCCGCACACGGGTGTGGCGCTGGCGGCGCTGGAGAAGCTGGTGGCCCAGGGGGTCATCGCCCGGGGCGCGCGGGTGGCGGTGGTGTCCACGGCGCACGGGCTGAAGTTCCCGGACTTCAAGGTGGGCTACCACCGGGGGACGCTGGCGGACGTGACGAGCCGGTACGCGAACCCTCCGGTGGATCTGCCCGCGGACCTGGACGCGGTCCGCAAGGCCCTGGCCGATCTCTGAGACGTCGGCCGGTAACGGGGGCCGAGGATTTCACTTCTCACCGGTGAGAAGTGGATTCGGCCCCCTCGGTTTCACTTCTCACCGGTGAGAAGTGCATTTGAAATACCACTTTTCACCCGGCACGGCCCCTCGCCGACTCGACGAGGCCCCCCTGTTCCGCTACCTTGCCGGCCCCGTGAACGCAGATACCCAGAATCTCCACGAACAGCTCGAGCGCCTCCAGGAGGCGCTGTCCACTCGTCAGAGCACGCTTCTCTTCGCCCATGCGGGCGTGTCCTGCATCGTCTCGCTCATCCTCGGAGGCGCGACGGCGAAGCTCTTCTGGGACTCGGCGAGAGCGCCGCACGTGGCGTGGCTGGGCCTGACGGCGACGGTGGGGCTGATGGTCTACGCGCTGCTGCGCTACCGCCAGGGCCGCACGGTGTTGGCGGACGAGCTGGTGCGCTACGAGACGATGCTGGATCTGCGCCGCCAGCTGCGGCTGGACGATCCCACGGCGCTGCTGCCCCGGTGAGTCCCGCCCGGAAGCCCGCGCGGAGCGGGCGTCTCATCGTCCTGGAAGGATTGGATGGCGCTGGCACCACCACGCAGGTGGAGCGGCTGGCGGCGGCGTTGCGGGCCGAGGGGCAGTCCGTCCTCACCACGCGCGAGCCCTCGGACGGACCGGTGGGGGTGCTCATCCGCCAGGCGCTGACGGGGCGGCTGGTGTTGCCCGGAGTCGGAGGCCCCGAGCCGCTGGCTCAGGAGACGCTGGCGCTGCTGTACGCGGCGGACCGGACGGATCACCTGCGGGCCAGGGTGCTCCCGGCGCTGGAGGCGGGGCAGGTGGTGCTCAGTGACAGGTCGGTGCTGTCGTCCCTGGCGTACCAGGGGGCGGCACTTCCCATGGACTGGGTGGAGAGCCTCAACGCGTATGCGGTGCCGGCGGACCTGACGCTCTTCGTCGAGGTACCCATCGCGGTGGCGGCGCGGCGGAGGGCGGCGCGAGGCGGGCCGGAGGAGCTCTTCGACGCGGAGGAGAAGCAGCGGCGGATCTCCCGGCAGTACGAGGCGGCCATCCGCCTGCGCGGCAAGCGCGAGCACGTGGTGCGCATCGATGGGGACCAGCCGGTGGAGGCGGTGACGGCGGAGTGTCTGGCGCAGGTGCGCAAGTTGCTCGGACGCAAGCCCGGACGCGCGGCGGTGCGGTAGAGTCTCCGGCCGCATGGATCCCACCGGCGCGGCGGCGGTCATCATCGGCAACGAGGTCCTCACGGCGAAGGTGGTGGACGCGAATGGTCCCCACCTCATCCGGCGCCTGCGCGAGGCGGGTATTCCCCTGCGCACCCTGGAGGTCGTCCCCGACGAGGTGGACGTCATCGTGGAAGCGGTGGCGCGGGCGCGGATGCGGGCGAAGTACGTCTTCACCAGCGGTGGCATCGGCCCTACTCACGACGACGTGACGGTGCGGGCGGTGGCGCTGGCGATGGGGCGCAGGGTGGTGCGGCTGCCGGAGATGGTGGAGCTCATCCGTGAGCGGGCGATGGACAAGCTGACGGCCGAGGCGCTGCGGCTGGCGGATGCCCCCGAGGGCTCGGTGCTGATTCCCCAGCCGGGGAGCTGGTACCCGGTGCTGACGGTGGAGAACGTCTTCATGCTGCCCGGGGTGCCGCAGCTCTTCCGCACGCAGCTGGACGCGGTGCTGGCGCGGCTGAGCGGCACGCCGGTGCACCTGCGGATGCTGTACCTGAACCTGGGCGAGAGCGCGGTGGCGGCGGTGCTGGACCGCGTGGCGCTGGACATGCCGCACGTGGCCATCGGCTCGTACCCGACGTTCGACCGCTCGCTGGACTACGTGGTGAAGGTGACGGTGGAGAGCGTGGAGAAGGCCGCCGTGGAGGAGGCCCTGACCCGGCTCCAGGCGGGGCTGCCCGCGGGCTCGGTGGTCCGCACCGAGTAGGCCCCCGAGGGGTGTGAGACAAATCGTCCCTGGCGTGTGAACCGTTTCACAGACGGAGCGGGTAGGAGCGTACAGCCTGTAGGGAGAACAGGCCCCGGCGGCACGCTCGCTGTACGGGGTCCTGTCACAAGGGGGGACCATGTCAGACACACGGGGTCCGAACGAAGACGTGGATGTCCAACTCTCCTCCAGCCAGGAGCCGGAAGCGGCGCTCTCGGACTACGAGGCGCTGGCGGAGTCCTGGGCCCGGCAGGGCTGGCTATTGCGTGCCGTGGCCCTGTGCAGGGTCATCCTCCGGCTCGAGCCGGGTCATGAGCCCACGCGGCGGCTGCTGGCGGAGCTCGATGCCCGGAGGATGGACGTGTCGGGGGGCGCGGTGGAGCCGGTGCCGGCCATCGAGGACGGGCCGGCGCGCGCCTCCCTGTTCTCGCGGCTCGGCGAGCGGGAGTTCCTCTCGGTGTTGGAGGCGCTGGAGCTGCGCGACTTCCAGCCGGGAGAGACGATCGTCGAGGAGGGTGAGCCGGGCAGCTCCCTGTTCGCCATCGTGGAAGGAAGCGTGGAGGTGGTGAGGAGCCCGCGGTCGGGAAGGCGGCGCACGGTGGCCTTCCTGGGCGAGGGCGACTTCTTCGGAGAGATGTCGCTGCTCTCCGACGTGCCGAGGCTCGCGAGTGTCAGGGCCTTCGAGCGCACGGCGGTGTTGGAGCTGACGCGCGAGCGGCTGGAGCGGATCATCCAGCGGCACCCCTCCGTGGAAGAGGTGTTGCGCTCCTTCCACCGCGAGCGCCTGTTGGACGACGTGCTGCGCTCCAATCCAATCTTCCGGCTCCTCACGCCCTCGGCGAGGGAGGCCCTGGCCCGTGATTTCCAGCTCTGCTCCAGGCCCGCGGGGACGCGCCTGCTCGAGCAGGGGCAGGCGGTGGATGGCCTGTACGTGCTGCTGCGGGGACGGTGCCAGGTGCGGCACCGTCACCCGGACGGGAGCGAGAGCCACCTGCGCACCCTGGGCGAGGGCGACGTGTTCGGGGAGATCTCCCTGATGCTCGGCCTGCCGGCCACCGCGACCGTGCTCGCGGACACGTCCAGCCTGTTGCTGCGGCTGGACTGGGGGAGCTGCGAGCGGAACCTCTTCGACCAGCCCGGGGTGTGCGAGGCGCTCTCGCGAATGGGCAACGAGCGCCTCCTGAGCTCGGCCGGACTGCTCTTCGAGTCCTCGTCGCGCGGAGAGACCCCGCGCACCTGAGGCGTCCCCGGGCCCCGGGCCGGTTCAGGGAATCGGCCGGGCGGTGGGAGCGGGCGCCTCGGCCCGCTCGAAGCGCCGGAAGAAGCTGTCCTCGTTCCAGCTCGGACGCTCGGGGGCGTCGGCCACGCGCCTCGTGAGGTCGGCCAGCAGTTGCACGAAGCGGACGGCGCCCTCGCGATCCACCGGCTGCGCCAGGTCATCGGACGGGCCGTGGTAGCGCTTCATGAACCACTCCTCGTGCAGGCGCTCCTCTTTCGACCCCTTGCGGTAGCCGAACTTGAAGGACAGCGCCGGCACACCCTCGCGGATGAAGCTGTACTGATCGCTGCGCACGAAGACGTTGGCTTCGGGATTGGGGTCGCGCATCACCTCGACACCCAGTCGCCTGGCGCTCGCCTTCAGGGGCGCGGCCAGCGAGGACTCCTCCACGCCATAGGCCACCAGCTGCTTCAGCGGCGTCAGCGGCATGAACATGTCCAGGTTCAGGTTGGCCACCATCCGGCCGCTGCCCTCGGTCGGATGGGCGGCGAACGCGCGCGAGCCCAGCAGCCCCTTCTCCTCGCCCGTCACGGCCACGAAGAGCACCGAGCGGCGCGGGCGCACCTTCTTCTCCTGGAAGGTGCGGGCCACCTCCAGCAGGGCGGCCACGCCGGAGGCGTTGTCCATGGCGCCGTTGTAGATGCGGTCCCCGTCTCCGTTCACCGGCTCGCCCAGGCCCACGTGGTCCAGGTGCGCCGAGAGGACCACGGACTCGCCGGCCAGCTTCGGGTCGCTGCCCGGAAGGCGGCCCACCACGTTGACGGAGGTGAGCTGGGAGCTCTCCAGGGCCACCTCGCCGCGCACCGAGACGGGCAGGGCGAAGCGCGGCATCGGCTTGCCCGCCTTCGCCTGGGCGGCCACCTCCTCGAAGGTGTGGCCTTCGCCCGCGACCAGCTTGCTCGCGAGCGTGGGGCTGGCGAGGGAGAACAGCGGAATGTCACCCAGGTCCCGCAGCGCGGGGTCGGCCAGCATCATCACCGGGTGGTCCTGCCCCACCTTCGCGCGCTCCCAGGGGACCTCCATGGCGTGCGGGTTCATCACCCCCAGCACGCCCGCCACGCCCGCGCGGGTGTACGCCTTCACGCGCTCGGCGAGGGTGCCGTAGTGGGCGGCCAGGTTGCCGGGCACGCCCGGCGGAATGCCGCCGAACAGGACGACGATGACCTTGCCCTTCAGCTCCAGCCCGGCCAGGTCGTCATGTCCGGCCTCGGGGATGCTCAGGCCGTACCCGACGAAGACGAGCCCCGCGTCCACGGGACCGGCGCGGCCGGAGAGCGAGCTGAGGATCAGATCCTCATCGAGGGAGAGCGGCTCCTCCTGGCCCTCGCGGACCAGGGCCATCCGGCTCCGCTCCTTCACCAGGCGGCGGGACAGCAGGGGGACATCCTGGAGATAGCCCTGACCCGCGCCGGGCTGGACGCCCAGCTCCGCCAGCTTCTCCGCGACGTATCCGGCGGCGCGGCGGTGTCCCTCGCTGCCCGTGTCACGCCCCTCCATGCCGTCGCTGGCGAGCACCTCCACGTGGGACCACCAGCGCCGCGCGGCGGGGGAGGGCTCCCTGGCGAGCGCGAGGGAGGGAACCAGCAGGAGCAGCGAGGTGCAGGTGCGGAGGAGGGACATGGGGCGCGCGCGGGTTGGTACGGGTGGTGTCTTCGTGCCAGGGCTACGCCCGGAGGCGGAGGGCATTGCCTCCAGGAGTCACTTCCCCTGGCCGATGTCGGGACTGACCTGGGCCTCCAGGTCCACCGGAGCCACGCCCCGCCGCAGCACGGAGTTGCGGTAGCCGTAGGCGAAGTAGAGGACGAGGCCGATCGCCAGCCAGATGCCGAAGCGCTCCCAGGCGTGTACGGGCAGGCCCTTCATGACGAAGAGACAGGCGGCCGCGCCGGCCAGGGACACCGGCCAGACGAAGGGCACCTTGAAGGGCCGGGGGCGGTTCGGATCCTTCAGCCGCAGCACCGGCACGCCCAGACACACCAGCATGAAGGCTGACAGGGTGCCGATGTTGGTCAGGTCGTAGGTGGCGGCGTCATCGGCCACCAGCGCGCCGAGCGCCACCAGCACGCCGGTGACGAGCGTGGTGACGTGGGGCGTGCGGTACTTGGGGTGGATCTTCGCCGCCCAGGGGGGCAGCAGACCATCGCGCGCCATGGCGTAGAAGATGCGTGGCTGGCCGTACTGGAAGACGAGCAGCACCGCCGCCATGGAGACGACCGCGCCCAGGGAGATGATCCAGCTGAAGTGCGTGAGTCCCGCCACCTCGAAGGCGTGGGCCAGCGGGTCCGAGGACTTGAGCTGCTGGTAGGGGATGAGGCCCGTGGCCACCGCGCCGACGATGACGTAGATGACGGTGCACACGCCCAGTCCCAGGAGGATGCCCTTGGGCAGGGTGCGCTGGGGATCCTTCGTCTCCTCGGCCGCGGTGGAGATGGCGTCGAAGCCGATGTAGGCGAAGAAGACGATGGCCGCCGCCTGATGCACGCCGGTGAAGCCGTTGGGGGCGAAGGGCGTGTAGTTGGCCGGGTTGATGTGCATCGCGCCGACGCCGATGAAGAGGGCGAGCACCAGCAGCTTCACCACCACCATGGCGTTGTTGACCCGGGTGCTCTCCTTGACCCCGATGACCAGCAGCCAGGTGATGAGCATCACGATGAGGAAGGCCGGCAGGTTCACCAGCACGGGGATGCCGAAGAGGCGCGGGGCGGTCTCCAGCAGGCCGTGGATGGCGGGATCCGTGCTCGCCTGCACGTTGTAGTAGCCGTGCGTCAGCCAGCCCGGGATGTGCACCCAGGGGGAGATGAGCGAGTTGAAGTACCCGGCCCAGGCGATGGCCACCGCCACGTTGCCCACCGCGTACTCGAGGATGAGATCCCACCCGATGATCCACGCGATGATCTCCCCCAGCGTCGCGTAGGAGTACGCGTAGGCGCTGCCGGACTGGGGGATCATCGAGGCCAGCTCGGCGTAGCAGAGCGCCGCCAGGGCGCACACCCCGCCGAGCAGCAGGAACGACATCACCAGGGCGGGGCCGGCACCGTGGCGCACCACCTCACCCGAGGGGAGCACCTCGCCGGCGGCCGCGGTCCCGAGCGTGGAGAAGATACCGGCGCCGATGACCGCGCCGATGGAGAGCATGATGAGGTCGCCGGTGCCCAGCGCACGCTTCAGACCACCGGACGACTCCCCCTCGGGGAGCAGGTCGGCGATCTGCTTGCGTTGGAAGAGTGAACGCATGGGGCGCGATTATCACGTTCCCACCCGTCTGGTCTCCCTCCCCGTCCGTGCCGCGCCGCGTTGGCTCCCCGGTCCGGGCGGGCGGACCCCCCCTCCGGACGTGTCAAGCAGCGGCTGACCGCCCGGTCGGTGTACAGGGGGTGTTCATGGTGCTTGTCCTCGGGCCAGAGGGCGGCTAACTCCGCGTCCCCGACTTGGAGGAAGGAAGGGTTTCATGCAGGTCGTCAGTGTGAAGAAGGCGCTGGATGGTTCGATCGCCCCGGACACGAAGGTCGAGGTGCGCGGCTGGGTGCGCACGCGCCGTGACTCGAAGGCGGGGATCAGCTTCATCAACGTGAGCGACGGCTCCACCTTCGATCCGATCCAGGTGGTCGCGCCGAACGCTCTGCCCAACTACGAGAAGGAGGTGCTGCACCTCACCGCGGGCTGCTCCGTCATCTGCCGCGGCACGCTCGTGAAGTCGCAGGGCAAGGGCCAGTCGTTCGAGGTGCAGGCCGACGAGGTGCGGGTGCTCGGCTTCGTGGAGGACCCGGACACCTACCCCATCCAGCCCAAGCAGCACACGCTGGAGTTCCTCCGCGAGGTGGCGCACCTGAGGCCGCGCACCAACACCTTCGGCTCCATCACCCGCGTGCGCAACGCCGCGGCGCAGGCCATCCACCGCTTCTTCCACGAGGAGGGCTTCTGCTGGGTGAACACGCCGATCATCACCGCCAGCGACGCCGAGGGCGCCGGGCAGATGTTCCGCGTGTCCACGCTGGACGTGGTGAACCCGCCGCGCACGCCGGAGGGGAAGATCGACTGGCACAAGGACTTCTTCGGCAAGGAGGCCTACCTCACCGTTTCTGGCCAGTTGAACGTGGAGGCGTACTGCCTGGCGATGTCGAAGGTGTACACGTTCGGGCCGACGTTCCGGGCGGAGAACTCGAACACCACGCGGCACCTGGCCGAGTTCTGGATGATCGAGCCGGAGATCGCCTTCGCGGACCTGAACGAGGACGCGAACCTGGCGGAGCGGTTCCTCAAGTACGTCTTCAAGGCGGTGCTCACCGAGTGCGGGCCCGACATGAAGTTCTTCGAGGAGCGCCAGCAGAAGGGCGTCACCGAGCGGATGGAGAAGTTCATCAACTCGAGCTTCGAGCGGATCGACTACACGGAGGCGATCGAGATCCTGAAGAAGGCGAAGAAGAAGTTCGAGTACGCGCCGGAGTGGGGGAACGATCTGCAGACGGAGCACGAGCGCTACCTGACGGAGGAGCACGTGGGCCGGCCGGTGGTGGTGATGAACTACCCGGAGAAGATCAAGGCGTTCTACATGCGCCTGAACGAGGACGGGAAGACGGTGGCGGCGATGGACGTGCTGGCGCCGGGGATCGGGGAGATCATCGGAGGGAGCCAGCGCGAGGAGCGGCTGGACATGCTGGACAAGCGCATGGAGCAGTTCGGGCTGAAGCCGGAGCACTACCAGTGGTACCGGGACCTGCGACGTTACGGGACGGTGCCGCACGCGGGCTTCGGGTTGGGGTTCGAGCGGCTCATCGTCTACATGTGCGGCTTGCAGAACATCCGTGACGCGATCCCCTACCCGCGAGTGCCGGGCTGGGCGCAGTTCTGATTCAAGAGGGGAACCCAATCCAATTCCCCTCCCAACCCCCCTCCCTCTCCCTCCGGGAGAGGGTCGGGGTGAGGGTATGCGCCTCCGTGTTCCACGATGCCGCGCTCCACGGATGGAGCTCGGCCCTCAGTAGTGCCAGGGGAAGCGCTTGAAGTTCTTCTCGCGCTTCTCCACGAAGGCGTCGCGGCCTTCCTGGGCCTCCTCGGTGCCGTAGGCCAGCCGCGTCGCCTCGCCCGCGAAGAGCTGCTGGCCCACCATGCCGTCATCCGGCAGGTTGAAGCCGTACTTCAGCATGCGCATCGCCGTGGGGCTCTTGGAGTTGATGATGCCCGCCCACTCCAGGGCCACGTCCTCGAGCTGCTCGTGCGGCACGGACAGGTTGATGGCCCCCATGGCGGCGGCCTGATCCGCCGTGTAGTCGAGTCCCAGGAAGAAGATCTCCCGCGCCTTCTTCTGGCCCACCTGCCGCGCGAGCAGCGCCGAGCCGTAGCCGCTGTCGAAGCTGGCCACGTCCGGATCCGTCTGCTTGAAGCGCGCGTGCTCCTTGCTGGCCAGGGTCATGTCGCACACCACGTGCAGGCTGTGCCCACCGCCCGCCGCCCACCCGGGCACCACGGCGATGACGATCTTGGGCATGAAGCGGATCAGCCGCTGCACCTCGAGGATGTGCAGCCGGCCCAGGCGGCCGACGTCGGGCTTGCCGGCCTCATCGCCCTCGTACTTGTAGCCGTCCTTGCCGCGGATGCGTTGATCTCCGCCCGAGCAGAACGCCCAGCCGCCGTCCTTGGGCGAGGGCCCGTTGCCGGTGATGAGCACGCAGCCCACGTCGGTGGTCATGCGCGCGTGGTCGAGCGCGGTATACAGCTCGTCCACCGTCTTGGGCCGGAAGGCGTTGCGCACCTCGGGCCGGTTGAAGGCGATGCGCACCGTGCCGTGCTCCACGGCGCGGTGGTAGGTGATGTCTTCGAACGTGAAGCCTTCCACCTCGCGCCAGCGCGCGGGATTGAAGATGGCGGAAACGGTCATATCGGGTCGCTCCTGGGAGGCGGCGCGACCCTAGTGACGTCACCCGCGAGCGTCAACGAACGCTTGCGCGGCCCTCCTCGCCGGTATCGTTGCGCAGCAGGAGAAACCTGCTGCCACGAGCGGCCTACACCGTGAAGCCGAGGCGCTGGCGCAGACGCATGAAGTCGTCGGACAGCGCGTAGGCGAGGAGCTGCTGGAGGTCGGTGCGCTCGCGCAGGGCCTGGAGCAGGGGCTCGGCGTGGTCCACGCGGACGTTGGCGAAGTTCGGATCCTCGCGCAGCGCCAGGGTGAGGCCCACCGACACGTCTCCGCACATCAGCAGGCCGGCGCGGTCCGCGGAGTAGCCGAAGCCCTCCACCACGGGCTCCAGCTCCACCTTCGACTGGGGTCCGAGCTCCAGGGCGGCCGGCTCCAGGGCCTTGAGCGCCTTGCGCGAGTAGGCGCGGCGGTACTGCCGCACCATCTCCTCGTTGTTGCGTCCCAGCGCCGTGAACTGCGGGGCGAAGATGCGCACCGAGTTGCCGAACAGGTCCGCCGTCTCTCCCCGGGACAGCTTGGAGAGCACCGCCGTCTTGTTCAGCAGGCCCAGCACCGCGCGGCCGATGAGGAACTTCTGCTCGCGGACGTTGAAGCGGCGCACCACGTCCTGGCCGACGCACACGGCCAGCGGCTCGGTCGTCTCCAGGGCGATGAGGCCGCGGCGGGCCTGGTAGACCTCGAACTCCTCCACGCCGAACACCTGCGCCACGGAGCGCACGGCCTTGAACACCGCGTGGTCCGGCTTGAGCTTGTCCGTCTTCCGGTCCACCCCGAGCAGCTCGAACTGCGGCGGGTACATCTTGCCGAGCTGGTCTCCCACGGCCCGGAGTACCTCGAGCAGCGGCCCGCGCGAGGCGGGGTGCGTCAGGCCCGTGTCCACGTCGGCGATGGCCAGCTTCTCCTGGGTCTCCTGGGGCAGCTTGCTGCGCGCCTCGGTGTAGAAGGCCGCCTCCACCTCGTTGGCCGAGCGCAGGAAGTGCAGCACCGCGGCCGCGCAGAAGGCCTTGTCGGTCTGCTTGAGGCCCTCCCACAGGCGGAAGAGCGAGTGCAGGCTGTCCACCCGCGAGGGATCCAACCGGAGGATGTGCCGGTGCTCCTCGATGGCGAGCTGCGCCGAGGCCGCGTCGCGCATGTACAGGCCCGCGAGGGAGGCGCGCGCCTGGACGTTCATCGTGTCCAGGTCGACGATCTGCCGGTACAGCGTCACCGCCTTCCCGGGCTCCTCCAGGGGGCCGGCGAACAGGTCCGCCACCTTCAGCCGCAGCGAGGCCGCGCGCTTCAGGTCTCCACTGCCCTGCGCCTGGGCGGCCTGGGCCTCCAGCATCTGCGCCAGCTCCGGCAGGTTGCCGGCGCGCTCGTACAGGGCCACGAGCCGATCCACGAGGGTGGCGTCGCCCGGGGTGAGCTCCAGGGCCTGACGGTACAGCGTGGACGCGGAGGCGCCGTCACCGAGCCCCTGCTCGTGGAGCTGCGCCAGCGTCACGGTGTGGCGCGCGCGCTCGGCCACCGGGAGCTCCTGCTCCAGCAGCCGGTGCAGGCAGTCCACCGCGCCGGCCCAGTTGCGCACCTGCTGGAAGAGGGTGGCCATGCGCTCCAGGGCCTCGGTGTTCTGGGGCATGGCCTCGCGCGCGGCGTGCAGGTGGACGGCGGCGCGGCTGGGCTCGGACAGGTGGTCCTGGTACAGCGAGCCCAGCGTGAGGTGCATCTGTGCCAGGGCGGAGGGCTCGCCGCCGAGCTGGATGCGCTGGGCGAGCGTCGAGGCCGCCTCGGCGTACTGGCGCTCCTCGAGCAGCAGCTGGGCGCGCAGCTCCAGGATCTCCGGGTTGGCCGGCTGGAGGGACAGGGCGCGGGCCAGCAGCTCCAGGGCGCGGGAGCGGTTGCCCAGCGCGGACAGGTGCGTCTTCGCCGCGCCGAGGAAGGCCGTCGCGGCCGCCGCCGTGTCACCCTGGGCCTGACGGGCCTCGCCACGCCGCTCCTGCAGCGCCGCCAGGTCCACCGCGCCTCCGCGCGAGGCCAGGAGCTCCTCCAGGCCCGCGGTCGCCGTGGCGTCCAGCGGATCGCGCTCCAGCGCCTGGCGGTACAGGGCGATGGCGCCCTCCGCGTCCTGCAGCGGGCCCGCGGCCAGCCGCGCCGCGGCGATGAAGGCCTCGATGGCGCCGCGCGGATCCCTGCTCGTGCGGGCCTCGGTCTCCAGCAGCAGCCGGGCGGAGTGGGAATCCCCGCGGCGGGCCAGCACGCGGCGCAGGCCCTGCATGGCGGGCAGGCACTGGGGCTGCACCTGCAGCACGGCGCGGTAGGCCTGCTCGGCGCGGGTGGAGTTGTTCAGCCGCGTCTCGTCCAGCTCCGCGCAGCGCAGCATCAGCTCCACGCGCTCCATCTCGTCGGACACCACGGAGAGGCGGCGGATGTAGAGCTCGGACAGTCCGGCCGCGTCACCCGCCTGGCGCAGGGCGCGCTCGAGGGCGAAGGCGAGCCGCACGTCCCGGGGGTTCTCCAGCACGGAGCGCTTGAGGGCCTCCAGGTCGGTGCCCTTGTCCAGGTCGGTGGCGGCGTTCACGCGCAGCGCGGTGCCCAGGCGCGCGTCCGAGACGATCTCGGACAGGCGCAGGCGCAGCTCGCCCCGGCGCGCCTTGTCCGCGGCGCGGATGCGCTCCAGCGTCTTGAGGGCGGACAGGTGGCCGGGCTCCACCGCCAGCACCGACTCGCAGCACTGGGCCGCGCGGTTGGGCTCCTGGAAGTGGTCCAGGTACAGCCGCGCCAGCTTCATGTACGCGGCCACCTTGGCGCCCGCCGTGTGGCCCACCTGCGTCTCGCGATCCAGCAGGCCCACCAGCTCCTTCACGTCCTCGTCGGCCAGGTACAGCCGCTCCAGGGCGCGCAGGGTGGCGGTGTGGCCCGGCGCCAGCCGCAGCACCTCCTGGAAGACGCCGATGGCCATGTCCGGCCGCTTGAGCTGGTCCTCCCAGATGGTGGCCGCCTGGTAGAGGGCGTTGGCGCGCTCCATGGGGTCCGTCCGGTTGGCGGCCTCGGCGCGCAGCACCTCGATGAGGCTCTCCCAGGCGCCCTGGGACTTGTAGAGCCGCGCCAGCGCGCGCAGCGCTGGGAAGTGGCTGGGCGCCAGCGTGAGCACCTCCTGGTACGAGGCCACGGCCTGGTGCACGTCCTTGAGCCGGTGCTCGCACAGCTCGCCGATCTTGTAGATGAGGGCGGCGGCGGCCTCGGGGGTGGGGGCGAACTCCGCCTCCGCGCGGTACATGCGCATGAGCTGCTCCCACTTGCTCTCCTGCGCGTACAGCCGGCCCAGGGCCTTGAGCGCGGGCAGGTACGAGGGCGAGAGCGTCAGCACGCGCTCGTAGGCGCCGATGGCGCCGGCGCGGTCCTTCAGGTGCTCGTCGAGGATTTCGGCGTTGCGGTGGTAGAGCGAGAGCACCTGCTTGGTGTCACCCACCAGCGAGGCCTCCAGCTCCTGGTGGCGGATGAGCTCCTGGAAGCGCCCGGCGCGCTCGAGCAGGCGCGACATGTTGCGGATGGTGGGCAGGTGGTCCGACGCCAGGTCGAGGATGCGCTGCATGCACTCGATGGCGTGGTCCAGGTCGTTCAGGCGCTCCTCGTGGATGAGGGCCACCTTGTTGAGCGTGGTGATGATCTGATCGCGGTCCTGCGTCTGGAGCAGGTCCTGCTCGTACATGGCGACGAGCTCGGCGAAGCGGTTCTGGCGCTCGTAGAGGCGGGTGAGGGCCTTCTGCGAGGGGAGGTAGCCGGGCTGGAGCTGGAGGCAGGCGTTGTAGCGCTGGATGGCCTCCTCCTGGCGGCCGAGCCGCTCCTCGAGGACCTCGGCCGCCTTGAACATGCGGGCGGCCTTCTCCTTGGGATCCTGCGCGGCGGCGCTCTCGGCGTCGAAGACGGAGACGAGGCCTTCCCAGTTCTGGGTGCGGTAGTAGAGCTTGCCCAGGCCGGCGAGCGCGGCGGCGTGGCCGGGGATGCGGGAGATGATGGCCTGGTAGCGGGCGATGGCGTCCGAGTCGCGCTTGAGCTCCTCCTCGTAGAGGGCGGCCAGGCGCAGGTTGATGGCGACCAGCTCGCCCTCGTCGTTGATGCTGCCGACCCAGGCGAGCAGCACGTCGGCCAGTTCCTCGAAGCGCTGGCGCGTCTCGTAGATGTTGGCGAGCGCGGAGAGGACGAGCGGCTCGTGGGAGCTCACGCGGCGGGCGTCGAGCAGGGCGGCGAGGGCCTCCTCCTTGCGCCCGAGCCGCTCGTACATCTTGCACAGCTGGAGCCAGGCCGGGGCGCCCTGGGGCCCGAGCACCTCGGCCTCGGCGGTGAGGATCTCGAGCAGCTCCTCGGCGCGGCCCTCGCGCACGGCGACGCGCTTGAGGGCGTTGAGCAGGAGCAGGTCCTCGCGGTCCATCGCGAAGGCCTCGCGGAAGCAGGTGGCGGCGAGGTCGGCGCGCTTGATGCGCTCCTCGAGCACGAGGCCCGCGGCGGTGAGGTAGTGGGCGCGCAGGGCGGGCTTCTCCAGGGTCCGGGCCAGCAGCCGGTACACCTGGACGAGCGAGGGGTAGTCATTGCGCGCGGCGAAGATGGCCTCGAGCTGGGAGAGGAGCGCCACGTCCTGGGGCTCGAGCTCCAGACACATCCGGAAGGCGGAGGTGGCGTCGGCCTCGCGGGACAGCCGCTCCTCCAGGAGGGTGCCCTTCTCGAAGAGGAGGGCGGCGCGATCGCCGGGAACCTCGGTGGCGTTGAGCTCGGCGTCGAGCAGCTGCACGGCCATCTGCCAGTTGCCGACGTCGGCGAAGAGGCGGCGCGCGGCGCGGATGTTGGAGAGGAAGCGGGGCGCGAGCCGGTAGGCCTGGTTGTAGGCCATGGCGGCGTTGCGCGGGTTCTTGAGGGGATCCTCGTAGAGGCGGCCGATCTCGTGGAAGAGGAGGGCGGCCTGGGGATCCGCGCCGAGCGCGCGCGCCTCGCGCTCCAGGGAGGCGATGCGCTCGCGGGCCTCCTGCTCGGGGCTGGAGGCGGCGGGGAAGGTGGAGAGGTTGGAAGCGAGTGAATCGGTGGCGCCGCCGCCCGGACGGGTGGGGGCTCCTCCCTGCGTGACGGAGGGCACGGGTACACCGGGAGAGGACCAGGACTGGATCCTGGGCAGATCGTTGCGCTCGCTCATGGGAAGACCGGCTCCGTGAGTTGAATCGTGCCGAAATGATTCAGGCCTGCCGGGGGTCGTACCATGTGCCCGGCAGGTCGCTCAAGTTCCTGACTTCCTTGGAATTTTGCCCGCGGATGGCCGCTCGCTGGGTGAGGGCGGAGCCGCGTGTCCACCCCTGGGCAAAGGCAGCTGACATGGCTGCCTGCTCGCTCCCCGAGCGGGCCGGGCGCGCTAGAACCGGGCGCCATGAAAGCCTACGAGATTCGCGGCGGATTCGGATTGGACAAGCTGGTGCCTGTTGAGCGGCCGGACCCGGAGCCGGGCCCTTTCCAGGTGCGGGTGCGGGTGAAGGCCACGAGCCTCAACTACCGCGACCTGATGATGGTGGAGGGGCGCTACAACTCGAAGCAGAAGCTGCCCCTGGTCCCCAACTCGGACGGGGCGGGCGTGGTGGAGGCGGTGGGGCAGGGCGTCACCCGGGTGAAGCCGGGGGATCGGGTGATGGGCATCTTCGCGCAGGCGTGGCTCGCGGGAGAGCCCTCGCGCGCGGCGCAGGGCAGCACGCTGGGAGGACCGCTGGATGGCGCGCTCGCGGACACGATGATCCTCCACGAGGAGGGGGTGGTGCCCACGCCCGCTCACCTGTCGGACGAGGATGCCGCCACGCTGCCGTGCGCGGCCGTCACCGCGTGGAGCGCGCTCGTCACGCACGGAGGGCTCAAGGCGGGTGACACCGTGCTGCTGCAGGGGACGGGTGGCGTCTCCATCTTCGCGCTGCAGATCGCCCGGATGATGGGGGCGCGCGTCATCCTCACCTCCAGCCGTGACGACAAGCTGGAGCGGGCCCGCGCGCTGGGCGCACACGAGGGCATCAACTACGTGACGACCCCGGATTGGGACAAGGCGGCGCGGGCGCTCACCGGCGGCACGGGCGTGGACCACGTGGTGGAGGTGGGTGGCGCCGGCACCCTGGAGAAGTCGCTGCGCGCCGTGCGGGTTGGAGGCACGGTGTCCGTGATCGGCGTGCTCAGCGGTGGCGTGGGCGCGGTGCCCGTCACGCCCATCCTCATGGGGAACCTGCGCGTGCAGGGCATCCTGGTGGGCCACCGCCAGTCCTTCGAGGCGCTCAACCGGGCGCTGACGCTGCACGGCGTGCGCCCGGTGGTGGACCGCGTCTTCCCGTTCACCGAGGCGCGCGCCGCCTTCGAGTACCTCAAGAGCGGAGCGCACTTCGGCAAGGTCGTCATCCGGGTGGAGTGACGCGCCCCTGGGGTCTACGGCTTGTCCGAGACGACGATGGAGAAGGGATACCGGGTCTCGTCGCGGAGATCCGGATCATACGGACCCGTCGGCAGGGCGGTCACGATGATCGTCCGGCGCTGATCGGCCGCGAACCTCAGCTGCTTCGGGCCCGACGAGAGGTCCAGGATCTCCCCGTCGGAATCAGGCGTCAGCCCGGGCACGGCCTGGACGACGAAGCGGCGCTGCGCGGCGTCCGGGGCCTCGAGGGACACGTAGACGGTCTGCGGGGTGCCCGCGCCGGCCGACAGCTCGATGTAGCTGGTGCCCAGCATCATCGGGGCGTTCTCCTCGGGGATGCTGATCCTGCCCGGCGTGGCCTCCTGCTGGGCGGCCAGCGAGAGCTTCGCGGCCTTGAGGTTGTCCAGCCCGTCCTTGAAGTGACGGAAGTGGCGGTCGTCGACGTGGTCTCCCGTGTACCAGCGCCAGCGCGAGAACTCGGGGACGGTCTCGACGTAGCTGGAGCTCTTCTCCGCGAGCATCCCATCGAGCGCATCGGCGAAGTCGGGCTCGTTGAGTGTCTGATCATTCTCCGCGCCGGGCGGGTTGCGCGACGCGAGCCACATGCGCGAGAGGAATTGCGGCTGGCCCCCGAAGAAGCGGTCCTTCAGGTAGAGCAGGTACATGGAGGAGCCATACATGTACCAGGTCTCGTACTTGTCATCGCGGTCGATGGCCCAATCGGGGTGGGCCTGGAAGTCTTCGAAGTAGGTCTTGATGTAACGGTTCGCGTACACCTGATCCGCGAAGACGGCGGACATCTCGAAGGTGTGCGGAGCCTCGTACCAGTCATCCGCGGCCTGGGAGGCGTGCGCCATCTCATGGACGACGGTCTCCTCGAGCTCGGGGCCGCCGTAGGGGCCCCAGGCATCGACGACCATGAAGCCGCGCCGGTCATCCCACGCGGTGGAGGGCTCGCCCGAGAGGACGTTGACGAGGCAGCTGCGGTGCCCCTTCCACACGAACACGTCGAACGCGTCATCCGGTCCGCACTCGCCCTTGTCGGTGAGGGCCGGGCGCATGCCGAGCTGGTTGACGTGATAGTCCCAGCCCTTCTCGACGTAGGCGAGGACCTGCTGGGCCGTCTCCTTCTCGACCTCCTTGTAGTAGTGGACGAGTACCGGGAGCTTCTCGGAGCGGATCGAGTACGGGAACATCTCGTTGAAGTCGGGCCGCCCGCAGATGGGGGTTCCTTCCTCCAGGGGGTGCGTGTAGTCGAGGGGGTCGACCTGGGGGTCGTCATTCGAATCACAACCCGAGATGGCAAGACCCAGCCCGAGGCAGGCCACCCAGGGCAGGAGCCTGGAGGAGGTGAAGCGCGAGAGCATGCTTTCGTTCCTTTGAAGACGGCGCGTTGAAGGCGTGAGCGGATCGAATAGCAATGCGTGTGCCGGCCTCCTCGATGACTGCGCTCCAATTGGGAGGGGCAGATGGGTGGGCGGCTGACATGTCAGCGCGAGCGGATTGACGTGTCAGCGCGAGTGGCTGACACGTCGGGGCCTGTCGCGCGTCGACGTCCTCAAGCCAGGTCGCGCAGGTGGACGTCCAGGTGGGTATCCGAGGTGCCCAGGGTGCTCAGGTCATCGGTGGGGATGACGTAGCCCTGATCGGCGCCGACGTGCTTGCGGTAGAAGTCCACGACGCCCGGATCCTGGACGTTGGACGTGGTGGTCTTCTTGATGCCGTAGACGGAGCCATCGGCGTTGCGGGCCTTGACGGAATCGGGGGCGGAGGCCAGGAGGTTGTCCATGGTGCCGGACAGCTTGCCGCCACTCTGCGGCTTGATGGTCATGGCGGCGTTGTCGCCCTCGATGTAGCTCACGTCGTAGTAGGTCTGGTTGCCGCCGCCGTTGAACTTGACCTCGCCGAGCGTGGCCGCGGCCCCATCGCCGGACGTGCTGCGGAAGTTGCCGGACCAGCCCTGGGGGAACTCCACGGTCTGGGACTTGCCGGGTTGCAGCGTCACGGGGGCGACCTCCTTGTCACCGGCGTTCGGCGTGAACTTGATGGTCATCGGCGACTTGCCATCGTTGGTGAAGGTCATCGTGTTGCCCTGCTTCGAGGACGAAGGGCCGCCAGCCGAAGAGGCTCCCTCCGGCTTGGAGACCTGGGCGCTCGGGGCGGCCGGCGCGCTGGGGGCGACCGGCGCGCTTGGGGCGGCGGAGGCCTGGGGTGCTCCCTGGAGCAGCGACTGGAGGCCAGGGGCGCCACTGTCCACGCCACCAATCTCCGGCACCTCACCACCAGGAATCGACAGCGAGTCACCCGTGGCGTCACCGTTCAATCCGCCCAGCAGGTCCTTGCACAGGGTCACCAGCTGCTGCGCCACCTGATTGAGCAGCTGGTCCATCTCGGCCACACCGCCCGCCTTCGTCGCGCTCAGAGGGGAGTCGAATCCATCGGCCTGGAACAACTGCTCCAGGGGATTGCTCTGCTGCGAGCTCTGGAGTGCCGACACGCCCTTGCCCTGGCAGGAGGAGACCGACTCGGTGCCAGTCGTGCTCGGGATGGACGGGGAGAAGACGGGCGACCTGGAGATGGGGGAGAGCGCCATGGCGGGGTTTCCTCGGGAGCGAAGTGGAAGTGAGCGGCCACTTGCCGGCAGCACGAGCCACCATGAAGCAGGAGGTGTGCCAACGCTCACTTCCCTCTCGAGTCCCTCTTGTGGGAGGCAGGTCCTGGTGACCGCCGTCACCATCGGAGGGGCCGCGAATCTGGTGACTGCCGTCACGCCCTGGTGACTGCTGTCACCACCCTCAGCTCCCCGTGCTGATGAACCGGACCTTCTCCACGCCCTCGATCATCTCCAGGGCGAACTGGGCGGAGGTGAAACCACTTCCGCCCAGCCGGCCCTTCATGGCGTTCGCGAGGCTCCCGATGTCGACCACGCCGAGCTGCTCGTTCCGCCAGGGAATGGGGAGCGGATTGGACAGCTCGTCGCCGGTGGTCAGGTCCCGCAGGGTCTTGTGGTACTGGGGCGGGTTGCCCGTGGCCGCGTCCACGCCGAAATGCATGGCCTCGGGCTTCTGGTGGATGTCGACCGTCCTCACGTCGCCGTCGAAGAGGCACAGGAGCACGTTCGATGACAGCCGCTCCATGCGCACGATCGGAAGCGGCTGCACCGCGTCGGGGACGAAGTCCGCGTTGTCGATGACCTGGGAATAACCGTCCACCAGGAGGTTCGGCCAGCCCGACACCACGTCCGAGCGCATCAGGAAGCCCGAGAGGTTCCCGTAGGGCGTCGCCAGGGGGTTCTCCGCGTCCTGCGCCACGTCGCCGTCCGTCACCCGGCCGATGCTGAACGCGCCGTCCAGCAGGCACTCCACCCAGCGCGCATCCACCCGGAAGAACCGGATCGACTCGATGGGCAGGAACCGCTCGTCCGGCACCAGGTAGTTGAAGGGCACGTTCTTCAGGAGGGAGAGATCCGAGAACCAGGTGGAGATCGTCGGGGGTACTTGCGAATCGGTCTCGGGCGCGGTCAGCGGCAGGTGCTCCACGGCCTGCTCGGCGGCCTTGATGTTCTGGGCCTGGCCCTGCTTCCAGTCGTACAGGGCGAGGGCCACGCCCTGGTTCCGCAGGGTGAGCAGACGTCCCAGCTCCCAGGCCGCGGCGTACGAGGCGTCGAACATGCCGGTGCCCTGGTCGTAGCGGTACAGCTCATCGGCGTCGCGCACGGGCAGGTTCAGGAGGTCCGTCGTCTGGCCCGGCCGGAAGGGCCCATGGTACCAGGAGACGGTCTTGTCTCCCTCGCGCAGCCGGTGGCGCAGTGCCACGCTGCCCGTGGCGAGGGCCGCGTTCGCATCGGCGTTGCTCGAATTCGCGAGGCGGAACGTGTCGTGAGCCAGGTTCAGGAGGAGCTGGGAGAAGCTCTGCTTGTCGTCGAGGCACGAGAACTGGAAGTGTCGCAGGACGACCAGGCGGATCTTGTCGTCGTCCCCGGCGTTCTGGAAGTCGAACGTGTCGCCGCCGCTCGGGTAGCGCCCCTCCAGGGAGATCAGATACGCCGTGCTGCTCCCTCCATTCTGGGGCAGGCGGTTGGCGATCACCGTCGCGATCTCCTCGCCCGCGAGGTTGCCCGAGTCGTCCAAGGGCTGCCGCACGTGGGAGAGATAGGCGAGCTCACTCTTCAGGGGTAGCAGCTGGGAGAGGAGCCCCTTTTTCACGTCGATGACGGTGACCTTGTCGGTCGGCGCCTGACTGGGCTCGAGCTCGAACGCCGGGTAGCGCGCGGTGCTCGCGGGAGTGCTCTGGAGCTGGGACAGGGTGATGATCTGCGGCTGCGGCTTGTCATCCAGCGTGGGGAAATCCGAGTCTCGCAGGACCAGCAGGGCGAGCCAGGGCAGGCCGAGGTCCTGCTCATCCGGAGCGCGCTCCCAGGGCAGGGTGCTGCGCGTGAGCGAGATGTGCGCCAGCACGTTGTTGTGGTCGCCGAGGCTTGCATCGGGCGGGAACACGGCCGAGACGTCGCTCGCATCGAGCGTGGAGAACCGCTCTCCGGTGACGGCGAACGCCACCTCGCGCGAGTAGGTCTGGGCACTCGGGATCGTGTTGCTCTTCGTCGAGACGACCTGCTCGACCCGGATGCGGTAGGTCCCGCTCTCCATCGCGGGCTGGTGGTACTGGATGAACTCGACCTTGGGCATGACGGTCTGCTCCTGGTGTCGGCCAGCTCAATGGACCTGCGGCGCGATGATGAAGCTATCGGCGACGGCGTTGGCATCGAGCCGGATGTCGTCGGCGCCGAACCCCAGGGCCGCGAGCATCTGGCTCCGCTTGTCGTTCTTGCCGACCGTGTTGCGGAGGGTGTCCCTCCGCTGGGAGTCATTCTCGCTGTTGGCCTGGAAGGCGGGGACGGGGGTCCAGGCGTAGGCGCCGTTGACGCACATCGTGTCGTATTGCAGCGCCTCGTTGTCGATTCCCGCGGTCACGCCTGCCTTCGGCGGGTCCGCGGGCGTGATGCGGTAGCCGCTCAGCGGATCGGCACCGGTCGCCCCATCGACGACGAACTGGGGATCGTTGACCCCGGGAGGCTGGATCCGGTCCGAATGACCCGAGACCGTCGTGGCCACGCCCCACAGCGAGCTGGGCGCCTTCTGCGTGCTGGGCGTGAAGGCGAAGTGGCTCTCGACGGGCACGTCCTCGTCGCCGTAGGTGATCGTGATCCGGTGGGTGGACTGGAGATCGTCGGCATGGACGGCCATCGCGTAGATGCCGAAGTCCTGGCAGGCGCCTTCCGTTGGGAGCGCGGTATCGCCGCTCGACCCGCGGAGCCCCTGCTTGATCGGGACGAAAGAGCCCGTGTCGAGCGCGAACTCCTTCGGGTTGACCACGTACAGGGTGTCAGAGCCCTGGGTGAGCTGCCGCTCGAGGCCGGAGCTGACCGCGATGCTCACGACGTCGCTGTCCGCGGGCATGTACTGGTCCTGGAACGTGCTCCAGTCGATGGCCAGCGGGTAGCGCGACGATTGATCGCCGAACGAGACCGTGACGCCGACGAAGACGATCTTGAATTTGGCGTGGCCCCCGAAGTCGGGCCCCCAGATGTGCACGTCCACGCCCAGGTCGACGGGCCCGACGAATCCCACGCCAGCGCGGATCTCGACCCGGACCTCGAGGTCGTAATAGTACGGCTGCCAGGAGATGAGGAAATCACAGCTGGCGCTGAAGTCGCAGTAGAGCGAGCCGGCCTTGTAATGAATCTCCGCGCTGCCGCCGGCCATCATCGCGTGGGCGCAGAGCGCGAAGTAGCTGCTGCCCTTGAGGAACGTGTCCCCGTCGATCTGCCAGTTGATGCCCAGGCGAGGAACCGTGGGGTAGTGACTGGGGACGTTGAAGCGGGGGTGGTAGCCGCCCAGGGTGATGACGAAATCGCCCGCGTGCGCGCCGGAATACCAGGCGTAGAACGCGAAGCCGCCGGTCAGGTGGCAGCCCTTGCCGAAGATGTACGAGGCCGGATCGAGCTCGGCGATGACGCCGAAGAACCCATCCGACGGGATGAAGCTCGCCTCGAGCAGCATCCGCAGCTCGGCCAGCGGGCTCTTCACTTCCTCCCCGTGCGGGATGCACAGATCCGCGACGCCCAGGAGGTCCACCTCGAAGCGCGACCCCAGGTCGACGCTCAGGAGCGCGAAGCAGTCGACCATCTTGAAGGAGGAGAACTTCACGCCCACCGCGATGAAGCCCGCGCCGATGAGCGGGGGGATGTAGCTGTCGATCTTCAGCAGCTCGTTCTGGAGGATCTCCGCCTGGTTCGCGGTGTTGCTGATGTCCGGCAGATCTCCAGAGATGGCTTCGGCGACCAGGGGGAAGGTGGCGACGCCGTCGATGGGTGGAACGATCAGCGTGCGGTTCCAACCAAAGCCCGCCGACACGGCCTCCACCGACAGGAACGGCGGACCGCCGATGGGGATGTCGAGCACGGCGTAGAGGAACAGCGAGGGATTGCCGTCGATCTCCGCGTACGAGCCGATGGCGTGCAGGCCGAGCGCGTTGTCCTCGACCTGGACCTCGACCACGGCCTCGCCATCGTACTCATCGAAGGTGTGGTTGTTCTCGGTCACCTGCGTGTGCAGGAGCGAACCACCGATCTCGAGGCAGTCGTTCTTGTAGTCGAGGCTCAGGCCCTCGAGGTGGAAGGTGGGATCGAGCTTCGTCAGCGGTGAGCTGACCCCCAGCCCGTCGAGCGCGGCCGACAGGCCGGCGATGCTCAGCGAGGCATTCACCAGGAACCAGAGCTGATCGTCCTGGTACTGCATCCCCACCTTCTCGATGTGGACCGGACCGATGGACTTCTGGACCGAGTACCACGTCGCGCCGCTCGAGCCCCCCGAGCTCGCCACGATGGCGGACTTCGTGTCCGTCGACGGGACGACGTTGCCGTTGTCGTCCATCTTCACGGGCAGATCCACCTGCTGGACCGTGTCCCCGATCGTGATGGTGCCGCGAAAGGTCAGCCCTGAGTCGATGGCCTGGGGCAGGAGCTTCACGCCCTGCTGTTGGAACAGCGGGACGAGCGCGTTCACCTCGCCCTGATCGAAGGCCGCGGAGGCGATGGAGACGCCATAGGTGAGCTTGATGGTCTCGCCTGATGGGAAGTACTGACCGATGAGCGGGAGCTCGGACAGATCGATGCCGGAGTTGAGGTCCACCTCGAAGAGCATCTTGCCGCTCCCCTGGGGCGAGACATCCGCGAAGGCGGCATCCACCAGCGAGACGGAGAGCCCGTCGGGAACCACGTTCGCCAGGCTCGTGGAGACGCTGGCGACCAGCTGCTTCACGTTCGTGGACGTGCCGGAGGGGCTGGTGTAGCTGGTGATGCCTGTCTTTCCGAAGGTGGTCTGGTTCGAATAGGAGTCGAAGTCGATCTGCCCGAGCGTGTCCCAGGTGGTCGTCAGCGAGAACGTATCGTCGCTGGTGTCGGCCGTGGCCTGGAGGTTCGTCAGCACGAGGCTGTTGACGAAGTTTGGAACCTGGACGCCGAAGGTGCTGGTCAGCTCAGTGATGAGCTTGCCCACGGGGAGCTGCTGGTCACCCCGGGTCCCGCCGGAGAAGAGCCAGCCCGTGGCGTTCTGGGGGTGCTGGGCCGAGCCGAAGAGCTGGACGCCGGCGAGGGTGAAGTTCGCGTCGATTCCGCCGGACCCGGGGCTCGAGCCCGTGCCGGCCATGTTCATCCCCAGGTCGTTCAGGGTGACGCCCGGGATGAGCTGCCAGTTCTGCTGCACGTCACATTGAAAGGACCAGCCCAGGGAGCGCGGATCGAGGCCGAGGATGAGGCGGGTGATCGTCCAATCCCCCGGCAATCCCAGGCCCGGCACGAGCTGATCGAGCAGGGGCTTCAGGTCCACGACCGAGCCATCCTCGAGCTCGCAGTGCAGCTCCAGCGAGGGGAGCATCAGGATGACATCGAGCAGGATCCCATTGAGGTTCAGCTTGCCCAGCAGGTAGCACGACAGGGTGGGCGAGGAGCCGTAGGGATAGGCGAGCGTGTAGGAGATATCGAGGGCGTTCAGCGCGAACGTCCCGGGGATGAGGGTCCAGGGGCTCGTGGACTGGACCTCCACCACCAGCGAGGCCACCTGCGCGAGCCGGGTATCGACGACGACGGTCAGGCTCTGCAGCCCGAGGAGGCTCGAGAGGGGAATCTGGGCGGGGATGACGCCGAAGTCCACGCCAGTGACGAGCTGGGCGAGGGCCGAGACGCCGGAGAGGTCCACCCCGCTGCAATCCGTGACGGCGACCCGCAGGCTGCCCCCGCCCTGAACGGGCCCGGTGGCGCGCAGCACGAGCGTCTTCGACCCTCCTTGTGCTTGGAGGGTGTACTGCACCCCGCTGCCCAGGAGATCGGGGAGCAGGTCCGGGTTGGCCAGATCCTTCAGACTGCTGATTGATTGCATCGCCGCGTCCTTTCCCGTCGCTCGCCCTGGTTCACTAGGTCCGCTGGAGATCGACCGAACCGTCGTCCTTGATCACGTAATGGTAGCTCCCGCCTTCCTGGTGGGGATGGAGCTGATAGAGCGTGGTGTAGACCCCTTCACGCGCGTTGAGCTGGGTGAACACCCGGTTGATGTCTTCGAAGAAGACGAAGTCATGGGCGTTGAAGGCAGACAGTGGGGACCACGTGTCGATGTTGCTGATCGTCGTCGAGTTGGGCAGGCCCGTGCCGCCGAAGGGGCGGGTATCCGAGCTGATGAAGAGGATCTGGGGCAGGATTTTCTGGATGAAGGCCTGGGACGAGGACGTGCGCGCGCTCCCGTGGTGTCCCACCTTGAGCGCCACGCGATTCTCCGGACCGATCGGATCGAGCAGTGTCGCGCCAGCGGGGTGTTCTGGAATAGGGACGCCGCTGAAGGCCGCCAGGGAGTAATGCTGGACGATGTGTTTCTCGGTGGCCACCGTCGCGTCGCCCATGAGGTAGACCTTGAGCTCCTGGTACAGGATCAGCAGCACGACGCTGTTCGTGTTCTTGTCGGCGTACGCGGTGTTCGGGTGGTTCGCCGCCAGGACCCAGACGTAGACCCCATCGGTCGGCGCGGAGAGATCCGCGTTGGGTGTGTTCGGCGGATCGGAATAATTGTCCTGGCCACAGATGGCATTGACGCTGGGGTGGCTCCGCAGGAAGTTCGCGGTGTTGTTCACGGTGTAGTCGGCGACGTCTCCGCCGTACAGCACGTGTTGGAAGTTGATGCCGGCCGTGACGAGCCCCTGGATCATGTTGTAGTGGTCCACGTCGGCGTGGGTGAGGACCAGCGTCTTGATGGTATTTCCCCCCGGTGTGGCGGGGAGATACATGTTGAGGACGTTCACGATCTCGGGTGCGACCACACCCTTCGATTTGGTGCTGCCGCAATCGATGAGCATGAGCGAGCCGTCCGGGTACACCACGAGCGTGGAGTCCCCCTGTCCGGCATCCATGAAGACGACACGCAGTTCAGCCATGGGATCCTCGACGCGGGCTCAGACGGAGAAGGTGTTCACGACATTGACGAATTCCCGCCGGATGAAGAGCGCCTGGATATTCCAGAAGCTATCGGGGCCCCCAATCACGTCGCAGGAGAGAATCCAATTATTACTGCCGCTATGGGATCCTGGCAGGAAACAGATACCCTCCATGGATTTGCTACTCAGCTTCGCATTGACGCCGGCGATGACGGCGACCCAATCGTTGAAGTTGTAACCCGTGTCGATGTTCGGGCTGTCCTGATTGACAATGTAGAGCTGGTACGCCATGGGTCTCTGGCCCTTGTACAGGATGGATCCGTCGCTCTGGATGGTGAGGATCGCGTTCCCGTTCATGTCACGCACCCGGAACAGGTCTTCGTCCGGCGGTGACTGGTCGACGTTGGGGTAGAGATCGATCGTGCCCCAGTTCTTGATCGGACCATCGACGCGCAGGCTCCCTCCCGAGATGTGCAGCGTCTCCGCAGGGCTCGTCGTGCCGATGCCGATGTTCCCGCCGGTCGTCACCGCCATGCGTGTCGTTCCGCTCTCGTCCGAGTCGAAGAGCAGGTTCTTGTCGAAGGTGATCCGGTTCTGGGAGTCCTGGGCCTTGAGCTTCAGGGTCCCGCCATCGCCGCGCTGAATCGCGACGGCGACGTTCGCGCCCGAGCGATAGACGTGCAGCGCTTCCGAGGGGCTCGTGGTACCGATGCCGAGGCTCCCGGAGTTGATGCCGAGGTTTCCCGAGGTGTCCAGCACCATCTGCGCCTGGCTGTTGTTGGTGTAGAACGAGAGGTTGTGGTTCGACTGTGTCCCCAGCCAGCCTCCCGTGCTGCTGACGTAGCTCGAGAGCCTGACGTTCCCGTCGGTGTGGGTGATTCCATACGATCCCGACCCCGTCTGCACCTCGAGCGTCTCGCTCGGACTGGTCGTGCCGAGACCCAGCTTCCCGTTGCTGGTGCCGGTCATGACCACGTTCCCGTTCATGTCCCGGAGCCGGAGCAGGTCCTCGTCGGACGGCGATTTGTCGGTGTTCGGCTGGAAATCGATCGGGCCCCAGCTCTTGTACTGGCCGTCGACGCGCAGGTTCCCCCCGTTCGCGACGTGCAGTTGCTCCTCGGGGGCCGTCGTGTTGACTCCCACCCGGTAGAGCACGTTGTTCTGATAGAACATGGGCAGCTTCTGGATGTTCAGCTGCGCCTCCCCATCTGGATGGTCCGGGAAGTCCTCATACCGCAGGTGCAGCGTCGTCTGTCCCGTCGCGTACCCCGTGACGATGTTGGAGATGGGGATCTCCAGGCTCTCGCCCGGGGCCAGGCTGGTCTTGCCGGCCCCGGGGGTGAGCGTCCAACGATTCGAGTCATCGGGTCCGCTGACCTGCCAGCTCCCGTTTCCGGACCAGCTCGTGTCGATGCCAGAGCTGTCCTCCTTTCCGGGGAGGTAGATGTCATGCACCTGGCTGTCGGCCGAGAGTGCCCAGCGGTCGTTGTTACTGCTCGACGTGTCGAAGAAGAGCACGAGCTGGGTGGGGCTGCCGCTGCCCTGTGGGCTCAGGTTGATGGCGTCCTGACCCGTGTTCACCAGCCGCACCACCAGCAGGTTCTTGGAGGTGCCGTCGTTGGCGACGACGTTGGGGGTGCTGAAGGACGCGTAGAGGGGCAGGGGGCTCGCGGCGGCGTTGCTCGGAGGACTCACGATGTCGAACGTCCTTTGCTCGGTCAGTTGGTAGGGGTTTCCCTGCCCATGAATGAGATCCTGGGACGGGGGGTCGAACTCCACGACGTAGGACGACTCATTCCAGTTGAAGGTCGCCACGCTGGACCGCTCGCCACCCTGCGAGGCGGCGCCGATGTTCGTGGCGTTCAAGGTCAGCGGGTTCTGCGGATTGATGCGCAGCGTGCTCTTGCTGAGCAGGTACAGTGACACTCCGGTCTTGGAGTCGTTCGTGCCCGTCGGGTGCTGGACGCAGGCGAAGGACCATTGCGCCGTGTCACTCACCTTGATTCCGGTGGCCCCCGCGAGCGCGCCCGGGTCGAAGTAGAGCTCGAAGTGGTAATTGCTGGCGCTCGCGACCTGGTTCGTCTGTGGTATCAGCGTGATCGTCACCCCTGGATTGGCCAGGCACTGGATCAGCACCGCCACGGTGTCCGCCGCGTTGGGCGTATCCGTGATGAGGATCTGGTTCGCGAGAGGCTGAGCCTGCCCCTGCAATGGCCAGGAGAAGTCGAAGGCGAAGGCTTGAATGGGTGTCGTCATTCTCGAGTCCCGTTTCCGCTGGTCTCCGTGCTGGACAGCTTCAGCCACCCCTCGCAGAGGAGCTGCTCCCCCGCGAAGCGGGCCGTCGTGTCGGGGGGCGTGAAGTTGGCTGACTCCAGCCAGTTGCCGCCCAGGTTGTTCAACCAGGACCACGCGTATCCGCCCTCCTGGGGCAGCGCGGCCTGGAGTTGTTGCTGGTCCGGTGGTTGTTCGTAGGTCGCGCGCGGGGTCATGAGTGGCGCGGACAGGAACGTCACCTCCAGCGCGGCGATGGCGCCGGCATACTGATCCGACGGGACTCCGATGGCCTTCGTTGGCAGGACGCCGCTCGTCGCGTGGACCCGCCCGCGCGGATCCACCAGCAAGGCGAGCGTCTTGGGTGCCTCCCCGGGTGCATGCAAGACGTCCACGGGCGCGTTCTTCGCCGTCTGGATGCTCCGGGGCTCCCCGGAGGCGGTCGCGAGTCCTTCGTTGTCGCTCTGGGGTGCGTAGAACACGTTGCCCGCGTAGCCCCCCTGTCCATCCTCGAGCCAATAGCCCGCCAGACCATCGTTGTACTGGCTGAACTCGCCGATGCGGATCGGCAAGCGCACGCCCTGGAACGCCTGGGTGATGCTGTCGGGGCTCTCGGTCACGGGCGTGACCGTCCCGTTCTCGTGATAGGCCTGGACCTCGTTCAGGAAGAGGTCCCAGCCCTCGTCGCGCGCGGGCTGTCCCTTCAGCTCGATGGAGACCGAGGCCCTGACCAGGGCCAGCGGGCGTCCCACGAGCAGTGCCATCGCCTTGTGCTGAGCGTAGTCCTCCGGGTTGATGTTCTGGATGGCGTCATCCAGCGTCGACAGGAAGGAGGTGGTGAATGCCTCGCCGCTCGTGAGGTTCGACGTCATGTATTGCACCATGGCCCGGAGGTGCGGGTTCTGGATGGACGCCACGTCGATCACGTGGAGCCGTCCCGGCGCCGAGCGCCACCGCCCCTCCGAATCGACGAGCCCCAGCAGGCCGCCATCGGCCTCGTAGATCATCAGGCTGTTGTCGAGGTTGTTGGGCAACACCCACCCGCAGATGGGCGAGGTGGCGGGGTGGGCGTTCATCTCCGCCTCGTCGTTGCCATTCACGGGCTCGGCGGACAACCAACGGAAGGACACGCGCGCCGCCTGGGCCAGACGTGGCAGGAGGCGGATGCGGCAATCGTCGCTGGTGGGGTAGCGCAGGGGCATCTGCTCGGTGGAGCTGATGACACACCCGGCGGAGGGATCGACCTGGAGGTCGTTGACCTGACCAAAGGTGTCCACCAGCCGCAGCGCGGAGATGCGCATCTCTCCGCTCCGGATCGGGGTGAAGTCGTTGTTGGGCAGGGGGGCGCTGAGCAGGCCATTGCGCACGGTCCCCTGGACCTGCAGGGCGAGCTGCATGTCGTC
Organism: Archangium violaceum; assembly: GCF_016887565.1. Taxonomy (NCBI): domain Bacteria; kingdom Pseudomonadati; phylum Myxococcota; class Myxococcia; order Myxococcales; family Archangiaceae; genus Archangium; species Archangium violaceum. Next base: position 5,700,161 of record NZ_CP069396.1, read on the forward strand.
ATCGTCGCCCGTCGGGTCGCCAATGGGGAGCTGCATGATGCGCTGCTGGGTGAGCAGGGCATCATTGAATCCGCCCAACGCTTGAGACAGGCAGGGCAGTGTCTTGAGCGCGTTGTACGACGACAGCGCGGTCACGATGGGATCGTTGTCACCCTTGGGCTGGTAGGACGCGAGGGTGGCCGTCAGATCCTGTGCGTCCAGGAGGGTGACCGCCTGCTCCACCGTCAAGCCCTTCAGCTCGGTGTCGAGCGGCGGGGGCAGGACCGCGCACTGTGTCACCAGATAGTCGGCGATCCACTGCTTGAGCTTCTCTCCCGCGTGGGAGCTCAGCAGGGAGAAGCCCCGGTAGGGCCGCTCGTCGCTCGAGATGTCCTGTTGCGTGGGCGAGAGGTCCACCGCGGTCTGGGGCAGGGTGTAACGGCTCGTGACGTAGTCGGTGGGGTAGTTGCCGTTCACCACCGTGTCGGGGAAGAACTGCACCTCCCATTCGAGGATGGCCGGGTTCCATGGCTGTTGGGTCCACCAGGAGAAACCCGCCGTGTCCGTGCCCGGGCTCGGCTGCTGGTTGTCCATGAGCTGGCGGATCTGGTCGACGAGCTCGCTGTGGTGGGGCAGGTCCTGCAGCGCCGCGTCGTCCACGTTGGGCAGGAGCAGGCACGGCAGGAGGCCGTCGTCGCTGTCGCTCCCGTCTTCTCCATGGCGATCGGTGGGCAGCACGGTATCGCCCACCATCAGGACGACGGGCTCGTTCGCATGCCAGTAGCGCGAGTGGGGCACGGGGCCGAGGGTGTAGTCGGGCGAGACGCTGGTCGCGGCGGTGCGCAGGTTCGAGACGGCCTGTGCGAGCCGGGTCGCGAGCTGATCCGGCAGCGGCGGGATGTAGAGGTTCATCTGGCCCTGCTCCACCTTGACCAGGTAGGTCGTGGAGCCGTCCTGGATCTGCCAGACCTTGCCCTCGTCCCCGCCGGAGATGCCCCCGGGCGGCTGCACCACGATGGCGTTCGAGGACAGCTTGATGCCGCAGTTCTCGAGCTCGCCGAACCAGGTGTCGGAGTTGGTCAGGTTGCCCTGGAGCAGGTCGTTCTCGTAGTCGCTGTAGTAGCTGATGTCCTTCGAGACGATGCCGAAGCCGACGCTCGTCGTCTGCACGTCGAGCAGGCCGGTATTCGGATCCCGGCTCCATTGCAGCTGGCCCGTCTGGGTGATGGACGTCCGCATCGGGGGGATGCCGCTCATGAAGACGGTCCAGAAGGCGTCCTCGAGGTTCCCGGGCCACTTCTCCTCCTCGAAGCCCTCGGGGTGGCGGCAGATCTGGTACTTGTACCAGTCACGGAAGAGCCGCTCGCTCATGCTGCCGATGGCTTCCTGCGCCTCGTCGTACTGCTCCTGCAGCTCGTTGAGCTCGTTCAACTGATCGGCGAGTGAGTCGGGCAGGGTGATCTGGAGGCCGGGCTTGCGGCTCTTGCTGCCAGGCTTGCCGCTCCGGATGGACCAGGTCACGCCGCCGAAGACACCCGTGAAGCCCTTCTGGTGGCGCAGCTCGAACAACCGCGCCCGCTGGTCGAGCTTCTGCTGCTCGAGCTCGTTGATGAACTGCATCGCCTCGAGCTGCTCCTCGAAGACGGATTTGTTCGCCGGTGCCAGGGTCTGCGCCAGATAGGCGGAGAGCGCCTCGGTACCCGTGTTTCCGACGGAGAGGGAGACATTCCGCGCGGTCGCATCCGGGTTGTCCCTGGGCCCGTTCTGGAAGGTGAGGCGGGCATAGCAGACGGTGCGATCGGGAAAGGACTGGGCCCCGACGTCCACGTTCCAGTCGAGCTCCTCGTTGAGCTCCTCGACCATCTGCTGTGAATCGTTCTTGTCGGGATTCTGGGTGTACCAGAGCCCCATGAAGTCCTGGCTGGGATCGCCGTACCAGCCGATGACGTCGTAGGCCAGCCCCTGCGGGTTCGTGTACGCCGAGGGGTCGTCATCCCGGAAGCCGAAGACGCTGAAGCAGTTGGGGTAGAAGGCGGCGAACGAGCTCTTGATGTGGTCGAGCGTGTTCACCCAATCGAACGGCCCCACGGAGGTGAGCGCGAGGCCGTACTGCTTCAGGTATTCGGCGTTGGGGTCGTTCTGGGTCCAGCTCGCCTGGGGAACCTTGCGCCCCATGTGGCGGAAGGGTTGGTAGGGTCCGCTCGTGGGATTGATCTGGGAGAAGGGGACGGTGACGGCGTCGGGCAGCTGAGCGCTCAGGATGGACAGGTCGGGATGGAGGTAATCACTTTCGACGACCCACTGGTTCTCGATGTTGCCGTTGCGGCGCCGGATGATGAGCCATCGGTTGGGGACGATGGGGAATTTGCGATTGCCCGCGGAGTCCCCCTCGTCGCTGTGGGTCAGCGTGTCGGGCAGGGCCCAGTGCAGGTGGATGCCGGGTGGCAATTCCAGGATGCTGCTGGTGAAGGGGGGCGAGAGGATGTTCTCGCTGAGGTTGGGCGTCTCCCTCGACGGATGGACCTGGGGTGAGCCGCCCTGCTCGTAGGTGAACGGCAGGCCGCTGTAATCGATCAGGGCCTCGCGTATGCCTGTGCTCTTCGTCAGGCAGAGGGCGTCCAGATACATGGGCACGAGCAGGACGGAGTGCATGGATTTCCTTCCCGGGGCCGCACCGGGACACGAATGAGCGCGGCGTGGAGCGGCGTCTGGGTCATGAAAACCTTCGACGCACTGTTGAGTCAAGGATGAATCAGAAAAACCATGAATGCCGTGAAGATTTGCAAGGCCGTTATACGTTTCTGTGTCGACTGACGTGTCAGCCGGCTCCGCTGCTGTGCCGGACGACATGTCAGCCGCACCGTCAGGATGACGGACTTGTTGCGGACGAGGTGGATTGCGTGAAAGCGATTCGTGGAGGCTTGGGAGCAACTGGTCCGATGGTTGGACCAGTTGGCGCGCTGCGTGGCCGTCAGCTCGTCGCTGTCCAGGTACCACTCACGAGTTGGCTTCTGATGAACAGGACCTGGAGCGTCCATCCGCCAGCGTCGTGGTACACGGTATTGATGTAGATGTACCACCTGCCGCCGGACTGGTAGAAGTAGGTCTCCTGTCCGTGCGAGTCGTCCTTGTGGGTGGGGAGCGAAAAGCCGGCGAGGACCGGGACCCAATCCGCTGTGGAGTAACTCGTCTGGTAATGGGTCCGGCCACTCCCCGAGTAGTTCTCGCACCTCATGAACTGCTGACCATTGAGTCGGATCCCTCCGACCACATCCAAGGCCGCCGCGGGATCCATTGTCCCGATACCCACCTTGCCGTCACTCCGGACCGTGAGGACCCGGCTTCCAGACATGTCTTGGATCCGGAGCAGATCCTCATTCGCTGGCGTCTTGTCGACGTTGGGGTAGAGATTGATGGGGCCGTAGCTCTTGATCGCACCGTCGACCCGCAGGTCCCCACCCGTGATGTGCAGCCTCTCCGCCGGGCCCGTCGTGCCGATGCCGACGTTCCCCGCGGTGTTCAGCACCACCTGTGCATGGCCGCCGTTGGTGAAGAACGAGAGGTTGTGGTTCGACCGGGTTCCCAGCCAGCCTCCCGCGCCGCTGACATAGCTCGAGACCTTCACGGTCCCGTCGGTGTGGGTGATTCCATACGACCCCGACCCCGTATGCACCTCGAGCTTGTCCGCCGGGCTCGTCGTGCCGATGCCGAGGCTCCCCGAGTTGATGCTGAGGTTCCCCGAGTTGATGCTGAGGTTCCCCGCGGTGTTCAGCACCACCTGTGCAGGGCCGTTGTTGGTGAAGAGCGAGAGGTTGTGGTTCGACTGGGTCCCCAGCCAGCCTCCCGCGCTGTTGAGATAGCTCGAGACCTTCACGGTCCCATCGGTGTGGGTGATTCCATACGATCCCGACCCCGTATGCACCTCGAGCGTCTCGCTCGGACTGGTCGTGCCAAGGCCCAGCTTGCCGTTGCTGGTGCCGGTCATGACCACGTTCCCGTTCATGTCCCGGAGCCGGAGCAGGTCCTCGTTGGCTGGTGTCTTGTCGGTGTTCGGCTGGAAATCGATCGGGCCCCAGCTCTTGTACTGGCCGTCGACGCGCAGGTTCCCCCCGTTCGCGACGTGCAGTTGCTCCTCGGGGGCCGTCGTGTTGACTCCCACCCGGTAGAGCACGTTGTTCTGATAGAACATGGGCAGCTTCTGGATGGGCAGCTGCGCCTCCCCATCCGGATGGTCCGGGAAGTCCTCGTACCGCAGGTGCAGCGTCGTCTGTCCCGTCGCGTACTCCGTGACGATGTTGGAGATGGGGATCTCCAGGCTCTCGCCCGGGGCCAGGCGGGTCTTGCCGGCCATGGGGGTGAGCGTCCAACGATTCGAGTCATCGGGCCCGCTGACCTGCCAGCTCCCGTGGCCGGACCAGCTCGTGTTGATGCCAGAGCCGTCCTCCTTTCCGGGCAGATAGAAGGCGTGCACGTGGCTGTCGGCCGAGAGTGCCCAGCGGTCGTTGTTACTGCTCGACGTGTCGAAGAAGAGCACGAGCTGGGTGGGGCTGTCGCTGCCCGATGGGCTCAGGGTGATGGCGTCCTGGCTCGTGTTCACCAGCCGCACCACCAGCAGGTTCTTGGAGGTGCCGTCGTTGGCGACGACGTTGGGGGTGCTGAAGGACGCGTAGAGGGGCAGGGGGCTCGCGGCGGCGTTGCTCGGAGGACTCACGATGTCGAACGTCCTTTGCTCGGTCAGTTGATAGGGATTGTCCTGTCCAGGGATGAAAATCGGGGACGAGGAGTTTTCGAACTTCACGACGGAGGACGATTTACTCCAGGTGAAGGTCGCCACGCTGGAGCGCTCGCCACCCCGCGAGGTAGCGCCGATGTTCGTGACGTTCAAGGCCAGGGGGCTCTGCGGATTGATGCGCAGAGTGCTCTTGCTGAGCAGGTACAGGGACACTCCGGCCTTGGAGTCGCTCGCGTCCGTCGGGTGCTGCACGCAGGCGAAGGACCATTGCGCCGTGTCACTCACCTTGATGCCGCTGGCCCCAGCGATCGCGTTCGGGTCGAAGTAGAGCTCGAAGTGGTGATTGCTGGCGCTCGCGACCGGGTTCGTCTGTGGCTCCAGGATGATCGTCACCCCTGGATTCGCCAGGCACTGGACCAGCACCGTCACGGTGTCCGCCGCGTTGGGCTTGTCCGTGATGAGGATCTGGTTCGCGAGGGGTTGATCCTGCCCCTGCAATGGCCAGGAGAAGTCGAAGGCGAAGGCTTGAATGGGTGTCGTCATTCTCGAGTCCCGTTTCCGCTGGTCTCCGTGCTGGACAGCTTCAGCCACCCCTCGCAGAGGAGCTGCTCCCCCGCGAAGCGGGCCGTCGTGTCGGGGGGCGTGAAGTTGGCCGACTCCAGCCAGTTGCCGCCCATCATGAGTGGCGCGGACAGGAACGTCACCTCCAGCGCGGCGATGGCGCCGGCATACTGATCCGACGGGACTCCGATGGCCTTCGTCGGCAGGACGCCGCTCGTTGCGTGGACCTGCCCGCGCGGATCCACCAGCAAGGCCAGCGGAGTGCATGGATTTCCTTCCCGGGCCGCACCGGGACACGAATGAGCGTGGCGTGGAGCGGCGTCTGGGTAATAGAAATTCTCAACGTCCTTTTGCGTCAAGGACAAAGGCGAAAAACCATGAATGCCGTGAAAATTTGCAAAGCTGATACACGTGTCTGTGTCGCCTGACGTGTCAACCGGCTCCGCGGATGTGTCGGCCGACATGTCAACCGCGCAGTCAGGGTGACGGACTTGTTGCGGACGAGGTGATCCGACCCTTTACTGAGGTCGAAGCCCCCCAGCCCAGAAGACGAGCCGTCACGTGCGTACCCTGTTCCACAAGAGAGTCGTCCCCGTCGTCGTGTTCCTCTCCTCGATGCCGTTGCTCTCCGCGCGGGCAGAGGAGAAGGGGGAGGAGGTCGTCAACCTGAAAAAGGAGGGGGCCGTCAATTTCAGGGCCACGCTCGGTACGATCAGCCGTCTCTACCGGCAGATGGAGTACGAGCAGGCGTTCGATCAAATCCAGCTCGCGCGTCAGAGCCCGCTGGGAACGTCCGAGCTGGCCGTCCTGTCCCTCTACGAGGGCATCGTCTTGTATGACATGGGAAAGCACGTGGAGTCTGGCGATGCCTTCCAGATGGCGCTGCTGATCCGGGAGGATGCGAGGCTTCCCGAGCAGGTCGCCCCCAAGATCCAGAGTCACTTCGAGGCCTTCCGGCGAAGGCTCCAGGAGGAGCTGACCTCCGCTGACGAGGCGCGCCCCGCCGCGGTGAAGGCTCCGTCGGATTGCCCCTCCGCGCGCATCGCGATCACGGGCAGAACCTTGAAGGCACAGCAACTGTGGCGCCTGGCCGTGATGGAGCGAATGCTGTGCTTGAAAGGGATTCGTGGAGGCAAGGTGGCCGAGACCTTGTCGGACTTGAAGACCCGGATCACGGAAGCGGGGACGGGCACCGAGTGGATGCGCGTGGGTCAGGAGATCGACCGGATCGCCCACCTGTACGCGGTCTACCCGTCCAACGAGGACTGGCGCATGGCGAAGTCCTCCGTGCCCGAGGAGCTCTGGGAGCTCGGGGACGAGGAGCAGGATGTGCCTCTGCCCGAAGCCCCCATCTTGCCCGTGGTGAGCTTGCCGTCCCAGCAGGCACCGACGAATCTGTTCGGGTGCCGCGCGGCCGTCGCCGTTGAGTGCGAACGGCTCATGCGGCGGTTGCTGCTCCTCCAGAACCAGATCCCCAGCATGAAGGCCGCGAACCGGAGCGCCGCGAGGAAGGAGCTGTTCCTCCTGGGTCAGCGGGTCCGGGAGGCCGGCTTCAGCGACAACTTGGCGGAGGCCGCTGAAGACATCGACGCCTGGCCGGGGAAGTGGAGCGAAGCCGACGCCGCGGTCCCTGCTCCCGCCGGGGGAGCCCCCCTCCTCAATCCTCCAGGAGGTTGATCTTCTCGAGGCTGTTCTGTCCGGCCTTGACGTCGACGACGAGCAGCTTCTCCTTGGGAATGCTCGGGTTGACCAGCTTCACGGTGTGAGGCCCCGCGGGCAACTCCAGGGGGCGCAGGGGGGTGTCTCCCATCCTCTTGCCGTCGACGTAGACGGTGGCGTAGGGCCGGACGCGCAGCTCCAGGGTGCCCTTGAACGCGCCCCTGGATGTCCCTGGAGCGGGCTGCTTGGGTTTAACGGGCGAGCGCTCCTGAGCCGGTTGCTCCGCGGGCACCGGCTCGGGGGCAACCGCGAGCCCCGTGTCTGGCTCATCGGCCTCGGGGCTTGGCGGAAGGCCCGTTTCGGGCGGCTTGGCGAGTGCCACCGTCGGCTGGGCTCGCGGGAGCTCCGCCGCGAGCGCGGTCCCCTGAACCTCTGGCTGGGCGCACGTCTTCGAGGACACCACGCCGCCGCCCGCCACGACCATCAGGCCACCCAGCAGGGTGGGTACCCACCGGTTCGAGGACCGGGGCTTCTCCGCCGACATGACGGGGCGCCACACGGGGGAGTCCGCCCGTGTCGGCCGCTGCTCCTGGTGGTCCACGTCGACGGGCGGCGGGGTGGGCCGGCGGGACGCGGCGGGAATCCGCGCCTGGACGGTCATCGGCTCGCGCTCGAGGCGCCGGGGCGGAGGTGTGACGAGGGCCCTGGGTTCCTCCTCTTTCGGCGCCTGGGGCGCGCGCTGGTTCGCCGTCACCGCCTCGTTCGAGGACGGGGCGGGACGCTTCCTGACGAGGAACGGTGGCTCGGCGAGTGAAGCCGGAGGTGGGGGCGTGAGCGCCGGAGGGAGGGGCTGCGAGAGGGCGGGGAGCTCCGGGTTCGTGGAGGTCTGGTGGATGAGCTGGGCCACCTGCTGCGTCATCACGGGCCTGCCGACGGAGACGATGAAGGCCTCCAGGTCGGCCTGGAGGGCATGGCAGTCCGGGTAGCGTTGCTCGCGCTCCTTGGCGAGCGCCTTGCTGAGAATCCGCCGCAGGGGCTGGGGGAGGTCCGGACGGTGCTTGGCCGCCGGGATGGGCTGCTCGTAGAGGATGGCCTGCATCAGCCCGGCGTCCGACGCCGCGGCGTACGGCCGCTGGCCCGTGAGCAGCTCGTAGAGCACCACCCCGAGCGCGTACACGTCCGCGCGCCGGTCCAGCTCCTTGGCGCGCAGCTGTTCGGGCGGCATGTACGCGAGCTTGCCCTTGATGACGCCGCTCTCCGTCTTGTGGCTCTGTCCGGCGGCCTTGGCGATGCCGAAGTCCACCACCTTCACCGCGCCCTGCCGGGATAGCAGGATGTTGTCCGAGCTGACGTCGCGGTGGATGAGGCCCATCGGCGCGCCCGTCTCGGGGTCGGTGAAGTCATGGGCGAAGGCGAGCCCCTCGCAGGCATGGGCGATGAGCCGGGCGCACACGGTGGGGGGAAGGGACAGTCCCTGGGCGGCGGCGCGCTTGATGAGCGTGCGCAGACTGGGCCCGTCGATGTACTCCATGGCCAGGAAGTAGGTGCCCTCGGACTCGCCGAAGTCGAAGATCTGCACGATGTTCGGGTGCGTGAGCCGGGCGGCGAGCCGGGCCTCGGACAGGAACATCTGGACGAAGGAGGTCTCCTCGGCCAGCTCGGGCAGGATGCGCTTGAGGACCAGGGTCTTCTCGAAGCCCATGGGTCCCGCGGCCTTGGCGAGGAACACCTCGGCCATTCCGCCCGAGGCAAGCTTGCGCACCAATTGGTATTTCCCGACGTGTTGCTGTGTCACGAGCCGGCCCTCTTCCCAACGTGTCAGGAGGTGGGCGTTGGATATCAGGTGGGCTTCGGCTTGTCGTGATCCTACCGCCGGGTCCTTTCCCGAGTGGTAGGAGCGGGCCGATTCCGTTCAACGACACGGCAAGACAGGAAGTCAGGCCAAAAATGAAAGCCATGTTGCCTTGAGAACGGACGGCACCTTCGTGTGCATCAGCGCCACGAGGTGCTCGGCCAGAGTGCTGTAGTGCTCACGAAAAACATGAATTGTGCCCTTCGTCTCGGGGCGGCTGTGCTGTGGGGCGTTCTCGCGTCGGGTTGCTCGGCAGGAACTGCTGCTCTGGGCCCGGCGGACTGCCGGCCGGGAGACTCCACCATGACCTGCTGCATCAAGAAGCACCCTCTTGACCCGGTAGGGGCCTGTGGCGCCTCGCCCTCAGAGGTCGAGCAGGTGCTACGAGCCGTGCGCGCCGACGAGGACGAGGACGATTTCGCCAACAACGCATCCCTGCCTGAGTGGAAGCAGGAGTGCATCCGGTTGTACGTGAGGTGCCAGAATCGCGGATGGACGGGCAAGTGTGACGATTGCTTGCGGTACTGTGAGGGTCAGCATGATTGGCCCCGCGATTGGTGCCATCCCCGGGAGTAAGGCGAGGAATCATGTCCGAAAAAATCGATTGGGGCCCTATCAGGGACTTGGCGCAAAGAGTGCTTGAACGTAGCGAGCCGCTGGAGCTTTCAGCAGATACCCGAGCCCTGCTGTTCAAGAGTGCCCGAGAGGTGGCCATCAGCCAGCAGGACGCGGAAGATGCTTTGCGCAGTCTGCCCGCTGCAACGACCCTGCTACGGGAGATCCGCCAACGCATCCGGGAAGGGTCGAAGCGACTCGGCAAGGCTCAAGACCGGGTGGACGAACTCCAGCAGAAAGGGGACCTCGACGGGGCACAGCAAGTCATGCGCGACGTGCTCGCCGTGGAGGTCGTTCCCCTCTACCGGGAGCAGGCCGAAAGAACCCTTGAGAGGTTTGCCGGGCTTGCGGAGGTGCGCGCAACCGGGCGGCTCAATCCGGACCTGCCCGACCGAGATCAACTCGCCGTTCTCACGCAGCGCATCCAGCAGGGGCACGCCCTGGAACTCACGGACGACTTGCGCGCCCTTCTACGCCGGACTGCTCCCATGGCAGCTGTCAGCGAAGCCGAGACCGAAGAAGCCCTCAAGAGCCCGGAAGGCGCCGAGGCCCTCATGGGGATGATTCTCTCGCGCTTCCAGAAGGGGGAGCGCCGATTCCTGCGCTCGATGTACCGGATGACGAGCCTCCGAGACGCGGGCGATCTCGAAGGTGCGCGTCAGCAGATGCGCGACGTGCTGGCCGTGGAGGTCGTGCCGCTATACCGCGAGATGGCCGAGGAGCAGCTAAGGGGCCTCGACAGACCGCCCCCGGAGTCGTAATCGCTCGGGAGCAACTGGTCTGACTGTCAGACCAGTTCGTCCGGAACGCGCCCGGAAGGTGCCCCTTCCTTTCATGCAAGAGCACCCCTGAAAGAACTGACTCCAGCTGGCTTGGGGCCGACGGAGTACCTGTCTTGAGCGAGCCGCCATGCACTGCCGGGTGGGAGGTGTGGTAGAGGCCCACTTCTCCGGTCTCATCCACGTCCCTGGAGGTTCCCGCACTCACGAGCCCGGGCCTCATCGTCCCCTGAAGAGAACCCGGCTCAGCACCGTGAGCATGAGGGTGATGGCCGTGGCCCCCAATGAGGCTGCGTTCACCCCTGTCCGAAGCAGCAGCACGGCGGAGAAGGTCGCACCGAACATCTGTGCGAGGCCCAGGATGATGCGCAAGACAGCGGCCAGCCGACTCGCACGGGGCTGGCCTTCGCGATTCACGTCCAGCCTTCCCGGGCCAGCAGCTCCGACACGCGGGAGCGCACCTCATCGCGAATCTGCCGGACCCGCTCCACGGGCTTGCCCTTGGGGTCCTCCAGCGGCCAATCCTCGCGCACGAGGCCTGGCACGTAGGGGCAGGCTTCGCCGCACCCCATGGTGATGAGCATGGAAGCCCCCTGCGCCAGCTCGTCGGTGAGCCGCTGGGGTTTCGCGCCCGACACGTCGATGCCCACCTCGGCCATGGCCGCTCGCACCTCGGGGTGGACACGCTCACCGGGCTGAGTACCAGCGGAGAGGGCTCGGGCGGTGGCGGGATTGGCCAGCGCGTTGAAGAAGGCGGCGGCCATTTGCGAGCGCCCGGCGTTGTGGACACAGGCGAAGATGACGGTCTTCATGGAGTCACCAGGGTCGAGAGGAAGAAGTCTGAAGGGAAGCCCGAAGCTCACCGGCAGGAGTTGGGCCCACGCTTCTCGAGGAGCTGTTCCACGTCCTTTCGGAGTGTCTCCTGCTTGCCGAAGGTGCTGACGAGCGCCTTGAGCTGCTGCTTGCACACCTCGTCGAGCTGGGGCGCGAGCCGGTAATAGACCCAACTCCCTTCTCTACGGGGCTCCACCACGCCGGCCGCCCGGAGCACGCTGAGCTGGCGGGAGGTGTTGGATTGCGTCAACCCGAGGGCGGATTCCAGGTGGCAGACGCACAACTCCCCGTGGGAGAGCAGCGCCACGATGCGCAGGCGGGTCTCATCGCCCAGCGCCTTGAAGAGGCGGGAGGCAGGTTGGACGTCGAGGGCTGTGGCGGCGGACATGACGATATTCGAATATCTGAATATCGTGATGCCGTAAAGCCCTTGGCGCCAACCTTTGTGTGACAGGTGCTTCCCGCTCACTCCAGCGTCTGGTCCACCAGCATCTGTCTTCTCCTTAGCCGCGGTGCCGCTCGGCAATGCGGTAGAGGTAGGTAAGGGAGTAGTCCAGGAGCGACTGTCGCGAGCGCATGTAGTTGCGGGCCCGGACGAAGGGTAACCACACGCGGTCGCCCACGAGCACCTGGGCCTCCTCGAGCTTCTGGCGCGGAATCCACCTGCCGCCCAGGTGGCGTACCAGCACCTCACCCAGGTACGCGCCAATGGCGGGCACCGCGTGCTCGTCAATGGCCTCCCGTAGGCGGCTCGTCGGGAACTCCTCGTGCCAGAAATAGAAGTCGGCATCCGTGAGCGACTCGGGCGTTGTCTCGGAGACGGAGGGCACCTCCGAGTGCAGCAGAGCCACGAGGTGCTCGGCGTAGAGGCTGTACTGCTGGAGAGCATGCTCTGGATTCTCTATGTCCGGGGGGAGGGCGGAGTCGGCGGGTCGCCATTCCTCGGGCTCGGGAGGTCTCCAGGCGTTGAGCGCGGCAATCCTCCGCTGGCGCTCGTGGCTGGCGGCGCGGTCCACCACTCGGGAGAGGAGCGGGGCCAGGTCCGGAGGAAAGCGGGGCTCCACGGGCGCGAGTGCGGCGCTACGCTCGCGCAGGCTGCGCAGCACCGTGTCGAAGTCCAGGTCCGGCCGAAGGTGGGCGTGGGCGCGGGCCTGCGCGAGCCGCGCCTTGTCGCCGGCGAAATCCGCGGCTGTGGGCCATGTCACCAGGAGCACCGAGCCGTTGGGCAATTCCTCCACCCGGTGAGCGGGCGTGGAGAGCATGCGCTCGCGGCCCACGGTTTCCACCAGTTTGGGGCCGAAGACATTGAGCCAGAACATCTCATAAATCTTGTCGAACCCGTCCCTCCGAGAAATCTTCTCGTCGCGCCCGAAGCGGGGGGAGCCCGCCAGCTCCGCGTCATCTGCGCTGTGGGCCGCAGCATGGGAGACACGGTAGCGGGAGGCCCAGGCACGCACCATCTCGATGAATTGGCGGCAGCGCTCGTCCTCCGCAAAAACGGAGAGCGGCTTTACCTTGATTGTGAGGTCCAGTTCGGGAGCCAGAGGTGGGGACCGGAGTCGCAGCGTCATGTCCAACGCAGGCCACTCCGCCCGATACAATCCGATGGTCGTTACTCTTGCGTGGCGCTCCTCCTCCAGTGCCTTCCATACGGCGGGACGGTTGTACTTGCGTCGCCGCTTGCCTTCAATGACGTCTGGCATCCACCCGTCGGCGTGCTCTTCAAGGGCAAGGAGCAAGGGCTCCAACTCGGTCTCCTTTGCCACCTGCGGCTCGAAACCCGCTTTGAAAGTGAGCCAAAGGTGGTCCTCTTTCAGGCCGTGAAACTCCAGCACTTTCATTGGAACGACACCTCCACACCCGGCACGGATGACTCGGTCGCATTCACAGCCGCATCCAAGTAGTTTGCATTCGTGGGTTTGAGGTTGCCGCCCTCGTAGATGAGGCGTACCTTCACGACCTGAACCTCGCTGCCCTCAGGGAGAATGGACTGGATGGAGTTTCGGCGGATGTCCAGCGTCTCGCCGTAATGTCTCAGGGCCTCGCTCGCGTCCGCCTTCATCTGCGATTCCAGAGCCCTGTCTCCTAGTTGCGAGAGATCGCGGCTCTTAAAACTGAACGTCTCCACGCGCCGCGGCTGCCCGCCGAGCTCGCCCTCTTCGATGACGAGCACATCCACGTAGCGCAGGCCGGGGCCCGGCTTCCTCACGCCCACCTGCGTTTCAATGCGGGGCTTGTCGAAGTCCCCGAGGAAGCTGCGCTGGGCCCGAGGCTTCTCCGAGTCAGCCTTCAGCAGCTTCACCATGTCGCGCTCGAAGGCCATCCCCCGGGCAAACCACGCGCGCATCCGCTCGTAGGGCGCCCACTTGAGGGGGCCCTCGGCGGCCGTGCCCTTCTCCACCTCGTTCAAGCGCTTCTCGTAATAGTCGACGTACTCGCGCCAGCGCGGATTGCCACGGGCCTCGGGCGGCGCCGCGTCGATGGAGGGTTGGTGCTGTTTCAGCACCTTCGCGTCCTTGGGTAGGCGCGGGCCCGTGGCCTCGACCTCCACCGCCGCGAGCTTTGCCTCCACCACCGACGGCGTGTGGCCAACCCCCTCGTCCACCAGCGAGGCCAGGGTGCTCTGACGCTCCGTGGCCGAGACCTTCATGGGAAAGGGGCGTGCGGCCTCGTCCGCCGCGGCGGCCGTAGCCCCGGGCCTGGCCTTGGACATGAGTGGCCGCGCCTTGGCCACATCCCCCCGGGCCTCGTACAGGGCCAGCGCGGCGTCCATTCCCCCCAAGGCCACGAAGCGGCCCGCCTCACGTCTGGCCTGTATGTACCGGGCCAGCTCTCGGAGTCCTTCTACGCCCGCGCCCAGCCGTGCTTGCAGTTCCCGCGTCTTCTCGGCGAGGAGACTCACTGGCACCCGCACCGTCTCGAGTCCCCTCTGGAGTCCGGCTCCTCCTCCCCGGGCCTCGTAGAGCGTGCGCACGCCCTTGCCACCCACGTACAGGGTTGCCAGCAGCGCGACGGGCGTCAGCTCGCGAATGGCCTGCTCGTACTCGCCCTGCGAGAGCGAGTACAGCCCGTGGCCCGTACCCGCCCCGAGGTAGTAGAAGCCCAGCGGCACGCCGAAGGTGAGGTGGTCCACGCTGCCCAGCACCACGTTGCTCGCCGAGTAGTGCTGTTTCGCCGCCTTCCGCTCCACCTCGTCGAGGTCCTGCTGGTAGGACGGTGGGAGCTGGCTTCGTTGCCGGGTGTAGTGGGTGTACCAGGCATTCTTCTCCTGCTCGTGGGTGAGCAGGTCGGTGACGGCACGGCCTGCGCCTCGCAGCAGGTCTCCGGGTTGGAAGTCCCTGTCCGGACGGGCCGAGAGCTTCAGGCTTCGCGCCTCCAACTCCGCACGGGCCCTCGGCATCAGCCCCAACGTGGTCTCCAGCCGCTTGTTCCTGGCCAGCCAGAAGAGAATCTCCCGCAGCTCATCGTCATGGGCCGAGTCGAGGAGGACGCGGATGAACACCTCGGCATGGGCGACTCCATACTTGTCGGTGGCATGGAGGAGGAACGAGAGACGCTTGCGGTTGAGAATGCCGGCGGCGTCCTCACGCACGGGCCCCAGGGAGCCAAGTCGCACGGCATCCCAGTCCGTCAGTGACTCCACCAGCCGGGGCATGTCCACCCGTTCCTGGAGTGCGACGTATTCGGCGGGCGAGGTGCACGTGAGGAAGGGGGCGAGCAGTGCCTCCTTGTCACTGGAGGAGAAGTCGGGCCAGCCCGGGGGTACGGCTTGTCCTCCGCACGAGGGCGGCTCCTGGGGGACTGGCCCCTTGCTGGCCACCTCGTATGAGGGCGTCTCGCCCGCACTCGCCAGGGCGGTATCTGGGCCCAGTCCGTGGGCACTGCGGCGGCGGTGCAGCCGCTCCTGCTCGTCCGGCTCTGCGGAGAGGGAGTGCTCGCCCAGCTCGGTAGACGCAAGAGGCGAGGTTGCCTCGAACGAGGGCGTATGGGCCTCCGCCCCTCGCAACGTGGAGAAGGCGTGGGAGCCCTCCGTGGGGCTGCCACCCTGTCGCGGCGCCAGCGTGATGCAGCCGGTGGAGAGCAGCACAGCCGCCAGCAGCACGGCCCGCGGGTAGGTCCTCATCGTGCGTGCCCTCCGGAAGCACCCCAAGCGGCTGCGCCCAAGCAAGCAATACCCGCTCACTTCGCCAGGACGACTATCACACGAGGCAAGAACCTGCCTTCTTTCTGGGTAGGCCGGTCACGCGCCATCTTCTTGGGCGGTTGTGCTGCCAAGGGGCACCTCGGGGGACGGAGGCCACACGCTCGTCACCGGGAGGCGCCCCGTCCAGGACGGTAGCGGCTCGCGCCGCCAGGCCGTGGTCCAATGTCCTGGCGGCGGTGGCACCGGGCGGGCACGGCTCTCTGTCTAGTGCACCGTGGTCCCGGAGCCGGGCGTCGGCTCCTCCAGTCCGAGCGCCGCCCGGCACGTCTTGGTGTAGAGGTCGCGGAAGATGTTGTCCGGGTCGGTGAGCTGTTTAACGGCCTGGTAGGTGTCCTTGTTCCAGAGGCTCCAGAAGGTCTGCTCGTCGTAGTAGTTGTACGAGATGAGCGTCTTGGTGCCGTTGACGCGCAGCAGCTCGTCCTCGAATTCCTTGTAGAGATTGCGGCCCGCTTGCTGTGGAAGCCCGTAGACGGCGAGGTCGAGGAACAGCGGGTCGTGTACGCCGGACCACCACTGGGGCGTGAGCCACTCGTAGTCCCGCATCCGCCGGTAGGGGACGCACCACACCGGGTAGAAGTGCATCTCGCGGTGATACCAGTCCATGAACTCGGCCGTGCGCGAGAAGGGGACGAACACGTCCACGATGACTTGCGGGTTCTTCGCCGGCAGGAAGCGGTGGAAGCGGTCCGCGGCCCTCAGCACGCTGTCCGAGTGCACCAGCTTGCCGAACAGCGCCCGGCCGACGAGGCTCTTCGGCGTGACGTGGGTGACGCCCCGGTCGTAGCGGAAGAGATAGTCATAGAGGGTGAGGTAGTCCTCGGAGAGCCGGGGAATGCTCTCGCAATACGCCTTGAGCCAGTCGTAGCGGCTCACGTACGGGGCGCGCTCCGCGAAGCGGCCCACGCACAGCACGTGCTTCGTCGGTGAGAAGATCTGCCCGTCGAGGTAGTCGGCGTCCTGGGCGGTGAAGTGGCGCCAGATGGCCTGCTGGAAGGCCTCGAGCGTGGGGTAGGTCTCGTACGTCACGTGCACGTAGGGCGCGACGTGCACGAGCTTGAGCTTCAGCTTCGAGAGGATGCCGAGCGTCCCGAACGAGCCGTGGATCATCTGGAACACGAGCGGGTGCTGGTCGGGGGAGCAGTGCAGCACGTCCCCCTTGGCGGTGATGAGCTCGTATTCGAGGCAGGTGTCGTGGAAGCCACCGTGCCGGAAGGACATGGACTCGATGGAGCACCCCGCGACGGCGCCCCCGAGGGTGATGGTCTTGTGCTCGGGGACGATGATGGGCGCGAGCCCGTAGGGGAGGGTGGCGCGGACCACCTCGTCGAAGGTGACCGCGGGCTCGACCGTGCAGGTCATCGCCACGGGGTCGATCTCGAGGATCTGATCGAGGTCACTCAGGTCGATCTTCTCGTCGCTCCGCCGCCGGTCGTTGCGTTTGGGGACCTGGTGCGGAGGCGTCTTCTTCTTGAGGGACACGGGCCGCGTGCTCGTCCGTTGCCGAAGCTGCCGCGCGATCCTCTCGACCTTCGCCGCGTGAAGCTCCTGGTGCCGCTCGGGCTGCTCCGACCAACGTACGTCAGGCACCGATTCGGTTTGCATTCCACGCCTCCGTCCCGAGAGGGTGGTGAAGCCCTGGGCGCTCGGTGAGTCAGGGCCCTCCGGACTGGCCCTCGCCCGCCCGGCCGCCTTGCACCCGAGGGTGGGACCTTCGCGTCAGATGGGCTGGGCCGTGACTTCCATCATCTTCTTCACGATCCCGGTCCGGTCGGCGTTGGACGCGCCTTGCATCTCCCAGTCACCGATCTGGATCGAGCTCTCGACGATGAACTTGCAGCGCTCGTAGCGCCGCTGCATGAAGCGGGACAGGAGCGCCTCCATCGGTGCGTTCTCCGAGAGGAGCTCCGAGAGCACCACGGCGTCCTCGATGGCCATGCCCGCTCCCTGCCCGAGGTGCGGCGTCGTCGCATGCACGGCATCGCCGATCAGCACGACCCTTCCCCGGTACCAGGGCTCGGGGACGAAGATCACCTCCATGGGCTTGTAGACGACCTGCTTCGGGTCGGTGATCTGGTCTCGCAACCGGCCGATGAGCCCGCCGAACTCCTTCAGGCGATCCCGCATGATCTCCGCGAGCCGGTCCTCCGGCATCCACGGGTTCCCGGGCTCCGAGGAGGTCACGAACAGGTACATCAGGTCCTGGGAGAGGGGACAGAGCCCGGCGTTGTGATGACGCCCGTAGAAGGCCGCCAGATGGTCGATCTCGGGCGCGCGCGGGAAGTTGTGGCGGAAGACCGCCTGTCCCGTGAAGCGCGGCTTCGGCTCCTTTCCGAGGATCATCGTCCGGACCTTGGAGAAGAGCCCGTCGGCGCCCACGACGAGGTCGTACCGGCCCCGCGTGCCGTCGGTGAACGTGACCGAGACGCCGTCGGGGTCTTGCGCCAGGTGTTCGACCGTGAGGCCCAGACGGATGGAGGCCCCCCGCTCCTCCGCCGTGGAGCTGAGCACGCGATGGAGAGCCAGCCGGGAGATGCCCAGGTTGGCCGGGTACTCCGGCCCCGCCGCGCGCACCCCTGGCAGCATTTGCAGAAGATGTCCCTCCGCCGTGTACAGCCCCACGTTCTCGTACGCGAACCCCGCGCCGAGGAAGCGGTCGGCCAGCCCCAGCTGGGCCATGGCCCGGATGACGTTGCATTGCTGGATGATGCCGACGCCGTAGACGGTCCACTCCTTCTTGACCTCGACGAGGTCGACCTCGATGCCACGGTTCCGCAGGCCGGAGGCCAACGAGAGTCCGCCGATCCCACCACCGACAATCAATACCTTGCGCACACTGGCCATCTTGGATGTCTCCTTGGCTCTTCAGGTTCGTTGCGTCTCGGCCGCGTCCAGGCCCAGCAGCTCGGCCGCGTTGATGCCGAGGATCCGCGCGCGCTCCGCGTCGCTCAGCCCTGGAACGGCGTCCACCAGGGCCTGGACGTCGTATGCGCCCATGTCGAAGGGGTAGTCGGTGCCGACCACCACCTGCGAGGCCCCGACGATGTCGATGAGGCGCCGCAGGACCTCGGGGTCATGCACGACGGTGTCGAACCAGATTCCCTTCAGGTACTCGGAGGGCGGGCGTTGGATATGGCCAGCCTCGGGACGGACCCGGAAAGCGTGGTCGGAGCGGCCCAGGTAGTGTGGCAGGTAGCCCCCTCCGTGTGCCGCGCAGAGCTTGAGCCCCGGGTAGCGATCCAGCACGCCCCCGAAGATGAGATGGGAGAGCGCCACCGTGGTCTCCACCGGCTGGCCCACGGTGTTGCACAGGTAGAAACGGTCCAGGCGCGCGCCCAGCGACGTCCCCAACGGATGCAGGAAGATGAGACAGCCGAGCTCCTCTGCCCTGGCCCAGACCGGCTCCAGGCTGCTGTCGGACAGCTCGAGCCCGTTCACGGAAGAGGACACCTCGAAGCCGCGCAGCCCGAGGCGGCGGACACCGTGCTCCAGTTGCTCGACGGCGAGCCGGGGGTGCTGCGGGGCGAGCGTGCCGAGCCCGACGATGCGGCGCGGGTGCCCGTCCGCCAGGGAGGCGATGTGCTCGTTCTGGACCCGGACGATCTCGCGGGCGAGCTCCTCGTCCGCCCAGTAGTAGTACTGGTTGGGTGAAGGGCTGACCACCTGGACGTCCACGCCCATGGAGTCCATGTCGCGCAGGCGGAGCTCGATGTCCGTCAGCTTGGGCATCGCCCGCGGGAGCATGACGGTGGCGTTGTGCAGCGTGGAGGCCTCACCCTGGGCGCGGAGTTGCAGCTGCGGCTCCGCCTTCTTCTCCGGCCGGTCCGCGACCAGTCGCTCCACTTCGAGGCTCAGGGCGTGGCAGTGGAGGTCCACCACGAGCCGCTGGCCCTGGGGTGGTCCGACGGGACGCCGCTCGTGACGCGTCGACATGATTCAGCCTTCCTCGGCGATGCAGGGATTGCGCTGGGTGCCGAGCCCGGTGATGGAGCCCTCCAGGACGTCGCCCGGGCGCAGGAAGCGGTTGTAGTGGGTGCCATTTCCAGCGGGAGAGCCGGTGCAGATCACGTCTCCTGGGAGTAGCTGGACGTAGGAGGAGATGAACTCGATGAGGCGCGCGACACCGAAGATCATGTCGGCCGTGCTCTCGTCCTGCATGGTCTCGCCATTGAGCTTGAGCGTGATGCGCAGGTCCTGCGGGTTGCCCACGAAGGCGGCGGGTACGAGGTAGGGGCCCATGGGCAGGAAGGTCGGCGAGCTCTTGCTGGCCATCCAATCCATTCCCATCTGCGGAACGTCCGGGCGGTAGACGAGCTCGCGGCTGGTGAGATCGTTCACGACCACGTAGCCGGCGACGAAGTCGAGCGCCTGCGCGCGGGACACGCGCCGGGCGGGCCGGCCGATCACCACACCCAGCTCGAGCTCCCAGTCGGGCTGGCTCACGTCGCGGGGCAGCACGACGGAGTCATGGGGGCCCACCACCGCGGACGAGGCCTTGAAGAAGACGAACGGCTTGCCCTTGGCCGCGCGCTCGTCCATGAGCTTCTCACCGTAGGCCTGGCGCTCCTCGGCGGACATCTTCTCCGTGAGGTGGCTCTTCTGGTCGATGATGAGATCGATGACGTGCTTGCGGTAGTTCGCCCCCGAGCAATAGATCTGCCGCGGCTGCGGGAGCGGCGCTCGGACCTGGAGCCTGTCGACTGGAACCAGGAGCGAGGCCACCCGAGGCGCCTCTCCGCCACGCAGCAGCTCCGCGATCCGGCTGAGCGTCGCGAAGTTGCGCGGCCACTCCAGGAGGAGCTCCTGGACGGAGGCGGTGCCAACGAGTGGCTGGCCGAGACTGGCGGCGAGGGGCGCGAGCGCCTCGAGCGCGACGACCTGTTTGTCGATGACGAGGCCGGGGAAGGACGGACTTCCCGCGACCGCGAAGGTACCGATTGAAAAGCGGGCCTGTTCGCCCATGGTCACTCCTCCTCGAGTATGGCGTAGACGTGATCAGCGGAATCCAGCTGCAGGGGCACGTGGGTCAGCGCCTGTCCCAGGCAGGGCCCGAGCGTGCAGAGCCCGGTGGCGATGTCGAACCGCGCGCCGTGGGCGTGGCAGACGATGCGGCTGCCGTCCCGGTTGAGATAGGCGTCCTTGCGCCAGGCCATGGCCGTGCCGGGCTGGTGAGGACAATCATCGCGCCAGGCGTGCAGGTCCCGGCCCTGGCGCACCACCAGCAGGGTGTCGCGGCCCGCGCCCAGCGGATCGAAGCCGCGCGACTGCCCGTCGGGCAGCTCGTCGAGCCGGCACAGGAATACCCCGCGGCTCATGTCTGGCGATGTCAGTGTTTACCGGGGGCGCCGGCTGGCGGCGGGCCGCCCGGGGCCCATTTTGTACGGTATTGGAACAGGAACAGCTGCGAGGCGTCAGCGCTCATCGGCGCCTCGCGTGCGGTCCAGGACAGGTCGTGCTGGTCCATGTCGGCGTCGTATTCGACGTGGCAGCCGAGCGGGCTGTTGAAGTACCAGAACCAGTTGGAGCCGAAGCGGTGCCGGCCCGGACCCCAGAACGACTGATAGCCCTTCTCGACGAAGCGGGTGCCGGCCAGCATCACCTCGGTCGGGCCGCCCATGTGGAAGGTGAAGTGCTCGATGCCCTTCATCTGCGGCGGGGTCTGGATCATGAACAGCGTGTGGTGGTCGGCCGTGCCGGCCGGACGCAGGAAGGGGCCCACGCCGGTGAAGCGGTCGGTGCAGGTGAAGCCGAGGCGCTTGACGTAGAAGGCCTCGGCCCTGGCGGCGTCGGGCACGAAATACACCACGTGCGACAACGTGCGCGGCAGCGCGGCGCGAGCCGGGTCCACGCCGAGCGCGTTCACGGGCCGCCGCGCGGCGCCGCCGGGTGCGTTGACGGTCTCGCCAGCCAGCGTCAGTGGTCGCCGCACGGTGACCTGGAAGGCCAGGGCGAAGCCCATGTCATCCACCGTGTGCAGGCGGCCATGGGCATCGCGGCGCACCTCGCGGTCACGGCCGAGCTCGGCGGCGATGAGATCCAGGGTGGCGCTGTCGGCCACACCGTAGACGGTCTCCCGCAGTTGGCTGGCGGTGCCCATCGCGGGCGGCAGACTAGGGTCGGCGTGGTGCTTGATGACGATGTGCGTACCGTCGAGGGCCTCGAAACGGCCGCCCTGCTCGTTCACGTCCACGCCACGCAGGCCGTAGTCCAGCAGGTACTGGCCGCAGGCGGCCACGTCGTCGACACCGAAGACCAGTGCGTCGGGTCCGATGATGTTCATGGGAAACTAACTAAGGATCCCGGAGGTATCGGAGAAGTCGTATTTTCCAATACGATGTATCGATCCCACCGATGCATGATGGGGCCATGCGGTTCCAGAACCTGGATTTGAACCTGCTGGTGGCGCTCGATGTCCTGCTCGAGGAGCGGAATGTCTCTCGGGCGGCGGCCCGGTTGCATTTGAGCCAATCGGCCATGAGCGGCGCGCTCGGGCGGTTGCGTGAGTTCTTCGGTGACGAGCTCCTGGTGCAGGTCGGGCGCCAGATGGTTCCGACGCCCCGGGCGGAGAGCCTCGCTCACAAGGTCCGGGACATCTTGTTGCGCATCCAATCCGCGGTCGAGACGAAGCCCAGCTTCGACCCGGCGTCGGCCCAGCGCACCTTCAGGATCGTCACGTCCGATTACATCACGGAGGTGTTGCTCGCGGACGTGGTGCGCCGGCTCAAGCGCGTGGCGCCAGGAATTTCGCTGGAGCTCACTCCCCCTGGAACCGCCACGGGCGAGGCCCTCCATCGGGGGGAGCTCGATTTCATCATCACGCCAGACACACACCTCCTGGACCTCCATCCCAGGGAAGTCCTCTTCGAGGAGACCTACTGCTGCGTCGTCTGGACCGGCAATGCCCGGGTCGGCGATACCCTCTCACTGGAGCAATATCTGGAGTTGGGGCATATCGGCGTCAATCTCAGCCGACAGGCACCGTCCGCCGAACAGGGCTTCCTGGAGCGGTTCGGGCACGAGCGCCGGGTCGAGGTGACCGTCCCCAGCTTCTGCACCGTGCCCCACCTGCTCGTTGGCACGGACCTGGTCGCGACGATGCATTCCCGGCTGGCCAGGCTCTATGCGCGATTCCTGCCGCTCCGCATCCTGCCGCTGCCGATCGAATTTCCCCCCCTGGTCGAGATGGTTCAGTGGAGCAGTTACTTCGAGGGCGACCCGGGCCTGACCTGGATGCGCGAGCTCTTCCAATCGTGTGTGGCCGAGCAGGAATCCCGCCAGGGCTCCTGAAACCTTCCTGCTCAGGACCGCGCGGAGACCACCTTCTGGTCGATCGCGCCAAAGACACTGTGGCCGTCGGCGTCGAGGGCCTCCATGTGCACGGTGTCACCGAAGCGCATGAAACCGGAGAGGGGCTTCCCGTGCGCGAGCGTCTCGAGCGCCCGGCGCTCCGCGATGCAGGCGGAGCCGGCGCTGGGATCGGCGTTCGAGACCGTCCCCGAGCCAATCACCGTCCCGGCGCGAAGCCTGCGGGTCAACGCCGCATGAGCGATGAGCTGGTGGAAGCTGAAGTTCATCTCCCCGCCATGGGGGTGCCCGAACCACTCGCCATTCCAACGCACGTGCAGAGGCAGGTGCACGCGTCCATCCCGCCAGGCGGCCCCGAGCTCATCGGGCGTGACGGCGACGGGAGCGAAGCTGGACGAGGGCTTGGCCTGGAGGAAGCCGAAACCCCTCTTCATCTCGGCGGGAGCGAAGGCGCGGAGGCTGACATCGTTCACCTGGAGCAACAGCTTGATGTGACCCGAGGCCTGTTCGGCCGTGCAGCCCATGGGCACATCGTCCACCAGGATGGCGAACTCGCCCTCGAAGTCGATGCCGTGGGCCTCGCTCGGAAGCGGGACATCGGCCCGGGGCCCGAGGAAGTCGTCCGACGCCCCCTGGTACATCAAGGGGACGGTCTCGAAGTCGGGGACGGGGGCGATGCCGAAGGCCTTCTCCATGAGCCGGCCATGGTTCAGGAAGGCGGAGCCGTCGCACCATTGATAGGCCCGGGGCAGGGGGGCCATCGCGGCGGCCGGGTCGAAGTCGAACGCGTCGGGCGCGGTCCCGGCGTTCAGCGCGTCGTAGAGCGCGCGCAGGGAGGGTTCGACCTCCGCCCAGTTCTCGATGGCATCCTGCATCGTGGACACGATGGGACGAGCGCGCACCGCCCGGCGCAGGTCGCGTGAAACCACGACCAGCATCCCGTCCCGGGTTCCATTCTCGAGCGTTCCCAGCTTCATGACGGATATCCATAGACCGTCGCCAGGAGTCCGAGAAGCCGGTTGTATCGATGCCACCCATCGGTGCCGCCGATGCCTGGTATCGCGAGAACCGCGTTCCGTCGCGCCCCGGAAGTGCGTGATCCTCCAGGCCAGACACGGCTCGGGAGCGAGCCACGGGCAAGAAAGGCCAGGACATGAACACCCAGGGGCTGCGCTTCGTCGATCTCTCCGTCACGCTCGAGAACAGTGACTACACGGACCCGCCCTCGCTCCTGCCGCACCTCGAGTATTCGAATCACGCGGAGGGGGCGTTGGAGATGGCCGCGATGTTCCCGGGCCTCACCCCCAACCAACTGCCGGAGCGCGAGGGTTGGGCGGGCGAGCGGATGAAGCTCACCGCGCACAATGGCACGCACATGGATGCGCCCTGGCACTACGCCTCGACCACGGACGGCGGCAAGCCGGCCTATGGGATCGAAGCGCTGCCACTCGACTGGTGTTTCCGCCCGGGGGTGAAGCTCGACTTCCGCGACAGGCCCAATGGCCATGTCGTCACGGCCGCCGAGGTCGAGGCGGAGCTGAAGCGCATCGGCCATTCGCTCCAGCCCTTCGACATCGTGCTCGTGAACACCTCCGCGGCCGAGCTCTACGGCAAGCCCGGCTATCTGGACGCCGGTTGCGGCATGGGTCGCGAGGCAACCCTCTACCTGCTGGAGCGAGGCGTCCGTGTGGTGGGCACGGACGCCTGGAGCTGGGATGCGCCCTTCAAGTACACGCGGGAGCGGTTCGCGAAGACCGGCGACGCGTCGATCATCTGGGAAGGCCACAAGGCCGGCCGCGACATCGGCTACGGCCAGATGGAGAAGCTCACCAACCTCCACCTGCTACCGCCCTTCGGCTACACGGTCGCGTGTTTCCCCTACAAGATCAAGAATGGCTCGGCGGGCTTCACGCGCGCGGTCGCCATCTTCAGCGGACAGGGCTGAAGTTCACTGGGGCCGTGAGGTACCGGGAGCGGGCGTGGGCTTCACGTCCGTGTTCTGGCCCGCGACGATCTCCCACCGCTTGCCGTTCTTCTTCATCACGTAGCGCATGCGGGTCTTCAGCACGCCGGCCTCCGTGGGCTGTACTCCGGGGGGCAAACCGGCATACCCGGTCACCACGTGCTCCATGTCCGTCACCGCCACGTCGCCACCGAGGAAGTGCACCCGCGTCACCGTCACCTCGGTCCGGCTGCCCTTGAAGAGGGTGTCGAAGACGAAGGCGTGCCGTGTCTGGATCTCCGTTCGTCCCTTGAAGACCGTTCCGACGATGTTGATGAACTCGGCATCCGGGGCGAAGTCCTTGCTCCACGCGGTCGCGTCCGAGCGGTTCCAGGCCTCGGCCTGATCCGCCACCAGCTTGCGGATGGCGGCCTCGTCCGTGCCTCGTGCCTTGGCCGAATCAGCCATGGCCGGCGGTGTGAGCAGGAACGTCAGGGCCACGGCCGCGGTCGTCATGAGTTGGAAGAAGGTTTTCATGTGGAATCTCCTGGATGAAACGGGGCTCTGGTTGGAGTCAGGCCCAGCATACCGGCTGCCACTCCCGGATCGTGAATGACCTCGCCGTGGGATTCGGGTGGGGCTCCTTTCCGAGGTCCTCCCGAGGGTGTCCAAAAATCAAGTTTTACTTAGATGGCGGTTCTGTACTATTACCAGGAGACTACCCGTTTCCTGGCGGCGAGTTCTCGCACCAGGAGGGGTTTTTCAGGCATTTGCAATCATTCTTGGGAGAGGGGCGCATATGAATTTGAAGCTCGTGAATTGGTCGTCGGCGTTGTGCGTTTTGCTTGGAGCCTGCACCGGCGTGGACGGCCAGCCGGAGGAGGACGTTCGTGCGTTGCCGCGGGAGATCATCAACGGCACGCCGACCCCCGCCGAGAACAGTGGCTTTGTCCTTGTCAGCAGCAGCGCGGGCTCCTGTAGCGGCACGCTCATCACCAACCAGTGGGTCCTCACCGCCAAACATTGCGGTGTGACGGTGGGCAGCTCGGTGTGGATGGGATCGCAGTTCAGCGGTGTGAATCATGTGGTCGACCACCCGACCCGCGATGTCACCATTGCTCACCTGCAGAGCCCGATGCTCATGAATGGTTCGACTACCGCGTACGTCAGGCCGCTGCGTACCACGCCTCTCTCTGTTGGTGAGACGGCGCAGTGCTATGGCTATGGCCTGAATACCTTCGACAGTGGTTCTGGCACGTTGCGCACGGCCACCTTGCGCGTTGGCAGCGTTTCGGAGACCGAGTACGTCTTCGACCGCAACGAATCAGGCCAGGTGCAGTGGAAGGGCGACTCCGGTGGTACTTGCATCGATGGCTCGGGGAGGGCTGTCAGCGTCGCGTCCTACTGCTGGTACAATGGGACCTCCCGTGAGGTGTATTCCTGTGCCGTGGTGCGCTCGGATGTTGTCAATGACTGGGTGAAGCAGTGGATGGATTCCGGCGTCATCGCCACCGTCTACTCCGGGGACAACTTCAGTGGTACCGCGGTGGCGATTCGCTTCCAGGGCACGTATGCGATGGACAGCGCGTGCGGCCCGGCGCTGGGATTGGGGTCTGACCATGTGTTGGGTTTCCGTCCCCGCTCCATCCAACTGGCTGACGGCTATCAGGTGAAGATCCAGGGCTGGCACGCCAATCCCGGAGATACCCACTGCGCTGGACCCAGCTACTCGCAGGTTCCGATCACTTGCACCAACTCGAAGAACCTCTATGACGCGGGGTGTCTGAGCGGTTGGGTGTACGACAATGTCGGTGGTGCCGTGATCGTCGAGAAGGTGCCGACTCCGCGGACGGACTCCGGCGTCATCGCCACCGTCTACTCCGGGGACAATTTCAGTGGCAAGGCGGTGGCGATTCGTTCCCTGGGCAAGTATGCGATGGACAGCTGGTGCGGCCCGGTACTGGGCTTGGGGTCCGACCATGTGTTGGGCTTCCGTCCCCGCTCCATCCTGCTGGCCGGTGGCCGGCAGGCGAAGATCCAGGGCTGGCACGCCAATCCCGGAGATACCCACTGCGCTGGACCCAGCTACTCGCTGGTTCCGTCCACCTGCGTGAACTCGAAGAACCTCTATGACGCGGGTTGCCTGAGCGGCTGGGTATACGACAACGTTGGCGGCGCGGTGCTCGTCGAGTAAGGCGATGGGGCCTGAAAATACCAAGGCCGGAAACCAGACTCGCCCAGGGGCCCGCGGGCATCTCCGTTGAGCGGGCCGTCTAGGACTTCGTCGCGGGCTTCGGGTGGGGTTCCCTTCCGAGGCCCTCCCGATTCAGCAGCGAGGCGAGCAGCGCCGCCACGAACGCGGCGATCGCCCCGGCGGCGAAGGGCACGCTGGGGCCCAGGGACGAATAGAGCGCGCCGCTGGCCACCGGTCCCACGGTTCGCGCGAGCCCTCCCGAGGACTGGGCCAGGCCCAGCGTCACGCCCAGGTAGGAAGGGTTCGCCGCCTGGGAGGCGAGGCTCGAGAGGAGGGGCTGGATGAAGCCCATCCCCATGCCGACCAGCACCACGGCGCCGATCAGCGGAAGGGGTGCACTGGCGAGGCTCACCCCCAGCATGCCGGCGCACAGGAGCAGCGTGCCGAGCACCAGCAGGCGTACCTCGCCCACCGCTCTCGACAGTGGACCGATGAGCACGCCCTGGATGATGAACCCCAGCCCGCCCATCAGCGCGAAGACGTAACCCACCTCCTTCGAGCTCCAGCCGAGGCGCGTCTGCACGAGCAGGGCGAGGGCCACCTGGTATGTCGTCATGGTGAGGAAGACGAGGAAGTAGAGCAGCAGCACGAGTGTCAGCGCGCGTGGCCGGGGCGTCTCCCGGAGCGCGGTGAAGCGCGACGCCGACTTCGGGGTGGAGTGGGCCTCGGCCCGGTGCGTCTCGGGCATGAAGAACAGGACGCCGAGCGCGCCCAGCAGCGCGAGCACTCCGGCCGCCAGTGGGGGGAACCACGCGCCCCATTCCGCGAGCAGTCCGCCGAACAGGGGGCCCAGGACGAGCCCCAATCCGATTCCGGCTCCGAGCCGGCCCATGGCCCGCGCGCGGGTCTCGGGGGTGGAGAGGTCCGCGAGGGCGGCCTGACACGCCGCGAGGTTGCCCGAGGTGGCGCCAGCGAGGATGCGCGAGAGGAACAGGAGCGGCAGCAGGTGCTGATGACTGGCGAGGGCGAACAATCCCATCGCGAGCGCGTTGGCCACGAGGCTGAGCAGGATGACGGGCCGGCGGCCGTACCGGTCCGAGTATTTGCCGAGCAGGGGCGTGGCGAGCAGTTGCGTGAAGGAGAAGCACCCGAGGAGCACGCCCACCGTGCGCGCCGAGCCGCCCATCGACTGGACGTAGAGGGGCAGCATCGGGATGACGATGCCGAA
Source organism: Archangium violaceum (assembly GCF_016887565.1). Classification (NCBI taxonomy): domain Bacteria; kingdom Pseudomonadati; phylum Myxococcota; class Myxococcia; order Myxococcales; family Archangiaceae; genus Archangium; species Archangium violaceum. The sequence goes on from NZ_CP069396.1 coordinate 5,728,042, forward strand.
TCCCACCAGGTCGAGGAACACCGTGAAGAAGACGAGTACCTCGACGCGGCGCAGCAGCCGTGATCGCTCCATTGCTTGCATGACAGCTCCCAGCGAGACCCGTCCACCTAAGCATGGGGCGCGCGGTTCCTGGAGCGTTTCCGTTATTGCCCGGCCGCGTCATCGGAGGATTCTGGCGCGGCGGCCAGGTGGCGCTCCTCGATGCGGGAGCCCGCCGCGAACGCGATCAACCCCATGCCGAGGATGGCCATGGTCCACGACAGCGACCACTCGGCGAGCAGGCCGATGAGGGGGTTGATCACCACGATCGCCAGGGTCCGCACCATCGAGACGAAGGAGAGCACCGTGGCCCGCTGGTCGGACGGGATGTGGTGATTGATGTAGGCGCTGAAGAGGGGGATGCGCGGCAGGCTGAAGGTGAAGCCCAGGATGATCCCCGCGATGACGAGCGGGGTCCACCGCGTGGCCCCGAGCACCAGGAAGCTTACCCCGGCGAGGACGGTGGCCCCGAGCAGCAGCCGCCGCATCGAGCCGATCCACCGCTCGATTCGCGCCACGTTGCCGAGGAAGGCGATCTGCCCGATGCAGGAGAGGGCATGCACCACGCCGAAGAAGCGGAGGGGCACCCCACTGCGCTCGAGCAGCGGCTGGAACAGCCAGATGAGCCCCCAGGCCAGCGCGTTGGTCAGGGCGAGCTCGATGGCGAGCAGCCGGACGACCTTGTGACCGAGGAAGTACCGTCCTCCCTGGGTGAGGATCCGCACGTAGCCCGTCCGGGTCGGCTGCTGCTGGACGGACGTGGGCGGCTCGCGCAGGGTGAGCGCGAGCAGGAAGGCGAGGGCGGCGGGGAGGACATAGGCCCGCATGGGAGCGCTCAGGCCGTAGGCGCTCGCGATGAAGCCTCCGATGAGTGTCGCGGTGATGATGCCGCCGAGCTTGAAGGCCTCCATGCGGCCGAGGACGTGCGCCGCCCGCTCCGTGTGCCCGGTGGCCTTGAGACTGTCATAGGCGAGCGCCTCGTCCGCGCCGGAGTGGAGCGTGTAGGCGATGGCGAAGACGGCCTCGGCGGCCATGAACACGGGGAAGGCGGGCCGGGACACGTAGAGCAGCGCGGCGCCGATGCCCACCAGGCTGCCCAGCGCGAGCGACACCTTGCGGCCGAGGTAGTCCGCCACCGTGCCCGTGGGGACCTCGAAGAGGAAGTTGCAGAGGAAGAACCAGGCGTTGAGGTACAGCACCTGCGCCAGGGAGATGCCGCCCCAGTCCGTGAAGAACGGCACGAGGACCGCGGAGAAGAACTGCATGTAGAACAGCAGCCGGATGGCCTGGAGCTTCCAGATGTTGGAGCCCAGGCGAGCGTCCGAGTCGGTCGACATGGGCGCGCATTCTGCACCCGACCAGAGTTGGTGGCACCATGGACGCATGATTCGAATGCTGTTGCCGCTGTGGCTGTCCCTCTCGCTCGTCGCCTGTGCCCGGTCCACCGCCGCCCAGCGCGGCGACGCGCCGGTGAACATGGAGCTCAAGTCCTCGTTGTCGGTGCTGCTCGACCACCGGAGCGAGCTGGCCCTCGACGACGACCAGGTGAAGCGGTTCGGGGAGATGGATCTCACCCTGCACGAGAAGAACGTGCTGCTCCAGCAGCGGCTCGAGGAGCTACGCGCCCAGCACAAGGCGGCCGAGAAGGCCTGGCATGGGGGCTACAAGGGCGGCGGCACGCATGACATCTATGGCGGAAAGGGTGGAAGCTCGACCGCGCCCGGCGAGGCCGAGGACCAGCAACGGCGCGCGAGGAGCCAGCGGCTGGAGCAGATGCAGTCCACGTTGCGCGAGATGCAGGACAACGACACGCGGGCCTATCTCGAGGCGGAGAAGCTGCTGCGCGAGGAGCAGAAGCCCCGGGCCCGCGAGCTCTTCTCCCAGGAGCGCGAGAAGCTGTTCGAGCGGGTCGAGGCGATGATCCTTCAGGTCCGGCGCAAGGGCTTCTGAGCCGGAGCCCCTTCAGGACGAGACGTGGTGGAGCCACAGGTTGCGCGTCGCGACCTGGGGCCGCGCGGTGAGGTCCGCGATGCGCTGTCCCGGAGGGAAGGGCCGGTTGAACGGGTAGCCCAGCTCGAGGTCCAGCTCCCCGTCGGTGAGCATCACCATCAGCCGCACGAGCAGGCCCTCGTGCCGGCCGCGTGGCAGCAGCAGGTGGGCGGGCCAGCCGCGCTCGTGCACCACCGAGGACAGCCGCGTGGGCCGGTGGATGACCTCCCGCCGCGAGGGCCCCAGCGTGTGGACGAACGTGTCCAGCTCCATCCACATCCGGCGATCCTCGGCGAACGCGTCCGCCGCGAGGTAGATGCGCACCGTCACCTTCTGCTCGCGAGGCAGCGGGTTCTCCACCCGGAAGAAATAGTGGAAGGGGTCGTGGTCGAGGTGCGGCTTGAGGATCTCCCGTCCGTCCGGGAGCCGCACCGGGTGCTGTGCCATGTGGGTGCGCAGCGTGTGCGTCGTCACGGAGAAGGCCGGAGGAGGGCTGTCCCAGTTGTCGCCGCCGAACAGGGCCTCGCCCCAGCGCTGCCCGTCGAAGTCCGGTGACGCGGCCCCGGGGATGTCCCGGTGCATGCACAGGAGGATGTCCGGGCTCTGGTGCGCCGGAGCCGTTCCGTCGCCGAGCCACTTGCGCATCCGCACCTGGGGCGTGTCGGACGGCTCGTGCGGCGGCAGGTGGGCGCTCTGCCAGGCATCGAAGATGTCGTTCACGTGGCGGTGCCAGCGGTAGAAGAGCGGATCCCTCGCCGCGGTGGCCGGGGAGGCCATGACACCGGGAAGGCCCGTCCTGTCCCGGGGGCCCGTCAGACACGCGAGCAGCACGTGCCCCAGGTGGTGGTGCGAGCCGTAGGGGCCGAGCGGATCCGCCCAGGCCTCGCCATCCACGGAGCCCCTGTTGGACTCGGCCGTGTCGGCGAGCTGCTCGAGGCTGTCGAGGAGGATGGGCGAGTCCCCGTGCCACAGCAGCCCCGAGGAGGCCGCGGTGAAGAGCCGGTCGCGGCGCGTGGCGTGGTCCGTGATGTCGTAGCCGGGAAGCCCCCTCGGGCTCAGGCCGGCGGGCCGGGGCGCGAAGCCCGGGAGCTGGGGGTCATAGCCCTCGTTGATGGGCGAGGCGTAGTCGCTCAGGGGCACGACGCGGGGCATGCCGAACGCCAGCCGCTCCGTGTCGTAACGGGCCAGCAGCTGCTGGTGCGTGTACCAGAACTGCTCTCCGCGCCGGTCCTGGAGGAGGCGCCGCTGGGGCCGCGCGGGGTCCGGGTATCCAGCCGCCGGGTAGTGCGCGTGCCACGTGTCGATGTGGTCGTTGAGCCCGGTGTCCTCGCGGAAGTAGTCGAGCCAGACCTCCGCGCCCGGGGTTCCAGGGTTTCCCTTCCGGGGCAGCTCCGGGCGTTGCGAGGGGACCACCAGGTGCGGAGCGCGCTCCACCAGGGGAGGCACGGACAGCGCGCGGCCCTCGGGGTGGTGGGCGATGAAGACGCGCAGCGCGTACTTCACCCATTCGGCGTCTCCGTGACTCGCCCGCTGCTCGGCCTCGTCGAGCACCGCCGCCAGTCCCGCCTCTCCGGGCCGTGCGTTGGCCAGCTCCATGAACCGGGCCGCCAGGGACACCGCCTGCTCCTGGTGGGAAGGCAGGAAGGGGAGGAATCGCTGGCCGGGGGAGGGGGGCGCCAGCGGCGCGAGCTCCCCTCGGGGGGTCATCGGCAGCGGAGGAAGAGGGGACTCCCGACACAGCAGGGCCCGGGCCCGAGCGTGCAGCTCCACCATCAACCTCCTCTGGCCACGGGCCTCACTTCAGGCCGACGTAGATGTTCTGGACGTCGTCGTCCTCGTCCATCGCCTCGAGGAACGACTCGACCTCGCTCCGCGCCTCGCCCTCGAGGTGCACCGGGTTCTTGGCGATCCACGCGAGGTTCTGCGAGCCCACCGTCCAGCCCATGCCCGTCAGGGCCCGGCTCACCGTGTCCAGGTCCGTCGCGGCGGTGAGGAAGCGGGTGGCGCCCTCCTCGGCGGCCTCCAGATCCTGCGCGCCCGCCTCGATGGCGGCGGCCTCGGCATCGGCACCACCCTCGGGAGGCGTGGCCTCGATGACGCCCAGGCGGTTGAAGTCCCACGACACCGCGCCGCTGGTGGCGATCTGCCCCTTGCGGAAGAGCACCCGGATGTTGGTGGCGGTGCGGTTCTTGTTCTCGGTGAGGCACTCGACGATGACCGGCACCTGGTGCGGGGCGAAGCCCTCGTAGGTGACGACCTCGTAGTTCACCGGCTCATCCAGCAGCCCGGCGCCCTTCTTGATGGCGCGATCGAGCGTGTCGCGCGGCATCGACGCCTTCTTCGCCTGCTCGACGGCCATGCGCAGCCGCGGGTTGGTGGCCGGATCGGCCCCGCCCGCCTTGGCGGCCACGATGAGTTCCTTGACCAGCTTGGTGAAGAGCCGGCCCTTCGCGGCCGCATGCTCGGTGCGGCCCTTGTGTTTCCACTGCGCGCCCATGGTGTGCGCTCCTATCTCATTCAGCGTCCGGGTTCACACGATTTCGACCGGGCGCGGGGCCCGTCAGCCGGGCCCCGGGAGGAGCGGCCGGGCGGTTCAGAACGTCTGGTCGTCGTTCACGACTTCCGAGTCCCACTGCCACATGCCGTCGCGCAGCTTGTACCGGACGGTCCGCACGTTCAGCACCCGGTCATGATCCAGGTCGCTCTTGGCGGTCACCTCCAGCACGTCGTCCGCCGGCTTGGTGACGTCGTAGGTGTAGTAGAGCAGTCCGTCCGGCTGCCAGCCCAGCACCGACCACCCGGGCAGAGTCTTGTCGAAGGGCTTCTTGACGCCGTAGTCCGTGCCCGCGGGGTTCTGCGCCAGGCTCGTCGCTCCACCCGGCAGGGCGTTGTGGACCGACCAGTACTCGGACACCGTGCGCATGAGCGAGGTGATCATCGCGTCCCGCTCGGCCCGCTTCGTGCGCAGCTGGAAGCTCTGCATCTGTGGAATGGCCACGGAGGCCAGCAGGCCGATGATGGCGACGACGATCATCAGCTCGATCAGGGTGAAACCCCGGTGCTTGCGTCGGTGGAGCGTCAGGTGAGCCATGACATACCCCCTTGAAGGGTAGAGGAAGCGGTGAGGAGGAGCGGGTGGGCTAGGGGCTGCCGTTGCCAGCGGTGACCGGAGCTTTCTGCGCGGGGCCGATGAGCCAGGTCCCCGGATCCAGCTCCTTCACCTCCAGGCCCTTGGCCTTCTGCTGATCGAGCCACGCCCGCAGCTCCGGAGAGGCCGGGCCCACGAGCGTCGAGCGCACCACCTGGGTGCCGGTCTTGGCATCGGTGGTGATGAGGGTGTTGTTCGGCGCGCCGGCGTGGTTGGACGGCTTGCTGCTGGGCGTGCTGGAGAGGTGGTACGCGCCCACCGCGAGCGCCACCACGACCAGGGCGGCGATCTGGAGGAGCTGCACCTTCTTCCTGCGTCCGGCCTGCTCCGGATTCTCCGTGTCGAACGACATCTTGCCGGTGGCGGCGGGTCTGTGGTGCGCCACGGGCGCGGGGGCGGGGGCCGCCGGCTGGTTCGACGCCGCCTTCACGTCGCTGGAGAAGTCGACGGCTTCCTGGGTGAGCGTCTCCCAGGTGCGATCGATGGCGAGCCCCAGCTCCGGCGTGGCGGGGTTCGCCGCCCGGAGCGTCTCCAGGGAGTGGTCCACCTCGGCCAGCAGCGCGTTGAGCGCCTCGGCGTCCACCTTGCCCCCGGCCGTCAGCAGCAGATCCCTCGCCGCGGCCAGGCGCCAGCGCGCCACGAGCGCCTCGCGCAACGCATCGGCCTGCCCATCCACCAGCAGGGCCTCGCGCTCGGGCTGGGTGAGCTTCTCCAGGAGCTTGCGCGCCCCGGGCAGCGACACCGCCAACGACAGCCTGCCGCGCAGCACCTCCAGGGCCTGGGCCTGCGAGGGCACGTTGCCGGGCCAGGTCGCGGGTTGCTCCAGCTTCCGGGGAGCGGGGGCCTGCGCGGCGACCGCGTTCTCATCCGAGGTCGAGGGGAGTTGGGAATCCTGATCGTTTGCCATGGGCCACGCGGGTTGACGGGTGTCCTCATCATCCGATCTGTGGGGGGCTCAATACAATCGACTCTCGGAGAGCGCCGTCCACGTGGATGTTTGCAGGAGCAATGAAGAGAGGATTTACCCGGGAAGACGAAAGAATCAGGGCAGGGGACGGCCGCTGGTGGCCTGGGCCATGCGCACAGCACGCTCCATCATCTCACCCTGGGCCCAGCGTCTCTCACCTTCGGGGACGCGCCGCTTCCACGTGCCGCCCGCGTCGAGCACCCAGGCGTGGGTGTTGTCCGCGAGGCAGCGGTCGAGCAGCTCCCTGACCTGGGCGAGTAGCTGGGGCTCCTCCACCGGGGCGAGGGCTTCCACGCGGTGGTCCAGGTTGCGCGGCATGATGTCCGCCGAGCCGATGTAGCAGCGCGTCTCGCCCGCGCGCTCGAAGAGGTAGATGCGCGAGTGCTCGAGGAAGCGGCCGAGCGTGGAGACGACGCGGATGTTCTCCGAGACGCCGGGGACGTTGGGGCGCAGGCAGCAGATGCCGCGCACGTTGAGGTCCACCTTCACCCCGGCGCGCGAGGCGTCGTAGAGGGCGCGGATCATCGCCGGGTCCACCAGCGCGTTCATCTTCATCTGGATGCGCGCGGGGCGCTCGGCCGAGTGGGCGGCGAGCGTGCGGCGGATCTCCTCCAGCAGGCCCTCGCGCATGTTGATGGGGGCCACCAGCAGCTTGCGGAAGGACTTGGGGCGGGCGAAGCCGGTGAGGAAGTTGAAGAGGTCCGCCACGTCCGCGCCGATGTCCGGGTCCGTGGTGAAGAGGCCGAGGTCCGTGTAGAGCCGGGCCGTCTTCGGGTTGTAGTTGCCGGTGCCCACGTGGACGTAGTGGCGCACCCGCTCGCCCTCGCGGCGGACGATGAGGATGGCCTTGGCGTGCGTCTTGAGCCCGGGGATGCCATAGACGACGTGCACCCCCGCCTCCTCCAGCGCGAGCGCCCAGTGGATGTTGGTGCGCTCGTCGAAGCGGGCCTTGAGCTCCACCATGCACACGGCCTGCTTGCCGCGCTCGGTGGCGCGGATGAGCGCGGGCACCAGTGGGGACTTGTCCGACGTGCGGTAGACGGTCTGCTTGATGGCGAGCACGTCCGGGTCCTCCACCGCCTCCGCGACGAAGCGCTCCACCGACGTGGTGAAGGACTCATAGGGGTGGTGGACGAGCAGGTCGCCCCGGCGCATGGCCGACATCACCGTGCCGACCTCTCCGCCATCCCCCTCGGCCTTCAGGCGGGGCTGGGTGACGGGCGTCCAGGGTGGATCCCTCAGCTCGGCGAAGCCCGGCGTGGACACCACGGCCATGAGGTCCGCGAGATCCAACAGGCCCTGCTCCTCGTAGATCTGCCGCGGCTCCAGCCCGAGCGCTTCCACCAGGGGCTCGAGCATCTTGGGGTTCATCCCCGCCTGCACCTCCAGGCGGATGACGTCCCCGAAGCGGCGCTGGCGCAGCTCGGTCTGCACGGCCACCAGCAGATCCTCCGCGTCCTCGGAGACGGTGAAGTCCGCGTCCCGGGTGACGCGGAACAGCCCATGGTCGAGCACCTCCATCCCGGGGAACAGGGCGCCCAGGTGGTGGGCGATGATGTCCTCGAGCGGGATGAAGGAGGTGCCCCCCTTGAGCGGGACGAAGCGCGGCAGCAGCTCCTTGGGCACCTTCACCCGCGCCACGTTCTCCATCTCCGTCACCGGATCCCGCAGCAGCACCGCCAGGCTGAGGGAGAGGTTGGAGATGTAGGGGAAGTGCCTTCCCAGGCCGATGGCCAGTGGGGTGAGCACGGGGAAGATCTGCTCGCGGAAGCGCTGATCCACCAGCGCGCGCGCCTCCGTGTCGAGCTCCTTCATGGAGAGGATGCGCAGGCCCTTGTCGGCCAGGGCGGGGCGGAGCTGGCGCTCGAAGCAGTCGCTGTGGCGCCGGCCCTGCTCGAGGATGCACTCGTGCAGCTTGTCCAGGGTGTTGCCCGGGGTGGCTCCGTCCGGCACCAGCCGGGCCACGCGGCCGCGCACCTGCTCGTGCAGGCGCGCCACGCGGATCATGAAGAACTCATCGAGGTTGCGGGCGTAGATGGCGCAGAACTTCACGCGCTCCATCAGCGGCACCGACGCATCCTCGCCGAGCTGGAGCACCCGGTTGTTGAAGGCGAGCCAGGACAGCTCCCGGTTGAAGAACAGGTCGCTGTCCGGCACGTCCGTCCCGGGCGGGATGACATCCCGCTCCATGGGTTTGCTGGGGTTGTTCCGGCTGGAGGATGCGCGCTTGGGCATATCCGCTCTCTTGGTGATGGGGGAGCGGTGTAGCAAGACGAGCCCGGGGGCTGTGTGAAACTTTGGAGAGAAGCCCCATCACCCGCTGCGATTCCCCCTGGGCATCCTTCGAGTCTCGCTGGTCCGGACACGGCCCTCACAGCTGCGCGGCGGCGCCCCCGGACTCCCACTGGCGGGTGGCCCAGCGCCTCGGGCTCCGGGGCGACCGCTCCTCCCGGGGCAGCAGGCCCCGCGGCTCGACGAAGTAGACCTCCTCCGGTTCGCTCGCCTCCCTCAGCGCCGCGAAGCACTCCGCGTGGGCCTGGACGGACAGAACGCAGATGTCGAAGCGGTCGTCCTCGTCGCCCTGGCGCACCACGGTCCAGCCCGCCAGCGGCAGTGGCTCCTCCACATCCGCGCGCCAGGTCACCTTGTCAGTGGAGATCCCCAGGTGCGCCAGCGCGTGCTCGACCTCCAGGTGCTCCATCCACACCAGGGCGGTGGACGACTGGCGCGCGTGCTCGACGATCAGCTCCAGGCCGCAGTCACAGCGGAAGCTCCAGCGGTCCTTGGGGCCCAAACCGTCCCCATCCGCGTTGCGCACGTGTGGAGCCCCGAGGCGTCGCTCGAGCTCGGCTCGAGACACCTCCAGGAAACAAGCACTGCGGTGCGTCTTCCAGAGCGCCGGACGGTTCGGGGGGAGCGGCTTCATGGGGTGTCCTCCTGAGTGGAGGGGAAACGTAAACATCGCCTGCTACTGCACTACGGCGCCAAGCCCTTTGGGCGCGTGAGACGTCGGATCCCGAACGGGTGGGGGGAAAGAGACGTCGCCGCGGTGACGACTCCTGGACAGCTCCCGACTCCTTGGAAAATTAAATTCTGCGAGAAAACCCGAAAAAAAGGGTTTAGCCCTCCATAACCCCGTTTCATGACCTCCACGTAGTCCGGTGCCCGGGTTCGGGGCACCGCCGAAGCAAGGAGCCGAGGACGACATGCCAATCACGGGAATGGGGAACACGGGTTGGAAGGCCGCGTGGCGCGTGGGCGCCGCGGGGTTGATGCTCACCGCGGGAGTGGCTTGCGACAGCCGGGGCGAGCTCGAAGAGGGCGGTTCGCTGGAAAGCACCACGCAGTCGGTCATCGTTGGCAGCCGGTACCAGGCGGAGAACTGGTCCTCGAGCGGCACGACGCCCGGTGGGGTGTTCAACGAGGGCGGCGGCGAGGGGCAGTCCGTCGGAGGCTTCCAGGTCAACGAGCAGATCCACTACCCCTCGGTGAACTTCGCCGGGGTGGACCAGATCCAGTTCCGAATCGCGGCCCCCTATGGCGGTGGCCGGGCGGAGATCTGGGCCGACGCGGTGGGCACTGGCACGAAGGTCGGGACGGTGGATCTCACCGCCGCCACTGGCGCCGACTGGAACGCCTTCATCACGCGCACCGTCAGCATCACGGAGATCGGCGGCACCCACTCGCTGTACCTCAAGGGCGTGGCGACGGGCGGTGACTGGCTGTTCAAGCTCGACTGGTTCGAGATGCACGACACCGGGGGGACCCAGCCCCCGCCTCCCACGGGCACCGTCCCGGTCAAGGTGACCAACAAGTGCCCGTTCAACCTCAACGTGACGTTGACGGGCGTGTACAGCATCCCGCTCGAGAAGGACTCGGCGGGCAACCCCATCTACCGCAACCTCGCCGCCGGTCAGAGCTACACCTACGCGACTCCGGCGAACTACCCCAGCGGCCGTGTGAGCGCCTACAGGACCCTCCCGTCGCCCACCTCGCCCCGGGAGCTGGAGAAGGCCGAGTTCACGCTGGAGAAGCCCAGCGGCGGCTCGCAGCTCTTGCACTACAACCTCACGTACGTGGACCACGTGGGCCTGCCCATGCAGATCAAGGGTGTTGGCACCGGCTCCAGCTGTGTCCAGGTGCAGTGCAACAAGTCCGCGAGCGCCATCCAGACGGCCATCGCCAACCAGTGTCCGGACGGTCTGCGCTACACCATGGGTGGCGGCACCATCTGCCTGGCCCCGCGCTCCTTCTGCCTCGACGGTGAGTACGCGAGCGATCCGCGCCGCGCGTCCATCTGCACGCGGCTGGACGGTGAGATCGCCCGCTGCGCCAGCAAGTACCCCGGAGTCTGCAACCCGGGCACGGCGAAGTCGGCGCAGGTCTACGCCTGCTCGCCGCCGTTCTTCGACATGAGCGCCAAGTGGTGCGCCGCGCTGAACCGCGGAATGTTGGACGCGCCCGACAGCACCACCGTGTCGCAGTACTACAACACCGGGAAGCCCTACAACCAGTACGCCAAGTGGGTCCACGACCAGTGCGGCGCCGTGTACGGTTTCGCCTATGACGACTACCCGATGGCCGCCAACCAGGCCGGCTTCTACACGTGCACCGGCGGGCAGCAGCTCGAGGTGACGTTCTGCCCGGCGGGCTGAGCTCCCCGCGAAGCACGCCTCCGCGCAACACCCCGCGCCCGGTCACCTCTCATGGTGTCCGGGCGTGGTTCGTTCTCGAACCGGCTTTTCTCAATGTCTCAGGAGACTCGTATGAAGATGGATCTGATCAGCAGTCGCGGTGCATGGCGCGGGCTCGCGACCGCATCGCTCCTCGTGTGCGCACTTCCTCCGGCCAGTGCGCTGGCCGCCGGGGAGTCCGTGCAGATCTGGGTGACGACCACCTCGGGCAGCTCGCTGGCCAAGAAGCTCAGCGCCGAGCCGTCCAAGAACTTCGGGCCGGAGAGCAGCACCTCCACGGTGATCGACGTCAACCCCGCGACCACCTATCAGACCATCGATGGCTTCGGTGGCGCGCTCACCGACTCGTCCGCGTGGCTCATCTACAACTCGCCCCAGCGCAACACCATCATGAACGAGCTGTTCAGCGTGGGCGCGGGCGCCGGGTACAACATGATCCGCCTGCCCATGGGCGCGTCCGACTTCGCGAGGAACAACTACTCCTACGACGACACCTGCTGCGATCTGAATGACTTCTCGGTGGGCCACGACACCGCGTACATCATCCCGCTCCTGCAGCAGGCGCGGCAGCTCAACCCCGAGGTCAAGGTCCTGGCCGTGCCGTGGAGCGCTCCCGGCTGGATGAAGTTCAACAACTCCTTCACGGGAGGCGGGTACCTGCGCAACGACCTCTATGGCCTGTATGCCAATTATTTCGTGCGCTTCATCCAGGCCTACAACAGCTATGGCGTGCCCATCCACGCCATCAGCATGCAGAACGAGCCGCACAACGCCAACGGCACCTATGCGACGATGCAGATGGAGTCGAGCGACCAGTCGAACTTCGCGGCCCAGAACCTCCGGCCCGCGCTGAACAACGCCGGGTTCGGCTCGGTGAAGATCATCGCCTGGGATCACAACTGGCACGACGGCAGCGGCCCCGCCGGTTTCCCTCACGAGGTGATGAGCTACAACAACAGCCAGGCGCGCTCGGCGGTGGCGGGTGTGGCCTACCACTGCTACGAGAGCCCCCAGGACGGCTACGGCGTCCAGACCGACTTCCACAACGCCTTTCCGGAAAAGGAGATCCACTTCACCGAGTGCACCGGCGGAAGCTGGGCGACGAACCAGGCCGCCAACCTGGAGTGGGAGCTGCAGAACATCGTCTTCGGCCCGCTGCGCAACTGGGCCCGGAGCTCGCTGTACTGGAACATCGCGTTGGATCCGAACCACGGCCCCTACGTGGGGGGCTGCGTCGACTGCCGCGGCATGATCACCGTGAACAACAGCAACGGCACCTACACCAAGAACGAGGACTATTACGTCTGGGCGCAGCTGGCGAAGGTGGTGCGCTCCGGCGCGGTACGCATCGCCTCGACGTTCCAGTCCGACGGCGGCATCCAGACCGTGGCCTTCAAGAACCCGGATGGCTCGCTGGCGCTGGTCGCGCTGAACACCAATGACACCAGCACCATCACCTTCAAGGTGCGTTGGAGCGGCCAGTCCTTCGACTACACGCTCCCGCCGCGGTCGGTGGCTTCCTTCAAGTGGGGCGGCAGCGGCACCACCACCACCGCCTACCGGATCGTGAACAAGGCCACGGGCAGGTGCGTGGACATCGCCGGTCCGAGCACCGCCGATGGTGCCAACATCCACCAGTGGGCCTGCCACACCGGCACCAGCCAGCAGTGGACGATGGAGCCGACGGACAGCGGCTACTACCGGTTCGTCTCGCGCTACAGCGGCAAGGTGCTCGACGTCGCCGGCCCGAGCACCGCGGATGGCGCCAACATCCACCAGTGGACCTCCTTCAACGCCACCAACCAGCAGTTCAAGCCCGTGTCGCTCGGCAATGGCTACTACCGGTTCGAGGCGCGCCACAGTGGCAAGGTGATCGACGTCGCCAACTGCACGGGCAGCGGCGACGGGGCCAACATCCAGCAGTGGACCTGGTCCAACAACGACTGCCAGCAGTTCCGGCTCGAGCAGCTGTAGGGGCCCGGGACGAATTCGCGCGCTCGTTTGACCCTGAATGACCGCGCGCTCTCTCTATGCGCACACGAGAACCAGAAGGGAGCCTCGCGTGCGCACCGCATTGCAATTCAAGACCCTGGCCCTTGCGGCCGTGTTCCTCGCCACCCTCGTGGCGTGCTCCGGACAACCCGATGCCGCGGCCGCCGCCGATGAGCCGGTGGCCACGCTGGAAGAGCGAGCGCTCTCCACCAAGGTCATCGGCTACGTCCCCACGTGGTCGGGCGACATCAACGCCATCCAGTACGACAAGCTCACCCACATCAACTACGCCTTCGTCCTTCCCACGGCGCAGGGTGGCCTCACGGGGTTGAGCAGCGGGGATGCCCGGCTGCGCTCCCTGGTCCAGACGGCGCACTCCCGGGGCGTCAAGGTGCTCATCTCGGTGGGTGGCTGGATGGACGGGAACGACTCGCCCTTCGAGCAGCTGGCCGCCAACGCCAGCACGCGCACGACCTTCGTCAACAACGTGGTGGCCTTCGTGGAGCAGGCCGGGCTGGACGGCGCCGACATCGACTGGGAGTGGCCGGAGGCCGGGGCCTCGGCCAACAACTTCGGGTTGCTGATGCGGGAGCTGGGCGTCGCGCTCCATGGCCGCGGCAAGCTGCTCACCGCGGCGGTCCTCGCCGTCGGGGGCGAAGGCATCCCCGCGTCCTCCTTCAGCGACGTGGATTTCCTCAACATCATGGCCTACGACAGTGGCTACCCGCACTCCACGTATGACCTCGCCGTCCAGTCGCTGAACTACTGGCTCGGCCGCGGGCTGCCCAAGGCCAAGGCGGTGCTGGGCGTGCCGTTCTACGGCCGCTCCCCGTCGGGTGCCTATACGTACGCCCAGCTCGTCGCGCAGGACTCGCAGGCGCCCTACAAGGACAACGTCGGCGACGTCTATTACAACGGCATCTCCACCATCCAGGCGAAGTCCCGGCTCGCGCTCCAGCAGGGCGGCGGCGTGATGATCTGGGAGCTCAGCCAGGACACCACGAACGCGACCTCGCTGCTGCTCGCCATCTACCAGGTGGTCGGTGGCGGTACCTCCAACCAGCCTCCGTCCGTGAGCCTCACCTCGCCCGCCAACGGGACGTCCTTCACCGCGGGGAGCACCATCACCGTCAGCGCCAACGCCTCGGACGCGGACGGCTCCATCGCCAAGGTGGAGTTCTTCGCGGGCGGCACCAAGATTGGCGAGGACACCACCGCCCCGTACAGCATCGCCTGGACGAACGTGGCGGCCGGGAGCTACTCGCTGACGGCCCGGGCCACGGACAACGGCGCCGCGAGCACCTCCTCCGCCGCCGTCTCCATCTCCGTCACCGGCACGGGGGGCGGCTCCTGCTCCGGCGTGGCCGCGTGGAGCGCCTCCACGGTGTACGTGAAGGACGATCAGGCCACCTACGGTGGCAAGCTGTGGCGCGCGAAGTGGTGGACACAGAACGAAATCCCCTCCGGCGCCGAGTGGGGCCCCTGGGCGCTGGTCACCAGCTGCTGACCTGTAGGGGGAGGGCGCTGCTGGCGTGTCGCTGAAAACCACTATCTGCACGGAAATTCCTCGGCACGGCGCCAGGGGGATTGCTCATTCCCTCGCCGCGGCGTGCCGAGGTCCACGGTGACCCTCATCCGTTAGACGCACTGCGGCAGATGGACGCGCTCTGGTAGCGCTTTCACCGAGTGGTCATGGCGCTTGCACGAGGGCGTCACTCCAAGCAGGATTCGCGACTTCCCAGGTACAGCACCCCGTCCAACTTTCACAGGGAGGCAGATTCTAGATGCGCTCTTCGTTCACACGTGTAGGTACCCCCGTAGCTCTGGCCGCCCTGATGCTCCTGTCGTCGGCCTGCAAGAGTGAGAAGAAGGAGACGGCCGCGGGTGGTGAGACCGCCGCGAAGGCGGGAGTTGCCGCGGGCGGGAAGATCGCCCTGCTGCTTCCCGAGTCCAAGACGGCCCGGTACGAGTCCCATGACCGCGTGCACTTCGAGCGCAAGGTCAAGGAGCTCTGTGCCGACTGTGAGATCATCTATAGCAACGCGGACCAGGACGCCTCCAAGCAGCAGAACCAGGCCGAGGCGGCGCTGACCAACGGCGCCAAGGTGCTCGTGCTGGATCCCGTGGACTCGGCCTCCGCGTCCGCCATCGTGACGCGCGCCCGTCAGTCCAAGATTCCGGTCATCAGCTACGACCGCCTGATCGTCAACGCGGACGTGGACTACTACATCTCGTTCGACAACGAGAAGGTGGGCAAGCTCCAGGGCCAGGCGCTGGTCGACAAGCTCAAGGCGGACGGCAAGGGCACCGGCACCATCGTCATGATCAACGGCTCGCCCACCGACAACAACGCCAAGCTCTTCAAGGCGGGCGCGCACTCGGTGATCGACGGCAGCGGCCTGCAGGTGGGTGCCGAGTACGACACCCCGGACTGGAGCCCGGACAAGGCCCAGCAGCAGATGGAGCAGGCCATCACCTCGCTCGGCAAGGACAAGATCGTCGGCGTGTACGCGGCCAATGACGGCACGGCCGGTGGTGCCATCGCCGCGATGAAGGCGGCCGGTGTGTCGCCGCTCCCGCCCGTCACCGGGCAGGACGCCGAGCTGGCCGCCATCCAGCGCGTCCTCGCGGGTGAGCAGTTCATGACCGTCTACAAGGCCATCAAGCCGGAGGCGGAGACCGCCGCCGAGCTGGCCGTCACCCTGGTGCGCGGCGGCACGCCGGCCCCGGGCCTGGTCAACGGCAAGGTGAACAACGGCCAGAAGGACGTGCCGTCCATCCTGCTCAAGCCGGTGGCCGTGACGAAGGAGAACGTCAAGAGCACCATCGTCGCCGATGGGTTCTGGACCCCCGAGCAGCTCTGCGTCGGGGCTTACAAGGATGCCTGCGCCGTGGCGCAGATCCAGGCCCCCTGAGAATCTCGAGGCTCCTGATGTCCAAGACCGCGTTGTTGTCGCTCCGGGGCATCTCCAAGCGCTTCGGGGCCGTCCAAGCGCTCACCAAGGTGGACTTCGAAGTCCACCCGGGTGAGGTGGTGGCCCTCGTTGGAGACAACGGAGCAGGGAAGTCGACCCTCATCAAGGTCATCTCGGGGATCATCCCCATCGACGAGGGAGAGATCCTCTTCGAGGGCAAGCCGGTGACCCTGGGCATGCCGCAGAAGTCCACCTCGCTGGGGATCGCGACCGTGTACCAGGACCTCGCCCTCTGCGATAACCTGGACGTGGTCGGCAACCTGTTCCTCGGGCGGGAGCTGGCCGCCAAGGGCATGGGCGGGCTGCTGGGCTGGCTCGATGAGACGACCATGGAGCGCCAGTCCGCCGAGCTGCTTCAACGGCTCTCGGTGAGCATTCCGAGCGCGCGCACGCAGGTGGCCTCGCTGTCCGGTGGCCAGCGGCAGTCCATCGCCGTGGCTCGCGCGATGATGGGCTCGCCGAAGATGGTGCTGCTGGACGAGCCCACGGCGGCGCTCGGTGTCGCGCAGACACGGCAGGTGCTCGATCTCATCCGGCGGCTGCGTGAGCAGGGCCTGGGGGTCGTGGTCATCAGCCACAACCTGGCGGACGTGTTCTCCGTGGCCGACCGCATCATCGTGATGCGGCTGGGCCGGCGGGTAGCGACGTTCGATGTCAAGGCGGCCAAGGAGGTGGAGGTCGTCTCCGCCATCACCGGTGCCATTCCGTCGGGCGAAAGGGCCCAGTCCGTAGGGGTGCAGCCATGAGCGCGGCTCCGAATGCCATGCCAGCGATCGATCCTCGTCTGATCCAGGATGAGCCGGGGCTGATGGGGGCCTGGAAGGGCTTCCGCCGCCGCGTCTCGCAGGGAGAGTTGGGAAGCCTGCCCGTCCTCATCGGGCTGGTGGCCATCTGGGTGACCTTCTACCTGGCCAATGAGCGCTTCCTGTCCGCGGTCAACCTCACCAACCTCATGCTGCAGATCGCCGCCATGGGGATGATCTCCGCGGGCATCGTGCTGGTGCTGCTGCTCGGGGAGATCGACCTGTCGGCGGGTGCGGTGAGCGGTCTGGCCGCCGCCGTGATGGCCATCCTCAACGTCAAGCTGCAGTGGGGGGCCATCCCCTCGCTGCTGGCCGGTCTGGGCACGGGCGCGGCGATCGGGCTGTTCCAGGGCATCTGGATCACCCGGTTCCGGGTCCCGTCCTTCGTGGTCACCCTGGCCGGGTTCCTCGGATGGCAGGGCGCGCTGCTCTACGTGCTGGGCGGTACGGGCACGGTGAACCTGAACGACCGGTTCATCACCGGGATGACCGGCACGTTCTTCGAGTCGTCCGTTGCCTGGCCCCTGGTGATCCTCATCGTCATCGTGGACCTGGCGACCGTCGCCCTCGAGCGGGCGAGGCGGTCGGCGGCGGGGCTGCCGCTGCCGCGCGTCCGCGCCACCGCCACCCGGGTGGCCCTCACCTCGGGTGCCCTGGTGGCGGCCACCGCCATCTTCACGCAGGATCGCGGCCTGCCGCTCGGGACGCTGATCCTCGTGGGCGTCGTCCTGCTGCTCGAGACGGTGCTGGTGTGCACGCGCTTCGGCCGTCACGTCTTCGCCGTGGGTGGCAACATGGAGGCGTCGCGGCGCTCCGGCATCCGGGTCGAGCGCATCCGGGTCGCCGTCTTCACGCTGGGCTCCACGCTGGCGGCCGCCGGAGGCATCCTCGCCTCCTCGCGACTGCTGGCGGTGAACCAGTCGTCGGGCAGCGGTGACATCCTGCTCAACGCCATCGCCGCGGCGGTGATCGGCGGCACCAGCCTCTTCGGTGGGCGGGGCTCGGCCTGGTCGGCGATCCTCGGGGCGCTGGTCATCGGCTCCATCTCCAACGGGATGGATCTGCTGGCGCTGTCCTCGTCGGTGAAGTTCATGGTGACGGGCGCGGTGCTGCTCGTGGCCGCCTCCATCGACGCCATCTCCCGGCGCGGCCGTCAGGCCTCCGGCCGGGCCTGAGAGCGGTGTATACCGGTGGCCGCCGGGCACTCCCGTCCGGCGGCCACTTCCCGGAGCTTCCGACTCCATGAATTCCCAACCGCTCGTGCCCGTGTTCGACATCGGCGGCGTGCTCCTCGACTGGAACCCGCGCTACCTCTATCGCAAGCTCTTCCCCGATGAGGCGGCGATGGAGCACTTCCTCACCACCGTCTGCACGTCGGAGTGGAACCAGCAGCAGGATGGTGGCCGCACCTGGGCCGAGGCCATCTCCGAGCTGTCCGGGCGGTTCCCGGAGCATGCCGAGCTCATCCGCTGCTACGACACGCGCTGGGAGGAGATGATCCCCCGTGTCTTCGATGGCACGGTCGATCTCCTGAAGGCCCTTCAATCCCGGGGTCCGGTCTACGCGATCACCAACTTCTCGGCGGAGAAGTTCGCGTATGCCAGGACGCGCTGGCCGTTCCTCGCGAGCTTCGACGGCTGTGTCGTCTCGGGGGAATGCCGGATGCTCAAGCCGGATCCAGCCATCTACCGGCGCCTCTGCCATCAGTACGGCCTCGAGCCCGAGCGCTGTCTGTTCATCGACGACGTCCAGAAGAACGTCGACGGAGCGCGGGCGGTGGGCATGCAGGCGGTGCGCTTCGAGAGCCCCGAGCAACTGCGCGCCGAGCTGCTCGCCCGCGGAATGCTGGCGTAGCCCGCGGCCCGCTCATTCCGAGACGTGGACATGGACATGCTGACCCGAAACGCCGGGTCCGGCCCTCTCATTCTCGGGCCTTTTGTCCCTGTCCCTTTCCTCGGAGGTCTCATGAGCAGGACGCGGAAGTTCCTCATCACCGGTCTGTTGGGCACGCTCGCGGCATGTGGTGGGCAGGAGCCCCAGGAGCCGGTGGGCTCCCAGGGTCTCGAGCTCGCGGCCAACGCCGCGGGACTGACCGCTACCTTCAGCAGCAGCTCGAGCTGGGAGGGTGGCTTCAATGGTGTGATCACCATCAAGAACACCACGAGCAGCCAGATCTCCGACTGGGCGGTGTCCTTCAAGTTCAACGGCAACGCCGCGATCAGCGGTACTCCCTGGGGCGCCGGCGGTTCCGCCACCCGGGCGAGCGACGGGACGTGGACCGTCCTGCCGAACACCTGGGGCGGCAACATCGTGCCCGCCAACGGCACCATCACCGTCACCTACGGAGGCACGGGCACCTACAGCGGGGTGAGCACCTGCACCATCAACGGGTACTCCTGTGGCGGGAGCCTGCCGCCTCCCGTGGATGCCACGCCTCCGGCGGTGAGCCTCTCGGCCAGCCCGACCAACCTCACGAGCGCGGGCAGCGTGAGCCTCTCCGCGCCGGCCACCGACAACGTGGGCGTGACGAAGGTCGAGTTCTTCAGGAACGGGGTGCTGCTGAGCACGGACACCTCCAGCCCCTTCACCGCGTCCGACGCCTTCAGCTCCAGCGGCCAGAACGGCACCTACGGCTACACGGCCAAGGCCTATGACGCCGCGGGGAACACCGCCACCTCCAGCGCGGCGAGCGTCACCGTCAACATCGGCGGCACTCCTCCGCCTCCCCCGACCGGGAGGATGTACATCGGCTACGCCAGCAGCTGGAACACGAGCATCAACGACCTCACGCCCGCCATCATCCCCAGCTACTACACGCACGTGAACCTCGCCTTCGTGCGGCCGGACATGGCGTACGTGAAGGGCTCGTACGAGTTCGATCAGGCCGTGGCGGGCTTCGAGTTCTTCGAGGGGGCCACGACGAACACCGGGCAGAAGAAGTTCACCCGGGAGCAGGCGCTGACGCTCATCAACAACATCAAGGCGCTGCGCCAGCGCGGCACCCAGGTGTGGATCTCCGTCGGCGGTTGGAGCTACAGCCAGGGCAGCCAGTGGGCGAACTTCAACGCGGCGCACGTCGTCGACCTGGCGCAGGACCTGGGTGCCGACGGCGTCGACATCGACTGGGAGTCCAGCGGCAGCAGCTGCAACAAGCTCACGGCGGACCAGTTCAGCTGCAGCAAGGATGGGGAGATCTCCAACATCATCACCAGCCTCCACAACACCATCCAGAGCCGGGGCCTGTCGCTGGGCATCTCGATCGCCGGCTGGTCCACGGGCGCCTACTACGTGAAGGGCACGCCGTTCGAGGAGGGCAAGGTGCAGTGGGGCTCGCCCTTCGGTGGAACGATGTACACGGTGGTGAAGAACCACGGCAACAAGCTGCACCACATCAACCTCATGTCCTACGACGGCGGCGACTACTACGACCCGCGCGAGGGCTATGAGTCCTACCGGGCCATCTACAGCGGGCCCATCGCCATGGGTCTGGAGATCGCTCCGGAGGGCGCCGGTGGCGCGACGCTGAAGCTCAACGCGGAGCCCGGCACGGTGTACGACGCCGAGATGCTCACCGGGCAGAACAACATGGCGACGAAGTATTACAACGTCGAGACGCTCGCCACGTACATGAAGAACAAGGGCAAGCCGACGGACGGCATGATGGTGTGGCAGATCTGGAAGGAGCGCGTCCACGCGTCGCCCCCGGCCGGAGCGGCGGGGGTGAACTCCGCTGGCCAGCTGGTGTGCCAGCTCCTGAGCATCACCAGCAATTGCAACCAGAGCCTGCCCAACCTCCCGAAGTACTAGCGGCGGGCGGGCCACCACCGGGTGCGAGCGGTGCTGACTCGCACCCGGTGGTGACACGGGTGATTCCGCCGCCAGGCCCTCCAGCAGTGGGGGTTGCCGGGGAGCGGGTGCTCGCGGGCACCAGGAGCCTCATCAGCAGTGGGGGTTGCCGGGGTCAGCCGGGTGCCACGAGCGCGACGACGAAACCACCAGAAGGCGTGAAAGGCCTTTCACAGCATCACTGCGTCTTGTCCGACCTCGCGGAAGAGGAGCTCGCGCAGGTGGGCCCGGCCCAGGCGCAGCCGGCTGCGGACCGTCTCGAAGGGGACCTCCAGCTCCTCGGCCATCTCCGGGACGCTCATCCCCATCACGTGGTGGAGGAGCAGGGCGCGCCGCTGCTCGTCGGAGAGCCGCTCCAGCAGCTTCGTCATGTGCTCGCGCAGCAGGCAGTCATCCGGAGCCTCGTCCTCCGAGGCCATCGTGGCCGACTCCACGGCCTCGTCGTCCACGTCCACCTGGCTGCGCTCGGCGCGCGCCCGTCTCGAGGCGGCGAAGGTGACGCGGACCACCACTCGGTCCGCCCAGGACACGAACGCGCCTTCTCCGCGGTAGGTGGGCAGCCCGCGCAGGATGGCGACCAGCGCCTCCTGGGTGATGTCATCTACCTCGGAGTCGACGTGGACCGAGTACCGGACGAGGTTGCGTACCCGCGGAAGCAGTTCCGCCAGCAGGGACTCGGCCGCATCACGCCGTCCCGCGATCGCCGCACGGATGCGCGGCTCCTCGGTGGGCACCATCATCGGGCGATTACACGTGCTGTGGGTTCTGAGCATTTGCATGGGTAGAAGGGGGGTGGGGGAGGGGGGTTCATCCCCGGTACGCCGGCCTGCGGGGGGCGGGGCTCTCTGGGTTCGAGCCCCAATCCCGGACCCTGACGAGCCCCGCCCCTCGGCCACGGCAATACCGGCACCGGCAAGGACGCATGCGTCCCCACCGGTCAGGTGCTGCGACTACCGTTCATGCTGGAGGTCCGGCCACGCGAGCACTTCGCGTGGCCGGACAGGGGGTTACTTCAGCTTCTGGTACAGCGCATCCGTCAGCGAGCCGTCATCCGAGCTCAGCTCCCAGGCCATCGAACCACCCAGGCCCTTGCTCAGGATGTAGTCCGCCTTGGCGTTCATGGACTGCACGTCGTCGTAGGCGATCCAGATCTTCGTGGACGGGTTGTAGACGTAGGCCTCATTGGCCTGCGGGTGGAAGTACTTGGTGTACCCGGAGCCGGCGCGCTCGTAGTTGTTCTTGATGTCCTTGAAGTCGAACACACCCGTCAGGCCGGACGCGCCGTCATCCCAGGTGCCCTTGGTGGGGACGCCAGGCTGGAAGAGGCCGTTGTTGGTGCTCGGCACGTTGCCCCAGCCGCGGCCGTAGTACGGCACGCCCAGGACGATCTTGTTGGCCGGCACGCCCAGCTCGAGCATCTTCGACACCGTCGCGTCGCTCCAGAAGCCGGTGCTCGCGGCCGGGTCGCCGGGGACGGCGTAGAGCGCGGACTGGAAGTTCGTCGTGCTCTCGAAGGCGCCGTGGTAGTCGTAGGTCATGACGTTGATCCAGTCGAGGATGTTCGACAGGTTCTTCGTCTCCTGCTTGTTCACCAGGCCGTCAGGAGAGGCCAGGGACGCGATGGTGAGCAGGTACGGCTTGCCCGTGCTCGAGGTGACGGCGTTGAGCTGGTTGCGGAACTCCTGCATCAGCAGCGTGTAGTTCTGCTTGTCCGCGGGGCTGCTGATGTTGCCATCCAGGCCGCCGCCCGTGGGGTACTCCCAGTCGATGTCGATGCCGTCGAAGACGCCGACGCCGTTGACCGGATCCACCCCGGGGTACTGACCCTTGATGTAGAGGTCCACGCAGGACTTCACGAAGGCCTGACGGGAGGCCGCGGTGGCGGCCACCTGCGAGAAGTACTTGGACCAGCTCCAGCCGCCCACGGAGATGAGGAGCTTGAGATGCGACTGGGTCTTCTTGAGCTCCTTCAGGGCGCGGAAGTTGCCGCGCAGCTGACCCGCGTCCCACTCGCCCGCCCAGCCACCGGCCTTGTCGATGTCGGCGTAGGAGTCGCCGAGGATGCACTTGCCATCCGGCGAGATGTTGGAGAAGGCGTAGTTGATGTGCGTGAGCTTGGCGGCCGGGATGTTGGAGACCTGGTAGTTGCGGCCGTAGATGCCCCACGCGGTGAAGTAGGCGATGCGGCGCTTGCCGCCACCGCCCGTGCCGCCGATGTTCACGGTGACGGTCACCGTCTTGGTGCCCACGTTGCCCGCGGCGTCGAAGGCCCTCACGGTATAGGTGTACGTACCGTTCTGGGTCGAGCTGCTGAAGCTGCGGCTGTAGCTGGAGGCGGTGGCGACGAGGACGTTGTTCTCGAGGATCTCCACCTTGGTGACGCCGACGTTGTCGGTGGCGCTGGCGGTGAGGTTGAGGGTGCCAGCGGCGGTGAAGTTGGTGGAGTTGGCGCTCGCGTTCACGGTGGGCGCCGTGGTGTCGCCGCCACCCGACGTGCCCAGGTCCTGCCACAGGGCGGGAACGTTCGAGGGCTCCCAGCCCGTCAGCGAGGTGTGGGCCTGGATACAGGAGTAGAGCCGGCCTCCGTAGGTGACCTGGGCTCCCACGCTATAGGCGACGTTCGGCGCCCAGGCAGTCGCGAGAGGAGCCTTCATCACACTTCCAGGCCCTTCCGCCTCTGGCGAGACCGTCTCCTGGCCACAAGCCCCGACCGACAGGGCGGACACGACCATGCCAACGACCCACTTGTTGCGACGCATTATCGACCTCTCATTCGCGTTGAAACCGCTTTCATGGCGCGACCCGCAATGGCCTCGTCCAGGGGGGGTGCTGATCGAGAACAACCCCCAGTCAGCCGCGCACATGTGTCTCTTTTGGCTGCAATCAATGGCGGGTACGCAGCCAAACAATCGCAAAAATGCGTTTTCGCGTCAAGTCGATTAAGCGGCAAGTCGGCCTTTTTAGCCTATCGCAGGCTTGTCCAGTTATACACGAATCTGTAGGGATTACACCACAGAAGAGAAATGGGGCTGGGAGCCCCAAAAAGTAACGCGCGTGTGAGCCGCAAGGACTCACACGCGCGTGGTTGCTACACACCTCTTCAGGTCAGTTCAGCTCGGCGGTGCGGCTGTAACGTCCATCGCTCGCGCGGGTCCTGAGCAGGACCTTGCCCGAGACGGCCACGGGCGCCGAGTACTGCTTCCAACTGGAGCCCCCGTTGGTGGAGTACTCCACGGCCAGGCCGGGGAAGCGCACGTTGGCGTTCAGCTTCCCGTCGAGGATGCGCGCACCGGGCAGGGGGATGCGGTAGTTCACGCCCACGCCATTGGGGATCTCATCGCGCAGGTCCACGGCGCGGTAGGCACCCAGACGCGGCAGCACGTACTGGCCCAGGCTGTTGGTGAAGCGGGCCCAGAGCGCGGGCATCTCCTCCACCGGCGGCAGCTCCGGGTTCCAGGCGCGCTCCGCGACGCCGAGCACCTTCGGGAAGGCCAGGTACTCGAGGATGCCCTCCGTCTTCACGTTCTCGCTGAAGAGCAGACCGTGCATGCCGAGGATGTTCTTCCTGCCCGCCTCGGTGAGCCGCACCTTGTCCTTCATGGCGTCGGCGGAGAGGGGGTTGCCCATGCGGTCATGGGTCGCGTTGGCGTAGATGTCGAAAGGCCGGTACTCGAAGGTCTTCTTCTCGTCGACGAAGTTGGCCCAGTAGTAGCCCGGCTCGTCCGGATCCTTGTTGTACGCCAGGTCCATGTAGAGGTTCGTCGAGTGGGAGAGGATGACCTGGTAGCCCTCGTTGGCGAACTTGTAGGCGTCGTCCTCGCGGCCCCAGCCCCACACGTTGCTCCACGGCATGGGGATGAAGCCATCCAGCTTCAGGCCGTTGTGGATGATGTCATCCCAGCCCGTCATCTTCGTGCCGGTCTTCTGGATGATCTGACTCCACTTCGTGAAGAAGCGGTTGTACAGCTGGATGTCCGTCAGGTCCTTCGTCTCGGGGTTGCTCTTGCACAGGGGGGAGCCCGTCCACCAGACGTTCGAGGCCGGATTCGGGAGCTCGTCACCGCCGCCGTGGATGGCCATCAGCCGGGCGCTGGGCACCGCGTCGTAGCGGGCCTTGATCTCGTTGGCCACCTTGGTGAGGAAGGCATACGAGCTATCCATGCAAGGATTCAGGAAGTTGTCCGTGTACTCCTGCACGCTCTTGTGCTTGGACGTGTCCTGGGGGTCGCGCAGGCGGTACTCGGTCGCCTTGGTGGGATCCGAGTCCTTGTACTTGCGGTAGCGGTACTCCATGGCCATCACGGCGGCGCGCGCGTGGCCCGGCACGTCGACCTCCGGGATGACGTCGATGTGACGCTCCGCGGCGTAGGCGAGGATCTCCTCGAAGTCCTTCGTCGTGTAGAAGCCGTTGCCCTTGCCGACGTAGTTGAGCGTCGCCGTCTCGAAGCCCTGGTAGGCCGGCCAGGCCTCGTTGCCATTGGCCAGCTTCTGCGAGGCCGGCTTGAGGCTGACGAAGTCGTCGCCCCCGAGGTCGTTCATGGACCCCAGCCCCGAGTGGAGCATCTCGGCCTCGGCCGGGTCGAACCCGCGGCGCGCGCCGTAGCTCGTCAGCTCCGGGATGCCGGGGATCTCCAGGCGCCAGCCCTCGTCGTCCGTCAGGCGGAAGTGGAACTTGTTGATCTTGTAGTGCGAGAGCACGTCGAGCAGCTTCTTGACCGTCTCCTTGGTCTGGAAGTGGCGCGCCACGTCCAGCGCCATGCCGCGGTAGACGAAGCCCGGCGCGTCGGCGATGTGCACCACCGGCAGGGCGAGCTCCGTGCTGCGGTTGGCGATCTGCGCCGCGGCGGCGTACGCCTCCACCGGCACGAGCTGGCGGAGCGTCTGGATGCCGTAGAACACGCCCGCGGCGTCCGCGCCCTTGATGGCCACCTTGCCGTCCTTCACGTCGAGGACGTAGCCCTCCGCGTCACGAGCGCCATCCTCGTCGATGTCGAGGTTGGCGTCGATGCTCAGGGAGATCTGCTCGCTCCCGCTCGCGGCCTGCATCGAGACCGTGCCGGCGAGCACGTCGCCCAGCGCGGCCGTCAGGTAGGCGGCCTCGTTCTTCAGGTCCGAGGGGTAGCCGATGACAGTGCCGCCGCGCAGCGTCACCTGGCCCGTTCCGGTCTCGATCCGGCGCGGGGAGGGGAGGAGCCGGGCCGAGAGCTCCAGGTTCTGGAGGGATGGGTTCTCGTCATGGCGCAGCGCCGGCGTCTGGACCGGCAGCACATCGCCCTCCCAGCGCGTGGTCTGCTTGGGGTCGGCCGGGTCGATCTTGACCGTCGACGGCACGGCGAAGGCGACCTTGGGGTCGAACCCGTCTCCCTGGAACGTGATGTGGAAGCCGGCCGGGGCGTCCGTCTTCATGATCGCCCAGTCCTGGAACAGCACGCTGATGACGCGCTTCTCACCCGCGGCGATCGGCTTGAAGCTCGGCAGGGGCTCGAGCACGAGGTAGTCGCCGCTCCCGGCCGCGTCTCCCTTCGAGAGCTTGAGGCCTTGCGCCGTGAGGTTCTGGATGCCGGTGTCGTCGCCTTCGCCCTCGTTCAGCGGACGCCGGATGATGCTGAAGTAGAGCTTCCAACCGCTGCTGCCCAGCTCGCGAGGACCCCGGTTCTCCAGGGTGAACTCGGAGCGGAAGAACTTCCAGCTGCCCACCGAGTTGTCGATGGGCTGCCATTGAACCGTGAGCTCGGCCGGGAGCTGCGGGGTGGAATCGCCGGTGTCGGGGTTCTTGTCACCCGGCTCCTGACAGCCCGAGGCCAGCACCGCCATGACAGGAAGAGAGATGAGGAATCGCTTCATGATGTCCTTCTGTTTCTTCTGTGTGGGATATCCGAAACGGTTGCTGGGAATGGCTCAGATCCACCACTCGACGCGAGCGCCGAGGAAGTGGCCGATGGAGCTGGAGCCGACGGTCTGGAGGTAGGGCGAGTGGAGCTTGTCCACCGCCTGCTGGTTGTAGAAGGCGATGGTGTAGAACAGGCGCAGGTGCGGCCGGGCGAAGGGGCTGCTCTGCCCGTTGGGCACGAGGGTCGGCACGAGCGACAGCTTGGTGGCGGTGTTGAGCGGGTCGCTGCCATCGCGCACGCCCTGGAAGCTGGCCTCGTTCATGAGGTGGAAGTTCTTGTGCAGGTACACGGTGCTCTGGGCGCCCACGGAGAAGTCCATGAACTTGTCCGTCGCCGCGCCGCTCGCGCCCTGGCCGTAGTGGAGGATGCCGTACCCGTTGAGGCTCAGGAGGGGATTGACGTTGTAGAGGATGTGCTCCACCACCTCGAGGCTGCGCGCGTTGCCGTACTTGCCGTTGGCGGCCGGGGCGCCGAAGGTCACCCAGGACTGGGAGCCAGCCGAGCCGCCGTTGGCGATGCGGCTGCCGTAGCGCACCGAGAGCTCGTTGAAGCTGTCGTTGCCGAGGTTCAGGTAGCCCTTGATGCCCGCCACCCAGCCGAGGTCGGAGGGCAGCACGGTGGAGTCCGACGGGAGCCGCGCCTTCGTCTCCGGCAGCGCGTGCAGCTCGCCGAGCACCTGGGCGTAGTGACCGGACGTGAACTGGTGCTTGTACTGGCCCACCAGGAGGGTGCGCTGACGACGGATGTCCAGGATGCCGTCACCGTTGGAGTCGAAGTTGTACTGCGAGCCGTTGACGGACGTCTGCAGCAGCACCGCCACGTCCAGCCCGCCGTACTGGACGCCCGCGCCCTGCGAGGAGAGGTTGTTGAAGTAGAAGGTATCCGCCAGGTACACGTTGGTGCCGCGGTAGTAGCGGGCTCCGGCCCAGAACTTCAGGCCCGGGGTGAGGATGTGGCCCGCCTCGAGGTAGGCCTCACCCAGCTCGAAGGTCAGCGTCTGGGCGCCCCGGTTGCTGGTGAGGGCGATGAACAGGCCGTTGTTGGCCCACATCGCCGGGGTGATGACCGCGGTGGCGTAGGGGGAGTCTTTGTTGACCGCCAGCTCCTCCGCGGTGGGCTTGAGAAGGTGGACCCTGATGGTGGGCTCCAGATAGTCGCCCTCCTCGAGGCGGCCACCCAGGGAGTTGCCCGTGAGGTTCAACGACTTGCCCTGGATGTAATCACCGGAGGAGGGGGCCCAGGCCACGCCAACGCGGCCGTACATCGAGAAGCTCAGCCGATCCGACAGCGAGTCCGCGCTGGCCGTGCCAGCGGACAGGAGAGTCAGGGCGGTCGCCAGCGAGCGCATGGAACAGCGAGGACGGGAGAGAGAGGCGAAACGGGGAGACTTCATGTTCGAACCTCGGTCGTCTGCGGGGGGTTGGGGGTTGTTGAAGACAACACCAGTCCATTCCTGGCGGGGATGGGTTTCCCCATCCCCCAGGCTGGTGCACGACTGGAAGGCTTTGGATGGGGTCAGGCCACCATCAGTGAGCGGATCTCGTCGGCCACCCGTTCGGCGGTGGGCCCGATGATGACTTGCACGGCTCCAGCGGCCGGCTTGACCACGCCGCGCGTCCCGAGCCCCTTGAGCGCCACCTCGTCCACGAGCTTGTCGTCGACGACGATCAACCGCAGGCGCGTGGTGCAGGTGCCGATCTCACGCACGTTGGCGGAACCGCCGAGGGCCGCGAGCATGGCGCGCGCCAGCGACTTGTCGTCCCTGGCGGCCGGGGCCGAGGTGGAGCCCTGCAGTGCCTCCCGGACCTCGCCCGCCACCTGGTCGGCGAGCGGCCCGATGATGACCTGCACGCTGCCCGCCGCCGGGCGGATGACGCCGCGCGCACCGAGCGCCTTGAGCGCCGCCTCGTCGACGCGGTTGTTGTCGGCGACGGTGAGCCGCAGGCGCGTGGTGCAGGCGTCGACGGCCTGGACGTTGGCGTTGCCGCCGAGCGCCTTCAGGTAGGCGGCACCCCGGGCCAGCGCGGGGGCGGAGATGCCACTGCCGCTGGAGGCCACGTCGGCGGAGGCCGCCGTCTCGTCCTCCCGGCCGATCGTCTTCAGGTTGAAGCGGGCGATGCAGTAGCGGAACACGCCGTAGTAGACGCCGCCGTAGACCGCGCCCACGGGCAGCAGCAGGATGGGGTGGGTCGCCTTGCCGTAGTTCAGCACGTAGTCGAACAGGCCGGCCGAGAACCCGAAGCCGAGCTTCACGTTCAGCGCGTCCATGATGACGAGCGACAGACCGGTCAGCACCGCGTGCAGCAGGTAGAGCGGCGGCGCCAGGAACATGAAGGCGAACTCGATGGGCTCGGTGACGCCCGTCAGGAAGGACGTCAGCGCCATGGACAGCAGCACGCCGCCCACCTTGGCGCGGTTCTGCTTGGGCGCCGCGTGGTACATGGCGAGGCAGGCCGCCGGCAGACCGAACATCATCACCGGGAAGAAGCCCGCCATCATCGCGCCGGCCGTCGGGTCTCCGGCGAAGAAGCGCTTCAGGTCACCCGTCACGCCGTTGAAGTCACCCAGCAGGAACCAGGCGATGTTGTTGATGATGTGGTGCAGGCCCGTGACGATCAGCAGGCGGTTGAAGAGGCCGTACATGAACAGGCCGAACTTGCCGGCGGCGAACACCGAGCGGCTGACGCCATCCAGGCCCGCCTCGATGACGGGGAAGCCAAAGCCAAACACCAGCGCCAGCACCAGACAGGCCAGGCCGGTGATGATCGGCACGAAGCGGCGGCCACCGAAGAACGCCAGGTATTCCGGCAGCTTGATGTCCTTGAAGCGGTTGTACATCGTGCCGGCGATCAGTCCGGACAGGATGCCGACCGGGACGCTGATCTTCGACGCCAGGCGCGCCTTGTAGCCGGAGACGGCCAGGTCCTTGGCGGCCCCGGTGAGATCCGCGATCACCTCCGGCGGCACGGTCACGAGCGCGTCCACGCCCTTGATGGTGATGAAGAAACCCACGGCGCCAGCCAGTCCGGCGGCGCCGTGGTTCTCCTTGGCGAAGCCGACGGCCACGCCCACCGCGAACAGGAGTCCGAGGTTGGAGAAGATGGCGTCGCCAGCGGCCGCGATGAAGGGAATATTCAGAAGGTCTGGCTGTCCAAGACGCAGCAGCAGACCGGCGATGGGTAGGACGGCGATGGGCAGCATGAGCGCACGCCCAAGTTGCTGCACTCCTGCGAATTTATTGGTCACCACGACTGTGCCTCCGTTTTCTCGAGAACGGCCCCTCACAGGCCCGGCCAGGTGCTCGTCACCAGAGCTCGTACTTCGTCACCGCTTTCGAACCGCAACGCCGTCCGCGCCACCTCCACGCACTGGGGGAGGGTGAGCGTCCGGATGAATGCCTTCAGATCGGGAACCACCGCCGGCGTCGCCGACAGCTCCGTCACGCCCAGACCGATGAGCAGCGGCGCCGCCCGGGGATCCGAGGCGATTCCACCGCACACCGCCACCGGGCGCCCGTGCTTGCGCGCCCCCTCCACCGCCTGCCCCACCAGTCGCAGCACACCCGGGTGCAGGCCGTCGAGCTGCGCCGCCACGTGCGGGTTGCCGCGATCCATCGCGAGCGCGTACTGCGTGAGATCGTTCGTGCCGATGGAGAGGAAGTCCGCCTCGGCCGCCAGCCGGTCCGCCAGCACCGCCGCCACCGGCACCTCGATCATCGCTCCGACGGAGATCGGCTCGGTGATGCCCAGCGCCTCGCGCTCGTCCTCGATGATCTCCCGCACCGCTCGCATCTCGGACGCGGAGGTGACCATCGGGACGAGGATGCGGCAGACGCCCACCGGCTTGACCCGCAGGATGGCGCGGAGCTGCGCGCGCAGCAGGTCGGGGTGGCGCAGCGAGACGCGCACGCCTCGCAGGCCGAGCACCGGGTTCTCCTCCTTCGGCAGGGGCAGGTAGGCCAGTGGCTTGTCGCCTCCCACGTCCAGTGTCCGGATGACCACCGGATGGCCCCGCATGGCGTCGGCGATCTCCTGGTACTGGGCGGCCTGCTCGGCCTCGCTCGGCGCGGTGACGCGCTCCAGGAACAGGAACTCGGTGCGCAGCAGGCCACAGCCCTCGGCGCCCTTGGCGGTGGCCGACGCCGCGTCGCCGGGACGGCCCACGTTGGCGAAGACCTCGATGCGGACGCCATCCGCCGTGCGACAGCCCTCGTGCGCATGCGCCAGGTTGGCCTCGCGGCGCGCCGTGCGGGCCGCGATGGCGTGCACGGTGGCCTCGAGCGTCTCGTTGGGCGGGAAGACGCGCGCCTCGCCCCGGTCACCATCGACGATCATCGCCGCGCCATCCGGTACCCGAAGGGCCGCGTCGCCGACCGCCACCACCGCCGGAATGCCCATGCCCGCGGCCAGGATGGCCACATGCGACGTCGGGCCTCCGCGCGCCGTACAGAGCGCCGCCAGGCGATCCGGAGGAACCGCCGCCAGGTCGGACGGCAGCAGCTCGTCGGCCACCAGGATGGCGTCCCGTGGCAGCTCGGCCGGCACCCGCGAGCCGCCCTTGCCCGTCAGCTGCGCGATCACGCGCCGGCCGATGTCGCGCAGATCGCCGACCCGCTCCGCCAGGAGGGGATCGTCCAGGTCGTGCAGCACCTTCACATGCTGCTCGACCGCCGCACGCCAGGCCCACGCGGCGCTCCGGCCCGCGGAGATCTCCTGGCTCGCGGCGTCGGTGAGCTCCGGGTCCTCCAGCAGCGAGAGGTGCGCCCGGAAGATCTCCGTCCTCGCCGCGGCACCCGCGCCCTCCTTCTCGACCAGCGCCTCGAGCTCCCGCCGCACGCTGGCGAGGGCCTCGCCCAGGCGGCGCTGCTCCTCCGCCACGCCCCGGCCACTCTCGGACAGCTCGGGCTGCTCATCGACAATCCGGACGGCGTGTCCGACCGCGAGGCCCGGGGCCGCGATGGTGCCCTTGAGCAGCACCTCCGTGCCGGGAGCGAAGGGCAGGGTGGAGGACTCGGTCGCCCGCGCCTCCTCGGGGGCGGGGGCGGCGGCCGGCTGCTCGGCGATGGGGTGGACCGGATCTCCCAGTCCGCTGATCACCAGCTCCGCCAGCTCCTTCGCCACGCGCTCGGCCTGCTCACCGCGCACGGTGATCGTCAGCGTGTCCCCGTGACGGGCGCCAAGCCCCATGAGCGCCACGACACTCTTGCCGTTGGCCGTGCGCTCCTTGCCGCTCAGCGTCACGGTGCCCGCGTGCAGCCGGGCGTGCCGCGAGAAGGCGGCGGCGGGACGGGCGTGGAGGCCGTGGGGGATGAGCAGGCGCACCCGCTGCTCCGCCGTCTCGGTGCTCACCGGGGCCTGGAGGGCCGCCGGCGCCTGGCCCGCGATCGACAGGAGCGGCTCGCCGACCGCCACCGTACGGTCCTGGACCCGGTCGGTGACCGTGTAGCCCTCACCGTTGACCACCACCATGCTGGTCACGAGGCTGCGTGCCTTGCGGGCCAGCAGATCCAGATCGAAGGAGATCAGCAGATCCCCCGTCCGCACGCTCTGGCCCTCGCGGACGCGGACCGTGAAGCCCTCGCCCTTCAGGTCCACCGTGTCGACGCCGATATGAAGGAGGATCTCCGCGCCGCTGTCCGAGCGGAGCGTGCAGGCATGGCGGGACGCATGCACCGACACGATGACGCCATCGCAGGGCGCCCGCAGCTCGGGCGACGTCGGGTCCACCGCGATGCCGTCCCCCACCATCCGCTGGGCGAAGGCGGGATCCGGTACTTCCTCCAGTCCAGTCGCCCAACCGGCGATGGGTGAGACGAGCTTCAGCGTGGCCATCAGCCGTTCCTCCGTTTGGGTTCGATCGACGAGAGCGCGGTACGCAGGTTCCCACCGGCGCGGTTCAGGGCGGCGTCGGCCTCCTCGGTGGAGAGGCCGGCCAGGCCGAGTACCGCGTGGGGGATGTCGCCATGGCGGGCGAGGGCGTCGGCGGCGGCGTCCTCCCCGACCTGGGCGATGCGGGAGATGATGGTGGTGCAGCGCTGACGCAGCTTCGCGTTCTCCGGCCGCACGTGGCACATCAGGTTGTCGTAGACGAGCCCGAGGCCCACCATGGTGGCCGTCGAGAAGAGGTTGAGGACCACCTTCTGCGACGTGCCGGCGCCCAGCCGGGTGGAGCCGGCGATGACCTCCGCGCCCGTGTTCACCACCACCGCGTGCTCGGCGGCGCGCACCAGCGGCGACTCCGCCAGGTTGGCGACGGCCACCGTCAGGGCGCCGTGCCGCCGCGCCTCGTCCACGATGCTCACCGTGAAGGCGCTGCCTCCACTGGCGGAGACGCCGAGCACCACATCGGAGGGGCCCAGCCGGGTGTCGCGGGCGCGGGTGCGTCCCGCCCCCTCGTCATCCTCGGCGCCACCATCGATACCGCGCACCAGGTCCAGACCCCCGGCCAGCAGGATGGAGAGGCGGCCCGTGGGCCAGCCGAAGGTCGGCCCCAGCTCGAGCGCATCCAGGGCCGCGAGCATGCCCGAGGAGCCGGCGCCCGCGTAGACCAGTCGGCCACCACTGGAGGACAGCCGCGCGACCGCTGCGTCCACGGCGCGCCCGAGCACGGGCAACGCCGGCAGACACGCCGCCGCCGCGCGCGATTGACTGCTCCACAGCGCCTCCAGGACCTCCCCGGTCCCCCAGGTATCCAGCCCCTGGAACCGCCGTGCAGTCCCCTCCGTGTCCTTCGCCATGCGGCCCTCCCCTCGGGACCCACTGGTATTAGATTGGACTGGCGCAAGATACCAGTTTGCTTGTCGCTTTCAACGAATTTTTCGCGTGCATTCTGGCAAGACGGGGAATTCCCATTTGACACACCGCGAAAAACCAGTGATTCCGAGGACTTATTCAGTAGTTCTTACACTGTGAGACGCGTTTTTGCTTGCGCCGTGGTTCTAGATTGGTATCATGGTAGTAGATTGGTATCACAGTGGTCTTGTGAGACCGGAGGCGTCATGTCCATCCACGCGAGCGGAGTCGATGCTCTCGACAAGCAGGCGCTGTCGAGTGATCTGCCGCTGCCGCTCTACCTTCAGCTGGCCCGGTATCTGAGGGGGCTGATCTCCAGCGGAAAGTTCGGCCATCGCGACGCGCTGCCGAGCGAGCGCGAGCTGGCGGAGCGGTTCGAGGTGTCCCGGGTCACGGTGCGCAAGGCCCTCAAGGAGTTGCTGGACGAGGGGTTGTTGCAGCAGCGCCAGGGCGCGGGCACCTTCGTGAACCGGGGCCCCTATGTGGAGCAGCGCCTGTCCACGCTGACCAGCTTCTCCGAGGACATGGGCTCGCGCGGGCTGTCCGCGGGTTCCCTGTGGCTGCACCGGATGGTCTCGGTGGCGACTCCCGAGGAGACGCTGGCGCTCGGCATCAGCCCGGGGACCACGGTCAGCCGGCTGCAACGTCTGCGCACGGCCAATGACACGCCCATGGCGCTGGAATTGGCGGTGATCCCCACCCGTTTCCTGCCGGATCCGAACGAGGTGCAGGGCTCGCTCTACGACACGCTGCGGCGCCGGGGCTACACGCCCCACCGCGCCCTGCAGCGCCTGGCGGCGGTCAAGCTGACGGCCGAGCCCGCCGAACAGCTCGGGGTGCCGGAAGGCGCGGCGGCTCTCTATATCGAGCGTCGCACCCTGCTCGAGGACGGGACCCCCCTGGAGTTCGTCCGCTCTCATTACCGCGGCGATGCCTACGACTTCATCGTTGAACTGAACCTGGCCGGCCCGACCGGTCCACAGAGGTGAGCTCATGAACCCTGGCACCCATCCCGCTCCCGCCGCTCCTGGTCCCGCTGCTCCCGTTCCCGCCATGGCGCGCGAGGCGGCCCAGTCGGCGGACGTCGCCCGCCGGCAGATCCAGCAGTGCGCTGGTACCTTCGCCGAGCTCGGTGAGCGGCTGCGCCAGCGGCCTCCGCGCTTCGTCGTCACCTGCGCGCGCGGCAGCTCCGACCATGCGTCCAGCTACGGCAAGTACCTGATCGAGACCACCCTGGGGCGCGCCGTGGCCTCGGTGGGTCCCAGCATCGCGTCCGTCTACAACACCCGGAGCCTGGACCTGCGGGACTCGCTCTTCATCGCCGTGTCGCAGTCCGGCCGCAGCCCGGACCTGCTGCGGTTGACGGAGGCGGCCCGCGCTGGTGGCGCCCTGGTCGTCGGCTTCGTCAACAACGAGGACTCTCCGCTCAAGGCCCTGTGCGACATCGGCTTCCCGCTGTGTGCCGGCCCGGAGCAGAGCGTCGCCGCCACGAAGTCCTACATCCTCTCCGGCCTCGCGTTCCTGCAGCTGGTGGCGCACTGGTCGGAGGATGCGGCGCTGCATGGCGCGATCGCGCGGCTGCCCTCGGCCCTGGAGGCGGCGCGTGAGCTGGACTGGTGGCCGGCGCTCTCGCGGCTCACCGAGGCGCGCAACCTGTTCGTGCTCGGACGTGGGAGCGGCCTGGGCGTGGCCCAGGAGATGGCGCTGAAGTTCAAGGAGCTGTGCCGGCTGCACGCCGAGGCCTTCAGCTCCGCCGAGGTGAGTCACGGTCCGCTGTCCCTGATCCGCCCTGGCTTCCCCGTGCTGGCGCTGGGGCAGGAGGACAACTCGGCCGAGAGCACCCGGAGCATCGTGCGCCGGATGGTGGAGCTGGGCGCGGACGTGCACTCGGTGCTGGACGTACCGGGAACCAAACCGCTGCCGTCGGTCCCTGGCGTGCCGAGCGCCATCGCGCCCCTGTGCCAGATCCAGAGCTTCTACATGGCGGTGCATCGGTTGGCGGCGGCGCTCGAGCTGGATCCCGACGCGCCCGTGCACCTCCGCAAGGTGACGGAGACAGTGTGATGAGACGAGTCCTGAGAGGGGCGAGACTCTTCGACGGCGAGCGCATGCTCGACGGCCACGCGGTGGTGCTCGAGGACGGGCGTATCTCCGCCGTGGTCCCCGCCTCGTCCGTGCCGGCCGGTGCCCAGGAGCAGCGGCTGCCCGAGGATTCTCTGCTGGTGCCGGGCTTCATCGACGCTCAGGTCAACGGGGCCGGGGGCGTGCTCTTCAACGAGACGCCCACGGCCGAGGCGGCGCTCGCCATCGCGGCGGCCGTGCGGCGCTCCGGCACGACGGGGTTGCTGCCCACCTTCATCACCGATGACCAGGCCCCGATGCGCCGGGCCTGCGATGCCGTGCTCGAGGTCCTGTCCCGGCCCGCCAGTGGTGTTCTTGGTATCCACCTGGAAGGCCCCTTCATCAGTGGCGAGCGGCCCGGGGTGCACGATCCCCGCTTCATCCGCGAGCCCGATGCCGGGGACGTCGAGTTCCTCACGGCCCTGCCGGAGCGGCTGGCCAGCAAGAAGGGCCGCCTGTTGTTGACGCTGGCGCCAGAGCGGGTCGACGACGCCTTCATCGCGCGGCTGGCCTCGGCGGGCGCGGTGCTCTCGGCGGGCCACACGGCGGCCTCCTATGAACGGACGGGCGAGGCGCTGGCGGCGGGCGTGCGGGGCTTCACGCACATGTTCAACGCCATGCCTCCGGCCCAGAACCGCCAGCCGGGCGTCGGATTGGCCGCGCTCATGTCCACCGAGGCGTGGTGCGGCGTCATCGTCGATGGCATCCACGTCCATCCGGCGATGCTGCGGATGCTCTTGAAGATCAAGCCGGCCGGCAAGGTGTTCCTGGTCACCGACGCCATGCCCCCGGTGGGAACCACCGCCACCTCGTTCACGCTCTATGGCCGCACCATCCTGCGCCGTGAGGGCCGCCTGGTGACGGAGAACGGAACGTTGGCTGGAGCCGACATCGACATGGCGGCGGCGGTGCGCAACTGCGTCCAACTCCTGGAGCTGCCTCTCGAGGAGAGCCTGCGCATGGCTTCGCTCTATCCCGCGAGCTACCTCGGACTGGACGACCAGCTGGGCCGGGTGGCGCCGGGCTATCGCGCCGATCTCACGCTGCTCCGCTCGGACCTGTCCGTGCTGGCCACCTGGGTGGGTGGACAGGACCAGTGGAACTGAGGCCTCGCCATCCCGTGGTTCAGGCAGGCGGTGCACAGGAGCAACGTGACCATGACGCGCCAGGAACTCCGCCGTGCCGCCGAAGTCCTCCGCTCGGCGGACGCACTCATCATCGGAGCGGGGGCCGGCATGGGCGTCGACTCGGGGCTGCCTGACTTCCGCGGCACCGAGGGCTTCTGGCGCGCCTATCCGGCCTACGCGAAGCTCGGGCTCGACTTCGCGTCCATGGCCAACCCCCAGTGGTTCCAGCGCGATCCCGAGTTCGCCTGGGGGTTCTACGGCCACCGGCTCGGGCTGTACCGCGCGACGAATCCCCACCCGGGCTTCGCGCTGCTGCGCACCTGGGCCTCCCGCATGCGGCACGGCGCCTTCGTCTTCACCTCCAACGTCGATGGCCAGTTCCAGAAGGCCGGCTTCCCCGAGGAGCGCCTGCTCGAGGTCCACGGCTCCATCCACCACGTCCAGTGCCTCGGCTCCTGCCAGACGATCTCCTCCGCCGCTCCGTACTCGGTGGACGTGGACCCGGAGACCTTCCGCGCCAGGCCGCCCCTGCCCACCTGCGAGCGTTGTGGCTCCCTGCTCCGGCCCAACATCCTCATGTTCGGAGACTGGGGATGGGACTCCTCACGCACCGAGGCCCAGGAGCAGCGGCTCGAGGAGTGGCTCGAGGCGGTGGAGCCCGGCACCCTGGCGGTCGTCGAGTGCGGCGCGGGGACGGCCATCCCCTCGGTGCGGCACTTCTGTGAGCGCGTGGCGGCGGCCCGGAAGGGGACGTTGATCCGCATCAACGTGCGCGAGCCCCAGGTTCCCGCGGGCGGCATCAGCCTCCCCCTGCGAGCGCTGGAGGCCCTGAGTGGGATCGCCGAGGAGCTGGAGCGGGCATAGGCCCGCCCCGAGCTCCCGAGGGTCAGGACCAGCAGGAGGCGTGGTCCCTGGCGAACCGCGCGAAGGAGATGGGCGGACGGCCGAGCACCGTCTCGATGTCGGGGGAGACGGGGGCGCAGAAGCCCAGGCGGACGAGCCGGTAGAAGCCGATCAACCGCTCGACACGCTCGGGAGACAGTCCCGAGCGCGCCAGGAGCTGGCGTGCGTCCTCTTCACCGAGTGGGACGTACTGGATGGGCCTCGCCGCCACGTCGGAGAGGGTGCGCGCCACCTCGTCATGATCGAGGGCCCGTGCGCCGGTGAGGGTGTAGGCCTTGCCGGCGTGGCCCGGCGCGGTCAGCGTGGCCACGGCCATCGCGGCGATGTCTCGCGCGTCGACGAACGAGAGCTTCGCATCGGCGGCCGGGATGTGGAGCGCACCGGTCGTCTGGAGGTCCTGGAGCAGCGGGCCTCCGGAGAAGATCTGCATGAAGAAGTTGGGGCGCAGGTGGGTGAAGCCGAGCCCGGAGGCTTCCAGGTAGCGCTCCACCTTCCTGAGCGCGAAGTCCTCCCGCTGCTCCGCGCCCATGGCGGTCAGGTTGACGACGTGGCGGATGCGCTGCCGCTTCATCTCGTCGATGAGCGGAAGGGCAACCCGGTCCGCCTGCTCGTCACCGGGGCGGGCCATGAGGAACACGCGGTCGACACCGTCGAGGGCCGGCGCGAAGGTCTCCGGCCGTTCGAGGTCGAAGGGCACGTACCGCGTCAGTCCGCCGGTGCGGCTCGTGGCACGGCTCGGATCCCGGGTCGCTGCCCGTACCTCTTCACCGCGCTGCTCCAACTGCGCCACGAGGTGGCTTCCCACCGTGCCGGTGGCTCCGATCACGAGAATCCTGCCTGCCATGACTTCCTCCTGGTTGATGGGTGAATGACACGTTCATTTATCGAGCAAAAAAAGAGGCTCAGCCGAAGAAGCTCTTGAGGCCGGCCAGGTGGTAGCGCGAGTAGTCGTCGATGGCCTGCCGGATGTCGGCCTCCTCGTGGAAGTGGGTGAGGATGTCCACCATCATCCCCACGAAGTTCCGGTAGAGCCGGTCGAGATTGAAGCGCATCGTCTTGGTGACCTTGAGCTCCGGGTTCAGGGCGCGGAAGTGCGCGATGGCCAGCTTCACGAGGGTCGCGACGAGCTCCTCGGAGAAGGTCTCGTAGCGGGTTCCCTGGGAGCGGCCGAGCAGGATGACGACGCGTTGTCTGTTGGCCAGACAGAAGGCGAGCAGCTCCTGGGAAACCCCATGGAAGGCCGCCGTGGGCGCGAGCTCTCGGATGTCCTCGATGCCATCGAGTGACTTCACGCGACGGCGCACCAGGTCCACGAAGGCCCCGACGAACTCCTCGGTGAGGAGCGCGTGGAACAGGTCCTCCTTGTTCTCGTAGTACCGGTAGATGTTGCCCGTCGAGATGCGCGCGGCCTTGCCGATGTCCGCCATCGTGGCCTGGCGGAACCCCTTGCGCGCGAAGATCTCCAGCGCGGCGGACGCGATGGCCTCCTGAACCTCGTCCTTGAGCTGCTGGGCCATGTGTTCTCCCGATGGGTGAACCAGCCATTCACGATTGGCATTCCCTTATGGGGCCTGGAGCCCGCCAGGTCAAGGGGGAGGGACTACATCTGAAGGCCGACCATCGGGCCTCGGACTCACCACAAGTGCTTGACGCTGGGGAATGGGGGCGCTCGGATGCGCCCCCATGACCGAGTTGCTCACCCGCGCCGAGGCATCGAACTACAAGGAAACCTCCCGTCACTCCGACGTGCTCGCCTTCGTGGACGAGCTCTGTCGCCGCACGAAGCTCGCGAAGCGTGTGGAGTTCGGCACGAGCGGCGAGGGGCAGCCCATGGTGGCGCTCGTCGTGAGCGACCGGGGCTGCTTCACGCCCGAGCTCGCGCGCAAGCAGAAGAAGGTCGTGGTGATGGTGGAGGCCAACATCCACGCTGGCGAGGTCGAGGGCAAGGAGTCCGTGCTCGCGCTCGCGCGCGACCTGACGCTCACGAAGCTCGGGCAGAAGCTGCTCGACAAGCTGTGCCTCGTGCTGATCCCGAACTTCAATCCCGACGGGAACGACCGCATCAGCCCGAACAACCGCAAGCTCAACCTGAAGGAGCTCGAGGGGCAGGTGAATCCCGAGGGCGGCGTGGGCACGCGCTACACGGGCGAGGGGTGGAATCTCAATCGCGACAACATGAAGCAGGAGGCGCCGGAGACGCGCTGCCTCGCCAGGCTGCATCAGACGTGGTGGCCGCACGTCTTCATCGACTGCCACACCACCGACGGAAGCATTCACGCCTTCGATCTCACCTTCGACACGTCGCACTCGAACGAGCCGCTCTTCTCGGAGCTGCGCACGTTCAACCGCGTGATGCTCGAGCGCGTGGCCAAGGCGGTGAAGACGCGCCATGACTTCGACAGCTTCTGGTATGGCAACTACAAGGTCGAGGGCGATCCGCTCTCGGGCTGGCACACCTATCCGGCGCTCCCGCGCTTCGGCAGCCATTACCGCGGGTTGCTCGGCCGGATCGACGTGCTGCTGGAGACCTACAGCTACATCGACTTCCCGCGCCGCTGCGCGGTGATGCGGGCGTGGTTGCTCGAGCTGTTCCGCGACGCCGCCAAGAACGCCAGCGCCTATCTCGCCATCACCCAGGCCGAGGAGGAGCGCATCATCGGTCGCGGCAAGTCGCCCGACGTC
Organism: Archangium violaceum; assembly: GCF_016887565.1. NCBI lineage: Bacteria > Pseudomonadati > Myxococcota > Myxococcia > Myxococcales > Archangiaceae > Archangium > Archangium violaceum. The sequence continues at coordinate 5,768,010 of NZ_CP069396.1, forward strand.
CAGACGCTCGTGGGCATCAACTACGGAGTGGCCACGCGCGACGACAAGGGCGCGCTCGTATTCGAGTACCCCGCCTACGCGAAGCCGGATGACGTCGCCCACATCCTGGCCTTCGACGAGGCGAGCATCGCCGCGCGGCGCTACCCGGGGAAGCGCCGGCGTGAGTACCTCACCTCTCATCACCGGACGTTCGTGCCCACGCAGGCGGTGAGCACACCGGAGGCGTATCTCGTGCCGGAGGCGCTCGCCTCGCGTCTGGAGGGGCACGGCATCCGCTTCGAGCGGCTTCAGACGCCTCGGCGCTTCACGGTCGACAGCTACCACGTGGCGCGGCGCGAGGAGACGTTCAGCCCGGATGTGGCCGCGAACGTTCCTCCGCCCGGCCAGGCCGAGGTGCCGCTCAGCCAGAAGCCCAAGCCCGTGCGCTTCGAGACCGTGCTCACGGTGGCGCCCGAGCGGTCCACGCGCGAGTTCCCCGCGGGAACCCTGTACGTCCCCACGGCGCAGCGCGCCGGAACGTTGGCTGTGTATCTGCTCGAGCCACATTCCGACGATGGCTTCTGCCGCTGGCAGTTCCTCGACGGTATGATCTCGGTCGGTGAGCACTACCCGGTCCACCGCGTGGTGGCCGCGGCCAGCGCTCCGAAGAAGGCCGAGTGACGGAGACCACCATGACCCCTGACGCTTCGACCGCCCCTTCCTATGACCTGTGGGCGCCGCAGGTCCGTGCCAATCCCTTTCCGCTCTACCAGTACCTGCGGGAGAAGGATCCGGTCGCTCGGGTCATGGATCCCCACCGGCAGATGCCGTTCTGGCTCCTGACGCGGTATCGGGACGTGGTCGAGACGGCCAAGGATCCCCGTCTCACCAATGACGTCGAGAAGCTGCCCGAGGAGCTCCGCAAGAAGTTCCGGGGCGGGGGCGCGCAGACGCTCAACCGGCATCTGCTCGTGATGGATCCGCCGGATCACACCCGGGTCCGTTCGCTGGCGACCCAGGCCTTCACCCCTCGCCGGGTCGAAGCGTTGCGTCCACGCATCACCGCGCTGTGCGCCGAGCTGCTGGAGTCCATGAAGGCCCGTGGCTCCGCGGACTTCGTCGAGGCGTTCGCCTTCCCGTTGCCCATCACCGTCATCTCCGAGCTGCTGGGCGTCCCGCTGGAGGACCGGGCCCAGTTCCGCACCTGGATCGAGGTGTTCTTCACCCCTCCCGCGCAGGGAGGGATGGAGCGGATCCGCGAGTCGCTCGATCGACTGTTGGCCTATCTGGAGGGCTTCATCGAGTTGCGCCGGCGGCAGCCCCAGGAGGACCTGGTCACCGCCCTGCTGGCGGTGGAGGAGCAGGGGGACCGGCTCAGCACCCGGGAGCTGCTGAGCATGATCTACCTGCTGCTCGTCGCCGGTCACGAGACGACGGTGCATGTGCTGAGCAACGGGACGCTGGAGCTGCTGCGCCACCCGGATCAGCTCCAGCTGCTGCGCGAGGATCCTTCCCTCATTCCCTCGGCGGTGGAGGAGCTGCTGCGCTTCTGCGGCCCGGTGGAGCTGACCATGGGGCGCTTCGCCCTGGAGGACTTCGAGCTGTGCGGCCAGCCCATCAAGGCCCACGATGTGGTGCGGATGAACATCCTGGCCGCCAACCACGACGCCGAGCAGTTCCCCGATCCGGAGCGGCTGGACGTGAAGCGCTCGCCCAACAAGCACCTGGCCTTCGGTCAGGGGATCCACTTCTGCCTGGGCTCGAACCTGGCCAAATTGGAGGCGACCCTTGCCTTCGAGGTGATCATCGAGCGGCTCCCGCACCTGCGGCTGGCGGTGCCACCCGAGCAGCTCCAGTGGCGCTCGAGCGCCCAGGTGCGAGGCTTGATGCGTCTGCCCCTGTCCTTCGAGGCCCCGTGACCCTTCCGCTCTCGCGTGATGACATCCGCGCCGCCCACGAGCGCATCCGCCCCTATATCCGTCGTACGCCCGTCTGGAGTCTGCCGAAGGGAACCCTGGGTCATGACGGCCCGGTGAGCCTGAAGCTCGAGTTCCTCCAGCACGCGGGCTCGTTCAAGTCGCGCGGAGCCTTCAATACCTTGCTGAAGCAGCCGATTCCGAAGGCGGGCGTCGCCGCGGCTTCGGGAGGCAACCATGGTGCGGCGGTCGCCTACGCGGCGAGGCAATTGGGCATTCCGGCCCGCGTCTTCGTGCCGGAGATCTCGAGCCCCGCGAAGGTCGAGGTCATCCGCCGCCTTGGCGCCGAGGTCGTCATCGGGGGACTGCGCTACGCCGACGCGCTCGCGGCCTGTGGCACGTACATCGCCGAGACGGGCGCGCTGTCCGTCCACGCCTATGACGCCCTGTCCACCATCGAAGGCCAGGGGACCGTGGCCCTCGAGTGGGAGGAGGATGGGCAGGGGCTCGATACGGTCCTCGTGGCCGTTGGAGGGGGAGGGCTGATCTCCGGCATCGCGAGCTGGTGGGCGGGGCGAGGCGTCAAGGTTGTCGGCGTCGAGCCGGAGGGCTCGCGGGCGCTGCATGCGTCACTCGAAGCGGGACGCCCCGTGGACGTGACGGTCGAGTCGATCGCGGCCGATTCGCTCGGTGCGCGCAACACGGGGGAGCTCGTGTTTTCCATTGCCCGTGCGGCGGTCGACCATGTCGCGCTCGTCACGGACACGGCGATCCGCGAGGCGCAGCGAACGCTCTGGCGGGACTGGCGCATCGCCTCGGAGCCCGGTGGCGCGGCGGCGCTCGCCGCCCTGCTCTCCGGGGCCTACCGACCACGGTCGGGCGAGCGGGTCGGTGTGCTCCTCTGCGGGGCCAACGTGGAGCTGAGCAAGCTCGGGGAGATCATCTGATCCGAGCGCTACCGCTCGGCCCCCGCCGCCTGTGAGGGCAGCAGCCAGCGCACACCCAGCAGGCCGAAGTCGCGCACCAGCAGGTCCACCATCTGGCCATAGTGTTCTTCCACCCATTGCCGGAAGTAGAGGTCCGGCACGGCGAGCATCAGGTGCCCGTGCTCCACGTCCACGGGCTGGGCCCGGGTGAGCCAGGAGAGGGCGTAGTGCTTTCCCTGGTCATGGAGCCGGGTGAGGCACTCCTGCCAGAGGTGGCCGGCTTCGGTGGTCACGTCCACGGACGGTGGCCCGGACGCCTCGGAGGAATCCGGCTGCTGGGGCGGGATGTAGCGCACCCAGACCTTCGGGGAGCAGAAGGCCAGGGCGGTACACACGGGCTGACGGGAGCGGCCCCAGTCGGACTTGAGATAGCCGCGGCATGCCGCCAGGAGGCGTCCCTCGTCACCGCCTACCTTCGACAAGGCCTTCGCGTACCAGTCGGCCCACCCCGCGGGCATGTCCTCGCGAGGCACGCCCCGGAAGGCCTTGGAGCGCTCGTCCTGGAAGGACTCGAAGAAGGCCGCTGCCTGCTGGGCCGGAGTGCCCCTGGGCTCCGGAGCGGGGGGCGCGGTGATCGGGTGTCGCTCCTCGGGTGGGGGAGAGACGGGCACGAGGTGCGTGCCAGGGAGGGAGAGCTGGACGGGGGTGGCGTCCGCGGACACGTCCTCGTCCGGGAGCAGGGGGACGGGGGCGAGTCGTCCCGTGGACACCGGGTTCTCTGATCCCGCAGCAGAAGAAGGAGTCTTCTTCTCATTCTCCTTCTCCCTTCTCTTTCTGGAGGGGGACGTCCCTGGCGCGTCCGCTGGACGTCCTGCGGACGCCGTCGAGGCCTTGTTGGCGCGCTCCCGGCGCTTGCGCTCGGCCTCCTTCCTCCTCTTGTCGAGGACTTGCACGTAGCGATCGCAGAGGGTGAGCCGGACGCTGTCGTCCTCGCGCACCAGGATTCCCGCGCGCAGCAGCGCGTCCCAGAAGGCACCGGGAGCGCCCGTCCACCGGACCGCGCTCTCCACCGCCTCGCGCCACACGTCCTCGTCCGCGGACGCGTCCGGCGCATGTCCGGCGGACGCGGCGAAGGGCTCGAAGCGTCCGGAGGGCAGAGCCTGCACCGCCCAGATCTGCAGCTCCACCATGGCTCCCAGGAAGGCCCGCCGATCCATCTCCAGGGTGCGCGCGGCGCACACCACGGCGAGGCTCATCGGGAAGCCCACGTCCACCTGCACCCAGTCCAAACCGGCCATGTCACCGCCTCCCCTGGGCCAGGCGCGTGGCACGCGAGGCCTCCACCATCGTCCGGACGGAGCCCCCCACCGACGGGGTGATCCACGAGCGCGATCTGTGTCGCCTCTCCTGGAGCGTCTACCCCCGATCATTCCCGCCAGGCGGGCTTCGGTTCCCGGCTGACGTCAGGTGCCGATCTACCGGTGATCCACGCGGATTCTGCTACAGGGTTCAACATGCCTGTAGCTCCCTACCACCGCGAATCCAGGCATGGACGCGGCCGAGCGAAGGCGCGGGCCGCGTCCGGGCCGGTTCACCACCAGGCTTCGGCCTGGAGTCCCACCGAGGTGCCCGCCGTCTCGGCGCCAAAAATCTGACTCAGACGCGAGGTCGGGTCGAAGCTGGCGCGAGCCGCCTCGTTCCAGATGGCGTGCGTGGCGAACAGACGGAACGTCGGGCGGGAGCCGGCCTCCTGACCCGCGGACACCGCCGCGGCCAGGGTGAACTTGGTCATGTTGCGGGTGTGCCCACCGTTATCCGGCTTGACCATGTCATGGCCTGCCTCGGCCAGCACACGGAAGGGACCGACGAGGTGCGTGTCGGAGCGGAGTCCGATGCCAAACCACTTGTTGCCGGCATTGCCGGCGGACTTGTTGATGCGGTACTCGGCCAGCCCCTCGATGACGGTTCCGCCAAACGCGGTAGGCGTGCCCAGGAGGGCGGACTGCTGAAGCACGACACGGCTGTTGCGCGTGGTCCCGTACCAATCCATCTTCACGCCAACGAGCGTGTTGCCACCGAGCAGCAAGCCGTTCAGGGTCTGGTACATACCCACGGCCAGTCCATTGGCCTCCGCGGCCGGCGTGTTGGAGTTCACCTGGTCATCGCTCTTGAGCTGCATCGACGGCGTGACGTACACGGCGAGCTGGCCATTGGGCAGGTCATTGATGCCGGTCAAGCGTACCGGCACGCTGATGCGGTTGTTGTTGGCGCTCCCGCGCGGGTTCAGCATGGCGGCGATGCTGAGCTTGCCCACGACGACGTTGATGTCCTCGAGGCCCGCGCCGTCGCCATCGTTGATCTCCAGGAACTGGTCGTTGATGCCAGTCTGAAGGCGGTTGTAGAAGCGCCGGCCCACCCAGATCTTGCCATTGCCGAGCGCCGCGATGTTGGTTCCATAGGCGAAGACCTGACCAAAGCGGGCCACGAGCTCGTCCGTGCCGCTGTCGGGGAGGGCCTGACCGCCAGGAGAGGAGTAGGTCTGGAACTCCCTGCCGCCCCAGGCGCGATAGATTCCGGGCATGAAGTGCACATGCCAGTCGGATCCCTCGAGCGAGACGAGCCTGGCGTTGAGGCTCGGCTCGACCACGTAGTCACACTCGTTGCCCAGGCGCCATTTGGTATCGGCACCGGGCAGGCCCATGCATACCTGCGTGCCACCCCGGACGTTGATGCCAGTTCCGGCGCGCATGTAGCCGGAAAAGGTGAGGGGGATGGGGAGCGCGTCGGCGTGGGCGGTGGCGGCGGCGCAGGTGGCGGTGAGGGCGGCGAGCAGGGCTTTGTTCTTCATCTGGTTTTTCTTCACGGGTTGTTGGGGTTGCAACGAAAGTGATTGTGACGTGAATGCAACGACACGCTCATGTCCGTAGCCGCCGCCGGGGAGAGGCGGAGGTGCGGGACATGAGTTGAAGTTCCGAGGCGGGGGGCTCAGCGACGTATGAGCGGACCTGACAGTAGCAATAGGCGAGCGTCATCCGTCAAGTACGCAACGACGCATTGCGAGGACGGAAGTGATTGACTCCGCGCGTCACTCGCGAGCTGAGAATTTTTGCACCGGCAAGGGGAAGCGAAATTTTCAGCGAGTATGGACGAGGCCGTGCCCTCGAGCATCCTGGCAACGGCTCGGCCATCTCCAGCGTTTGATGATGCGGCTTGAAACTGTCACGGATCAAAGACACACATCATCGGCGGGATGGACGTGATGATCTTTGATCGCATGTCACCCGCGGATGATGGAATGGAAGGGCTCGGGCGCCGCTCACGTGCCGTCGATCAGTCGGATCGCCAGGTCCGGGCTGAACTGGCCGGCGGGGATGCCCGGGGCGATTCCGCACTGGCCATCGGAGTCGCCGGGGACCTTCACCCACAGCAGCAGCTCGGCCCCGCCTCCGGTCTGTGACGGGGTGCCGAGTTTCCGCCCGGCCGGATTGCACCACTCGCCGTTGTGACCGTTGCCATTGCGGCTGGTGTCCACCACGAAGGGCCGGGTGTATCCATACCGGCTGGACAGGGCGGCATTGACCGCCGAGCCATAGGAGGTCGACTGGGCAGTGGTGTAGAAGTTCGACACATTGAGGGCGAAGCCCCGCACGTTGCGCGCTCCGGCGGACTCCAGCCGCTGCGCCATGGTGTCGGCGGCGATCCAACCGGCGTTGCCTCCGTCGAGATAGGCCCAGGTATTCGGCGCGCGGTCGCGCAGTTGCTCGGTGGCGTAGCGCAGCAGGCCGAGCCGCGTCTGCCGCTCGGTGTCGTTGGGCAGGCAGTCCAGCTGGGCCACGGCGTCTGGTTCGATGATGACGATGGCGGGACGGTTTCCGAGTCCTGTCACGAACGCGGAGATCCAGGCCCGGTAGGCGTCGGGGCTGCCCGCGCCTCCCGCGGAGTGGCTGCCGCAGTCGCGGCCGGGGATGTTGTAGGCCACGAGCACCGGCAGCTTGTCGGCGGCATCGGCCGCTCCGACGAAGCCAGACACCGCCGAGGTGATGTCCGTGTTCCAATTGCCGAACCAGCGCGCCATCGGCTTGCTCGCGATGGACGACTGGATGCGGGACGCGCGTGAGTCACCGCCGTTGGCACGTACCCAGTTGGCGGGGTTGGAGTTGGGATCCACGTAGAAGCCGCTGGTCAGCGCGATCGGCCCGGGACCGCTGCTGTTCGTGGTGAGGGAGATGTCGTCGAGCAGGATGGTGGCGGTCCCAGCGCGGCCACCGAGCTGGAAGGTCACCTGTCCCTGGTTGGAGGTCAGGGACGAGGTGAACGGGAATGAGAATCGCCGCGACGTGGTGTCGAGCGAGAGTTGTTGATTCAACGTCGTGGTGTAGGGAGCGCTCTCCATCTGCACCGTCGTGCGCACCGACACGCTCGACGAGGCGGAGGCGGTGAATGACAGGGTATAGGCCTGACCGCTCGTCAGGGAGATGCCGCTCTGCCCGATGAGCGCGTCCCACGGGTTGGCGGTACCCGCGGCGACGTCGACGCGCAGCCGGCCGTTCTCGACGCGCACCTGGGTATTGGCGCCGTTCCACCAGGGGGCGACGGTGCCCGTTCCGAAGGAGCCGTTCTGGATGAGCTCCGTGACCGCCGCGCGCTCGAGCGTCGTGACTGGCGCATCCATGCCATCCGGGGTGGAGGCTGGGCCGCACGCGGAAACGACAGTCGATGCGAGTGTCAGGGTGACCGGGATGAGGTGCCGGAGGGACAGGGATTTGGCGGGTTCACGAGGGTTCACGAGGGTATTCCTCCCAGGTTCGGATGATGAGTCGGAACCGGGCTAGTCCAGTCAACTAGGCATGTCAAGCAATCTGAGGAAAACCGGTGCGAGACGCCCGTTCGAACGAGCAATCCAAGACACGGAATATCCAGTGCGACCCGCTCCTCGTGTTCGAGCCGGGTCCGCGGTGTTCGTGTGCCGTGGCGATTTCAAGCAGGACAGCGACACCTGCGGGGCGTGCTGGGCCCCGGGGCGCATGGCCTGCTGGAAGTGGCGCCCGGGCCGCCATCATCGCGGCCCAGGCGTCCGGGGTGTTGAGCGAGTCCCGACCTACGCCGTGGCGGCGCGTACGACGCGCATCAGCTCGCCGGAGTCGATGAGCTGGCTGACGGCCTCGATGTCGCGGTGCAGCTCGCGATCCTTCTCCATGGTGGGCACGCGGCTGCGCACCAGCTCGTGCGCGGCGCGAGGCCCGCGGCCGGCCTTCACCGGCAGCCGGTAGTCCAGCGCCTGGCTGGCCACGAGGATCTCGATGGCGAGGCACGTGCGCGTGAAGTCCGCGACCTGACGGCCCTTGAGGGCGGCGGTCATGCCCATGGAGACGTGGTCCTCGCGGCCGGCGGAGGAGGGAATGGAGTCCACCGAGGCGGGGTGGCAGAGGACGCGCGACTCGGCGACCAGGGCGGCGCTCGTTACCTGGGCGATCATGAAGCCCGAGTTGAGGCCCGAGTTCTTCGCGAGGAACGGAGGCAGGTTGGACAGCGTGGGGTTGACGAGCTGCTCCACGCGGCGCTCGCTGATGGAGGAGAGCTGGGTGAGCGCCATGGCCGCCACGTCCATGGCGAGCGAGATGGGCTGGCCGTGGAAGTTGCCACCCGAGACGATGCGGCCGCTGTCGACGAAGACGAGCGGGTTGTCGGTGGCGCTGTTGACCTCGACCTCGAGGATGCGCCGGGCGAAGGCGAGCCCCTCGCGCGCCGCGCCGTGCACCTGGGGCATGCAGCGCAGCGAGTAGGGGTCCTGCACCTTGCTGCAGTTGATGTGCGTCTCCACCAGATCGCTGCCCGCGAGCAGCCGCCGCAGGTGGGCGGCGCAGGCCTTCTGGCCCTCGTGGGGGCGCACGTCCTGGATCTCCGGGATGAAGGGCTTGTGGCTGCCGAGCAGGCCCTCCAGCGTCATCGAGCCGGCGATGTCCGCCACGAGGGAGAGCATCTCCGCGCGCAGCTGGAGCAGGGAGCCCACGGCGCACATGGCCTGGGTGCCGTTGACGAGCGCCAGGCCCTCCTTGGCCTCCAGCACCACGGGGGTGAGCCCGGCGCGCTCGAGTGCCTGACGGGCCGGCATGCGGTGTCCCTGGTAGAAGGCCTCGCCCTCGCCGATGAAGACGAGCGCCAGGTGGGCCAGGGGGGCCAGGTCTCCCGAGGCGCCCACGCTGCCGCGCTCGGGCACCACGGGCACCACGTCCTTGTTGAGCATGTCCAGCGCCAGCTGCAGCGTCTCCAGGCGGATGCCGGAGAAGCCCTTGGCGAGCACGTTGCAGCGCAGCAGCAGCAGGGCGCGGGCCTCGGGGATGGGCATGGGCGCGCCCACGCCGGCCGCGTGGGACAGGATGAGGTTGCGCTGCAGCTCCCGCAGGTCCTTCTTGTCGATGCGCACCTCGGCCAGGGTGCCGAAGCCGGTGTTGATGCCGTAGGAGGGGGTATCCCCGGCGGCGACACGGTCCACCAGCTCGCGCGAGGCGCGGACGCAGGCCTGGGCCTCGGGGGAGAGCTCCACGATCACCTCGTTATGGGCGACCTGCAGGATCTCCTCCAACCGGAGGGTGTCACCATCGATCAGAAGGCGGGGACGGTACATGTGGGAGCTCCAAGGAGTGCGGCGGTACAACCAGAGGCGGCCCGTATATCCCAACAGGTGGCGGAGCGCAGCCCGTCCACTCCGGGAGTGTCCAAGAGCTTTTGACAGCGGGGGGGCACCTCACTACGGTGACGCACCGTTCCAGGAGGAACCAGCCAACGTGGCATTGATCGTCCAGAAGTACGGCGGCACCTCGGTCGGCGACATCGAGCGGATCAAGAACGTGGCCCGCCGCTGCATCGCGGCCCAGGCCGCCGGACACGACGTGGTGGTGGTCGTCTCCGCGATGTCGGGAGAGACCAATCGCCTTTTGAAACTTGTCTCCCAGATCACGGACCGGCCGAACGAGCGTGAGCAGGATGTGGTGGTGGCAACCGGCGAACAGGTGTCCATTGGCCTCGTGGCCATGGCCATCCAGGCGCAGGGGGGCCAGGCCACCAGCTTCCTCGGCTACCAGGTTCAGATCGTCACCGACAACGTCTTCTCCAAGGCGCGCATCAAACGCATCGACGCCGAGAAGATCGTCGAGGCGCTCAAACAGAAGCACATCGTGGTGGTGGCCGGCTTCCAGGGCCAGGACGAGCAGGGCAACGTCACCACGCTGGGGCGAGGCGGCTCGGACACCACGGCGGTGGCGTTGGCCGCGGCGCTCAAGGCGGATGCCTGTGAGATCTACACGGACGTGGATGGCGTCTATACGACGGATCCCAACGTGTGCCCCGCGGCGCGCAAGCTGGATCGCATCTCCTACGAGGAGATGCTCGACCTGGCGAGCGTGGGTGCCAAGGTCCTGCAGATCCGTTCGGTTGAGTTCGCGATGAAGTACAAGGTGCCGCTCTGGGTGAAGTCGTCCTTCACGGACGACCCCGGCACCCTCGTGTGCGAGGAGGACAAGTCGATGGAGAACGTGGTTGTCAGCGGCATCGCCTATGACAAGAACGAGGCGAAGCTCGCCATCAGCGGCGTGCCGGATACGCCGGGTGTGGCCGCGAAGATCTTCGGTGCGCTCGATGCGCAGAACATCGTGGTGGACCTGATCGTCCAGACGGCCTCCAAGGATGGCCGCACGGATCTGTCCTTCACGGTGGGCAAGACGGATCTGGTCAAGGCCAAGGAGATCGTGGAGCGGGTGTCGAAGGAGATCCACGCGGGCGGACTGGAGACGGATGGCGACGTGGCCAAGGTGTCCATCGTGGGCGTGGGCATGCGCAACCACTCGGGCGTGGCGGCGAAGATGTTCCAGGTGCTCGCGAGCGAGGGCATCAACATCCAGCTCATCTCCACGTCGGAGATCAAGGTGTCCTGCCTCATCCAGTCGAAGTACACGGAGCTGGCCGTCCGGGCGCTGCACACGGCGTTCGGTCTGGACAAGGCTCCCTCGGCGAGCTGAGCGGTGACCCGGACCGGTGCGCTCGCGGTGGCCTCGCTCGGGCTGTTGGGCCTGGGAGTGGTGGCTCGCGGGCGCTGGCCGGGGTCCTCGCCCGCGCTGGGCTGTGAGCCCGGCGCGGTGCGTGTGGTAGATGGGGTGGCGGTGTGCGGGGAGGGGGATGCTCTCTCCGCCCCGCAGCGCCTGCTGCTGGGCCAGAAGTTGGATCTCAACGCCGTCTCCGAGTCCGAGCTCGCGGGGGTGCCCGGGGTAGGGCGCTCGCTCGCCCGGCGTCTGGTCCAGGAGCGCGAGGTTCGAGGCCGATTTGCCTCCTGGACGGAGGTGGCGGACGTGCCCGGGGTGGGCGCTGCCCGGTTGGAGACCCTCCAGGCGACAACGGAGCTACGGTAGGAGCCAGGGCCCCGAAGCGTGTGATAAGCACCGACTGTGCAGATCGCCTGCCCTCAGTGCTCCATGCAGTATGCGCTCGACCCCAGGCTGCTTCCGCCTGGGGGAGTGCCGGTGCAGTGCACCCGCTGTAGCCACGTCTTCATCGCCGCACCGCCGGAGCAGGCGACGCCCCAGACGACGCAGGTGTTCGGGAGTCCGGTGCCGCAGGCCGCGCCGCGTCCCGCCGCACCCCAGCCGAACCCGAACCTGGGCTCCACGCTGCTCTACGGCGGGAACAAGGGCGCCCAGCAACCGTCGGCCCAGACGACGCAGGTGTTCGGAGCGGTGCCCCAGGTGCCGCCCGTGGCGCCGGTGGCCAACAAGCCGCCGCCTGTGGCCAACAAGCCCCAGCAGGCGGGTGGGCCACCCGTTCCCACGGGGACGCAGGTGTTCGGAGCGGTACCTCAGCCGACGGGTGCGCAGCCCCAGTCGTACAGGCCGCCCTCCGCGTCGGGGACGCCTCCCTTCGGCTCCGCCGTGCCTCAGATTGCTCCTGTCGCCAGGCCCCAGGCCGGAGCCGCGCCCGCCACGTCGACGACGCAGGTCTTCGGGGCCGTGCCGCAGCAGGGGCAGGCACCGGTGGGGACTCCGCCGACCACGTCGACGACCCAGGCATTTGGCGGCGTTCCGGTTCCCGGTCCTCAGCCGGGCAGTGCCCGAGGGCCGCAGCCCGTTCCCGGTATGGCTCCGGGGTCCGAGATGACCCAGCCCTTCGGCGGCAGGCCCGGGCAGACGGCGGCGGGGCCCACCTCGCAGCCTCCGGGCCTGGTACCTCGGGCCGCGACCCAGGAGTCCTCCGTCCCCGTGAAGCCCGCGCCCGCTCCGGTGGTGGGCGTGTCCGCGTCGACGACGATCGAGCTGCCCGACGAGGTGCCGATCCCGAGGACGCCGATGCGGCCGATCGCGGAGTTGCTGGAGGAGGAGACGGGGATGTCCCTCGAGGAGATCGAGGAGCCGTCTCCGTCGCGGGGCCCGTCACCGACCGTGTCCCAGCCGCTCGAGCTTCCGCCGGAGTTGTCTTCGTTGCAGGGCGCGTCCGGCTCGACGCTGTCCAAGCCGCTCGAGTTGCCGCCAGCACTGCTCGACGAGGCCGTCGAGAGCATCGAAGCGGGAGATCGCCGCAAGCGCCCCAAGTCGGGACGTGGGGGGAGGGGTCTGCTCATCGCGGCGGGCGTGCTCGTGCTCGCGCTGACGGCGTTCCTCACCTCGCCGGCCTGGCGTTCGAAGTCCAAGGCCGTGCCGCATGCGGCGCTGGTGGCCAGGGACGAGGCGGTGGCGATGCTGCGGCGGGACGACATGGCCTCCCACCAAGAGGCTTTCTCCCGGCTGAGGTCCCTGGCGGGTGCGCACCCCGACAGCATCGAGCTGCTGGCGGAGGAGGGAGTCGCGCTCGCCACGTACATGGACGACACGCGTGTGCTGGTGGCCACGCTCCAGGCGAAGATGGCGCGTCTGCAGGAGCAGATCAGCACTCTCTCGGAGGCCCAGACTCCGGCCGACTGGCAGAGCCGGGTCAACACGATGCGTGACGAGCTGGCCGCCACGCAGCGGGAACTGACTCCGATCGAGGAGCGCGGCACGCAGCTGGCGAAGGATGCCGCGCAGGTGTTGAAGCGGTTGTCGGGGGCTCCCGAGAAGGACAAGGAGGAGGAGAAGGAGGTCGCCCTGCTGCGTCTCCGGGCCCGAGCCATGTTGAGTGGCGCCATGAGTGTGAACGAGACGCTCAATCTGGCGGTGCAGCTGGCTCAGGCGGGGCAGCAGGACTGGAGCACGCTGGCGCTGGCCGTGTATGTGCTCAACAACCCCACCGCCTCGCCGAACCAGGTGTCTGAGACCATCACCGCGCTGGAGCGCATGCGCGAGTCGGACAAGACCTTCCTGCGGGCTTACGTGCTGGGGGCGCGGATTGCCCTGATGCGCCAGCAGCCGGCGGCCGCTCTGCCGTTGCTGGACACCGTCATCACCCTCAACCCCAAGCACGAGCTGGCCCAGAAGCTCCACGCATACGCTCAGGCGCTGGTGGATAAGGAACACGAGCCCGCTCCCCCCACACCGGCGCCTACACCCGCTCCGGAGTCGGCTTCCACGACACCCGAGGCCGCTCCGACGACGCCCGAGGCCGCTCCGACGACGCCCGAGGCCGAGGCCTCTCCCACGCCCTGACCCGGGGTGTGCATTTCGGGTCCTTCCGAGGGGAAAAAAGTTCCCACTCTCGAGCGGCGCGCCTCATTCAGGAGGCCGCCGATCAGAGACAGCCCTTCGGGGCCGTCATGGGAGGACCCATGGCGTGTCTCTTGCTTGCCCATGCCCCCGAGTAGCACGTGTCAACGCGTATCGAGGGGCGGGGAGGCAGGGGTGATGGCGGAGCTGGTGTTCTGGTGTGCCGCGGTGCTGCTGGTGCACACGTACTTTCTGTACCCGGTGTTCCTGTTCGCCCTGGATGGGGCGGCGCAGGTGCTGCACAACGTACGCTACATGCGCTCGGGGGCGAGCCGGCGTCGGGGTGAGCGGCCGGGCGAGCTGCCGCGGGTGAGCCTGGTGGTGGCGGCCTACAACGAGGCGAGCTGCATCGAGGAGAAGCTGCGCAACAGCCTGGCGTTGGACTATCCGGCGAATCGCTTCGAGGTGTTGATCGGCTCGGACGGCTCGACGGACGGGACGGATGAGCGGGTGCTGCGGTGCACGGACGAGCGGGTGCGGCTGTCGGCGGCGCCTCGTGGGGGGAAGACGTCGGTGCTGAACCGGTGCATCCCGGTGGCGAAGGGGGACATCGTGTTGCTGTCGGACGCCAACACGATGATCGAGCCGGAGGCGGTGAAGCGGCTGGTGCGGCACTTCGAGGACCCCGAGGTGGGGGCGGTGTGCGGGCAGCTGCGGCTCTTCAACCCGACGAAGGCCGAGTACGAGGAGAGCACGTACTGGACCTACGAGTCGCTCATCAAGTTCTACGAGGGAAAGCGCGGGGCGGTGGTGGGGGCGAACGGGGGGCTGTACGCCATCCGCCGCTCGCTGTTCAACGCGCTGCCGCCGGCGACGATCGTGGACGACTTCGTGATTCCGCTGCGCATCCTGGAGAAGGGCTACAAGGTGGTCTACGAGCCCGAGGCGGTGGCGCACGAGGAGACGACGGAGGACTACGGGAAGGAGTTCGGGCGGAGGGCGCGCATCGCGGCGGGTAACTTCCAGAGCCTGCGGATGGTGCCGGGGCTGCTGTCGCCGCTGGCGGGCTTCCCGGCGTTCGCCTTCTGGTCGCACAAGCTGCTGCGCTGGTGCGCGCCGGTGCTGATGGCCCTGGCGCTGGTGGCGAACCTCTTCCTGTTGCACAGCCCGCTCTATCGGCTGACGCTGGCGGGGCAGGTGCTGTTCTACGGGCTGGCGTTCCTGGGGAAGAAGGGGCTGCTGAAGGGAACGGCCCGGCGCGTGGCGTCGGTGGCCTACTACTTCGTCACCATGAACCTGGCGATCGTGGTCGGCTTCTGGCGCTTCCTGCGCAACACCCAGCGCGCCGCATGGGATCGCACGGCGCGCGCTCCGTCCTCCTAGTCCGGGAACGACGTACCGAGCGCTTGCTCGTCTCGCGCTGAGCGGGGCGGCAAGCGCTCCGCCATTTTCTCCATCTCTCCGTGTGAGCGAGGGAAGAGGGCGTTGACGAAGGCCGTTGACACCCAACGCGGCGGTGATAGAAGCCGCGCCCCCTCGGACGGGAAGGCGATGCCGCAACGGCGGCGGAGCTCCCGGACGGGTTGAAAGACGGAATAAGGAGTCGACGAAGCGGAGTTGACTCTCGACGCGGCGGTGGTAGAAGCCGCCTCCCTCCGAAACGGCGGAAGTCGCATTGGCGACAAAAGCCAGGTCGGTGGGAAGAGAGGGTCGACGAAGGTGGTTGACTCCTCTGGGACCGCGAGATAGAAGCCGCGCCCCTCGGACGGACAGGCGAAGTCGCACTGGCGACGGAGTCCCCCGGACGAAGCAGTGACAGATGAAATACGAAGTCGACGAAGCGAGTTGACTCCCAACGCGGTGGTGGTAGAAGCCGCCTCCCTCCGAAACGGCGAAAGCCGAGTCGGCGGGAAGAAGAGAGTCGACGAAGCGAGTTGACACGGGATGCGGAAGCGAAGTAGGTTCCGCGCCCCTCCTCGAAAAGGAAGAAACAAAGCGCTCCGGCGCGATGTTACCTCCCAATGAGGCGAAGCGGTGAAGCGGAGTGGCAACGGCCACTTGACAGAAAAGCCGCCTCGAAATAAAGAATGCGGCCCCGAGGTTGAATGGGGTGCAGCTGAGAAGCACACGGTAGCAAAAAGTCGCGGCAACGACAAGCGACTCGGTCTTTGAAAACCAAATAGCAAGCCCAAGAAGACAGATTGCGGAAACCGCAGTCAATTCTAAGCGGTACCCCGAAGCGAGTCGGCGTGAGTCGATTCCAGGGGTACCTTGAACAGCGAAGTCGGGTGTCCCTTAGCCGGGCCCTGACGGATGCCGGTTCTAAATTCTTCAAATTTCAATTGGAGAGTTTGATCCTGGCTCAGAACGAACGCTGGCGGCGTGCCTAACACATGCAAGTCGAGCGCGAATGGAGCAATCCTAGTAGAGCGGCGCACGGGTGCGTAACACGTGGATAATCTGCCTGGGTGTCTGGGATAACCAGTCGAAAGATTGGCTAATACCGGATAAGCCCCCGGGAGCTTCGGCTCCTGAGGGAAAAGGTGGCCTCTGTATACAAGCTATCACATCCAGATGAGTCCGCGGCCCATCAGCTAGTTGGCGGGGTAATGGCCCACCAAGGCGACGACGGGTAGCTGGTCTGAGAGGACGATCAGCCACACTGGAACTGAGACACGGTCCAGACTCCTACGGGAGGCAGCAGTGGGGAATTTTGCGCAATGGGCGAAAGCCTGACGCAGCAACGCCGCGTGTGTGATGAAGGTCTTCGGATTGTAAAGCACTTTCGACCGGGACGAAAACCCTCTAGCTAACACCTAGGGGCTTGACGGTACCGGGAGAAGAAGCACCGGCTAACTCTGTGCCAGCAGCCGCGGTAATACAGAGGGTGCAAGCGTTGTTCGGAATTATTGGGCGTAAAGCGCGTGTAGGCGGCTTTGCAAGTCGGGTGTGAAAGCCCTCAGCTCAACTGAGGAAGTGCGCCCGAAACTGCAGAGCTTGAGTGCCGGAGAGGGTGGCGGAATTCCCCAAGTAGAGGTGAAATTCGTAGATATGGGGAGGAACACCGGTGGCGAAGGCGGCCACCTGGACGGTAACTGACGCTGAGACGCGAAAGCGTGGGGAGCAAACAGGATTAGATACCCTGGTAGTCCACGCCGTAAACGATGAGAACTAGGTGTCGTGGGTGTTGACCCCCGCGGTGCCGTAGCTAACGCATTAAGTTCTCCGCCTGGGAAGTACGGTCGCAAGACTAAAACTCAAAGGAATTGACGGGGGCCCGCACAAGCGGTGGAGCATGTGGTTTAATTCGACGCAACGCGCAGAACCTTACCTGGTCTTGACATCCTTGGAATCCTTCAGAGATGAGGGAGTGCCCGCAAGGGAACCAAGAGACAGGTGCTGCATGGCTGTCGTCAGCTCGTGTCGTGAGATGTTGGGTTAAGTCCCGCAACGAGCGCAACCCTCGCCTTTAGTTGCCGCGCAAGCGGATCTCTAGAGGGACTGCCGGTGTTAAACCGGAGGAAGGTGGGGATGACGTCAAGTCCTCATGGCCTTTATGACCAGGGCTACACACGTGCTACAATGGCCGGTACAACGCGTCGCCAACTCGCGAGAGGGAGCTAATCGCATAAAACCGGTCTCAGTTCAGATTGGAGTCTGCAACTCGACTCCATGAAGGCGGAATCGCTAGTAATCGCGGATCAGCACGCCGCGGTGAATACGTTCCCGGGCCTTGTACACACCGCCCGTCACACCATGGGAGTCGATTGCTCCAGAAGTCATCCCACCAAGGGGTGCCCAAGGAGTGGTCGGTAACTGGGGTGAAGTCGTAACAAGGTAGCCGTAGGGGAACCTGCGGCTGGATCACCTCCTTTCTAAGGAGACCGGGTGCACGGTCAGCGCTTCGGCGCGACAGGGTGCACCAGCCACTTCGGTGGCCTAGGTCGACCAGGTCAACGTTTCGCAGTCTGTCAGGGCTTGCTGTTTGGTTTTGAGGGACCGAGTCCATGCGGCTCGGCTCTTTGAAAGAGAAGTAGCTGTTTCGGGACTCACCAACTGGGCCTATAGCTCAGCTGGCTAGAGCGCACGCCTGATAAGCGTGAGGTCGGTGGTTCAAGTCCACCTAGGCCCACCAGTTCCCCATCGGGGGAGACTGGGTGACGCGATGACGGCCGGCAGGTGCAAACCCAAGACGAACTTTCCGGGGCTGTAGCTCAGCTGGGAGAGCGCTAGCTTTGCAAGCTAGATGTCGTCGGTTCGATCCCGATCAGCTCCACAAGTTTTCCAATCACTGGATTGGAAGCGTTCTTTGACAAGTGCATACGAAGGGTAGAATTCAATTTCTGCTGAGAAGTTCTAAGCACCCGTGGAAGGTGTGACTGAGCCGAGAGGCCAGGTGCACTGGAAGCGAGGTGACTCAAGCAAGAAGTCTTCTTCCGGGTCCGCAGCGAAGAGCTGGGGCCTGGACCTTGGTCTCGAGATTCAGAATCCCGCCGGGAGGCGGGCTTGCGAGAGATTAAGGTAAGTAAGCTACTAAGGGCGTGCGGTGGATGCCTAGGTGCCAAGAGGCGAAGAAGGACGTGGGTGGCTGCGAAAAGCTCCGGGGAGTTGCCAACCGAACGTTGAGCCGGAGATGTCCGAATGGGGAAACCCCATGCGAGGAAACTCGTATGACCTCGGCCTGAATACATAGGGCCGAAGGAGCGAACCAGGGGAAGTGAAACATCTCAGTACCCTGAGGAAAAGAAAACAATGAGTGATTCCCAGAGTAGTGGCGAGCGAAATGGGAACAGCCTAAACCGGTGTCACGCAAGTGGCACCGGGGTTGCGGGTCCGCGGTAGGACCTTTGCTGGTTAGCGGAAGCACCTGGAAAGGTGCACCAAAGAGCGTGACAGTCGCGTACGCGAAAACTAGCGGAGGCCGAGCGGGGTACCCAAGTAGGGCGGGACACGTGCAATCCTGCCTGAATCTGCCGGGACCATCCGGTAAGGCTAAATACTCCTTGGCGACCGATAGTGAACAAGTACCGCGAGGGAAAGGTGAAAAGAACCCCTGTGAGGGGAGTCAAAAGAACCTGAAACCGCATGTCTACAAGCAGTCCGAGCACTACGTCGCAAGACAGTGCGAGGGCGTACCTTTTGCATCATGATTCGGCGACTTAATGTACGTAGCGAGGCTAAGCCGATAGGTGGAGCCGGAGCGAAAGCGAGTCCGAAACGGGCGATTCAGTTGCGTGCATTATAACCCGAAGCGGGGTGATCTACACATGGCCAGGTTGAAGTGAGGGTAACACCTCATGGAGGACCGAACTCATGAAAGTTGAAAATTTCTGGGATGAGCTGTGTGTAGGGGTGAAAGGCCAATCAAACTCCGTGATAGCTGGTTCTCCCCGAAAGATATTTAGGTATCGTCTTGGGTAATTCAATACCGGAGGTAGAGCACTGGAACGGCTAGGGGTCTCACCAGATTACCAAACCGTACCAAACTCCGAATGCCGGTAATTGTTATCCCGGGAAGCAGTCAGTGGGTGATAACGTCCATTGGCAAGAGGGGAATAACCCAGACCGACAGCTAAGGCCCCCAAGTCTAGTCTAAGTGAACACTAGAAAGGATGTGGCAGGTCATTGACAACCAGGAGGTTGGCTTAGAAGCAGCCATCCTTTAAAGAAAGCGTAATAGCTCACTGGTCGAGACAGGCCGCGCCGAAAATGTAACGGGGCTCAAGACTAGCGCCGAAGCTTCGGATTGCATGCGTCAGGCGCATGCAGTGGTAGGGGAGCGTTGCAACGACTGCGAAGCTAGACCGCAAGGGCTGGTGGAGTTGTTGCGAGTGCTGATGCCGAAATGAGTAGCGATAAAGGGGGTGGGAAACCCCCTCGCCGTAAACCCAAGGTTTCCTGGGTCAAGTTAATCTTCCCAGGGTTAGCCGGGACCTAAGCCGAGGCCGAAAGGCGTAGGTGATGGCAAGCAGGTTAATATTCCTGCGCCATCTTGTAGACGTTGAACCGAGGAAGGACGGAGAAAGCTAGGCGAGCTGGCCGGTGGTTGTGCCAGTCCAAAGGCGTAGGGGTGTCGCGTACGATGAAAAGGCGCGGCAGCTATCCCCGAGACCCGACGGCGCCCCGCAAGGGGTTAGTTGCTGATGCTCGGCTTCCAAGAAAAGTTCCGCGGGGAGTCTACAGGGTGTCCGTACCGCAAACCGACACAGGTGGGTGAGGAGAAAATCCTAAGGCGCTTGAGAGAACTCTCCTCCAAGGAACTAGGCAAATTTCCACCGTAACTTCGGAAGAAGGTGGGCCTCTGGTAGGTGAAGGCGTACAGCTGGAGCCGAGAGAGGTTGCAGAGAAATGGCGGTAGCGACTGTTTACCAAAAACACAGGACTCTGCGAAGGCACGAAGCCGACGTATAGGGTCTGACTCCTGCCCGGTGCTGGAAGGTTAAGGGGATTCGTCAGCCGCAAGGCGAAGCGATGATCCGAAGCCCCAGTAAACGGCGGCCGTAACTATAACGGTCCTAAGGTAGCGAAATTCCTTGTCGGGTAAGTTCCGACCTGCACGAATGGAGTAACGACTTCCGCACTGTCTCGGAGAGGGACTCAGCGAAATTGAAATAGCTGTGCCGATGCAGTTTACCCGCAGCAAGACGGAAAGACCCCGTGAACCTTTACTACAACTTGACAGTGACACTAGGGTTCGACTGTGTAGGATAGGTGGGAGCCTTTGAAGCCGGGCCGCTAGGTTCGGTGGAGGCAACGGTGAAATACCACCCTGTCGGATTCTGGTGTCTAACCATGCCCCCTCAACGGGAGCTGGGACACTGTCTGGTGGGTAGTTTGACTGGGGCGGTCGCCTCCCAAAACGTAACGGAGGCGCGCGATGGTTCCCTCAGCCCGATTGGAAACCGGGCGGCGAGTGCAATGGCATAAGGGAGCTTGACTGCGAGACAGACATGTCGAGCAGGTGCGAAAGCAGGTCATAGTGATCCGGTGGTCCTGAATGGAAGGGCCATCGCTCAACGGATAAAAGGTACTCCGGGGATAACAGGCTTATCTCCCCCAAGAGTTCACATCGACGGGGAGGTTTGGCACCTCGATGTCGGCTCATCGCATCCTGGGGCTGGAGCAGGTCCCAAGGGTTTGGCTGTTCGCCAATTAAAGCGGTACGCGAGCTGGGTTCAAAACGTCGTGAGACAGTTTGGTCCCTATCTGCTGTGGGCGTAGGATACTTGAGAGGCTCTGACCTTAGTACGAGAGGACCGGGTTGGAGACACCGCTGGTGTACCAGTTGTCTCGCCAGAGGCATCGCTGGGTAGCCATGTGTCGATTGGATAACCGCTGAAAGCATCTAAGCGGGAAACCGACCTCAAGACCAGGTATCCCGGGCGCAAGCCCCAGAAGACCCGTCGAAGACTACGACGTTGATAGGCCGGGTGTGTAAGCGTGGTAACACGTTGAGCTAACCGGTACTAATTGGTCGAGCGGCTTACTATACCTCAATCTCTGGCAGGCTCCCCGGTGTAAACCGGAGGGAGTCTGGAGATTCGAGGCCGAGGTCGAGGCCCCGAGCGCGCTACAAACAGCGGCGCCGGGCCCGGAAGAAGGCACAGAGCTTTTCAGCAGGAATTGAAACTACCCTTTGTATGTACGAGTCACATGTTTTCCGGTGGCAATGTCGGAGGGGTCCCACCCGTTCCCATCCCGAACACGGAAGTTAAGCCCTCCAGAGCCGATGGTACTCCGCGGGAAACCGCGCGGGAGAGTAGGTCGCTGCCGGATTTTTTTTGAAGGCCCCGAGTCCTCACATCACGTGAGAACTCGGGGCCTTCGCCTTTGCGGGCTCCAGGGGTTTCCCCCCAGACGCCTTATCGCTCCTGGCTGACCGAGCAGGGGAGCGAGACGGTGAAGGTGGCACCCTGGCCCAGCTGGGAGTCCACCCGAATGGTGCCTCGCATCGCCTCCACCAGCATGCGGCTGATGTAGAGGCCCAGCCCCAGACCGCCGTAGTGCTGCGCGGGCGCCGTCCGTGCGAACTTGCGGAACAGTCGGCTCCGCGCTTCCGGGGAGATTCCCATGCCCTGGTCCGTCACCTCCAAGGTGACGCACTCGCCACTCCGTTGGACCCGGAGCTGGATGGGTTTGCCCGCGCCATACTTGATGGCGTTGGACAGGAGGTTGACCACGATCTGGTCCACCCGCAGGGGATCCCAACAGCCCAGCGTTTCTCCCTCCACCTCCACCCGGACCTCGCAGCCCGCGCGCGCGAAGTCCGGCTCGAGTCGCTCCACCGCCTCGCGCACCAGCGTGGCCAGGTCCATCTGCTGGAAGTCCAGGTGGAGCTGCCCGCTATCCAGCGTCGTCACGTCCAGCAGGCTGCCGTTGAGCGTGTTGAGCCGCAGCAGCTGGCGCTCCATGGTCTGGAGCTTGGGCGTCAGCCGGTGGGCCACCTCCCCGTCGGCGCTGGTCACCGCCGATTTCACCAGCTCGAGCTGCAGTCGGAGCGAGGTGAGCGGCGTCTTGAGCTCGTGCGACGCCAGGGAGAGGAATTCGTCGCGGGCGCGCACCGCCGCGAGCGCATCCTGCTCGGCTCGCGCTCGCTCCTGGAGTGCCGCCTCGAGCGCGGCCGTGCGCTCCATGACGCGCCGCTCGAGCTGAGCGTTGAGCCGGCGCAGTTCCTCCTTGGCGATCTTCAGGGATGCGCTCTCCAAGACCTCCCACTCGCCCTCACGCCGCGCCACCGCGAACTGGTGGTTGCGCACCACATCGAGGATGCCCATCGGCTCGCAGCGGTGCAGGCAGTAGCTGCACATGGCGACGATCTCGTGCTGGTGGAAGGTCGCGTTCACCGTGGCCTCGTAATCGGCGAAGTCCTTCCAGTCCTTCGACTCGAGCCAGAAGGTGTTGCCGGTGAGGCGAAGCCCGGCGCGTCCGTGCGCCCGCGCCTGTTCCTTGCGGTCGATCCACCCCTGGAGGACGCCCGCGGCATCCGTGTCGCCGCTGCGCAGGTACCATTCCCGGTGATCGAGGATGTCGATACGGCCCTCCTCGAAATACATCTCCAGTCGCGGCACGGCGTTGCGCAACGCGGTCTTGGCGTCCTCCACCCCGAAGGGCTCGGAGGTGATCCACAGGCACTGCTCGTTGTGCTCGAGGCCCGCCTTGAAGAACGGGACCAGTGAGTCCACCAGATCTTCCGCCGTCGAGTAGAAGTTGCAGAAATGACTTCCCCACGGGATGGCACCGATCGCGGGAATACCACTCGGGGTCAGTGCTTGCGCATGCACGTGGAAGATCCTCTCGGGGCTGACGATGCGGGCTGCTTTCCCTCACGTACCGCACCGAGGCCGGCAACTCCGGATGTACTTCGAACAACTGCGGAACAACCAACGTGACAGGATGTCCATGACGTCCAACAACGCACATTGGTGACGCCTGCCTCCTGGGTGTCCGGCCGGGCTCCCTGGCGCGCTCCTCCTCGAATGAGGGTCTACCTCCGGGCCACCGCCGTGGGGCTCGGCTCGGGAAGCACGGACCCGAACGCGGCGAAGAGCTGTCCGGTGAGGACGGGCGCCTTGCCAGCGCCGGGCGCTCGCAGCATGTCGTTCAGCACTTCTCCGGTGCGCGGGTCCCTCTGGAGGCCCGGCTTCGCCAGGTTCATCCGGTAGCGCACCACGCCCCGCTTCACCCGGTGGATGACGACCACGGTGCCATCGTCCTCGATGCCGTCCACCAGCCCCACGTGAG
Source organism: Archangium violaceum (assembly GCF_016887565.1). Lineage (NCBI taxonomy): Bacteria > Pseudomonadati > Myxococcota > Myxococcia > Myxococcales > Archangiaceae > Archangium > Archangium violaceum. Next base: position 5,791,173 of record NZ_CP069396.1, read on the forward strand.
TGAGCCCATCGTTGCGCCGCCCGTCGCGGTTCTGGTCATACGTCTCACGGAAGAACACCAGGTCGCCCGGCCTCGGCTGGCCCCGGGTGTACACGCGCCCATGCGCCTTCGCGTACCGGTAGAGCGCGGTGACCCCGTTGTCCCCAGACAGGCCCTCGCCCCGAAACGAGACGCCAGCCTGGGCGTACACGGCTTCGACGAAGCCGGTGCAGTCGTCCGGCCACGTGCGCCCGGCGAGCTTCACCCGTCGGCTTCCCACGAGCTCTCGCGCGACGGTGAGCACGTCCTGGCGGCGGGCAGCGGGCGGGGGAGGGCGCACCTGCTTGCGAGGGGCGGACGAGGAGGCGACCTCGCTCAGCGGCGCCCGGGGCGCGGCGGCGGGTGTCAGCGGGCTGTAGCGGTAGCTGGAGGCCAGCACCCGTCCGCCCAGGGGCGCGCCGGTGGCGCATCCCGTCATCACCACCAGTCCCGCGAGCAACACGCAGAGCCTCATGACGCGACCTCCCTGTAGCGATTCCACGAGACGGATGGTCCGGTCCAATGGGTATGTAGTCAAAAAAACCACCCAGCCGGGCGGACACGGTGGCTCGGGTTTTTCACCGGGGGACGTGGTGGTAATGCTGCGGCGATGCGCAAGCTCCGAGCCCTCTCCCTGTTGCTGCTGCTGACCGGTTGTGGTGCGCCCCGGGCGTACCAACGGGCCAGGGACGCGGACACGCTGGAGGCCTATCGCGCGTTCCTCCGCGAGTACCCGGTGGGGGACGAGGCCGAGGCGGTGGAGGTGCGCGTCACCGAGCTCGAGTTCGAGGAGGCCTCGAAGCTGCACACGGTCGTGGCCTACAAGCGCTTCCTGGAGGCGCACCCGGATGAGCCGCAGTCCCGTGCGGCCCGGGCCCTGCTCGAGGGACTGCGCTTCAACGCGGCCAAGGAGGCGGGGACGGCGGCGGCGCTGCGGCAATTCCTCCGGGACCATCCGGACGGGGCGCAGCACGAGGAGGCTCGACGGCTGCTGAAGGAGGCGGAGCTGAAGGAGCTGTCCTCGACGAAGGATACCCAGCAGCTCCGGGCCTACCTGCAGGAGGCTCCGGACGATCCCCGGCGGTTGCAGGTGGAGTCGCGGCTGGACGACGAGACCTTCGCGCGGGCCGAGACGGCGGGGGCCGCGCAGCTCTTCGCCTACCTGCGGGATTTCCCGGCGGGGCGGTACCGGGAGCAGGCGAAGGTGAGACTGTTGGCGCTCGAGGTGGAGGGGCTCCTCGTCTCCGGGCTCCTGGATGAAGCGGCGGGGCGTGTGGCGGGGCACCCGCTGGGGGCGAAGCTCGAGGACTTCCCCTCGCGCCTGGCCCGGGCCCGCGCCGAGCGCGTGGCGCTCCTGAATCCCGAGCCGCTGGTCCAGTTCACGCAAGTGGGGCACTACCTGCGGAGCATCGACGATCTGCGGCGCGCGCTCGTGGCGCCAGACCCGATGGACCGGTGGCAGGCGGCGGAGGAGCTGGGCCAGCACGTCTCGGTGAAGGCGCTGGAGCCGCTGGTGGAGGCGTTGCGCTCGGGACGCAACCCGCTCGTGCGGCAGCGGGCCCTGGCGAGCCTCCAGACGGTGTTGCGCGCCCTTCCGAAGCCGGTGGCGGACTACGAGGTGGCCGTGCGGTTGGAGTCGCTGCGCGAGAAGGCGGGCAGCCCGGAGCTGTACCTGACGATGGCGGCGCTGCTGGACCTCTCGGGTCGGATGGGCGAGGCGACCGCCGAGTACCAGCGGGCCTTCGTTCCGGAGGATCCGGATCCGGTGGTGCTGCGGCGCTGGGTGCAGATTCGCGAGGAGCGGCGCCAGTCCTTCTCGGCGGCGGTGGCGGCCCGGCAGCTCTCGCTGTGGTCGCTGCGGGTGGCGCGCGAGGAGTCCATCTCCCCCGAGGGTGGCGTCCCCCTGGCGGCGGCGCGGCAGCTGTGCGCGGCGGTGGAGAATGCCCGCTTCGCGTCGGAGACCATCTCCCGGGCCCGGAAGGCGAACACCGAGTTCCCCGAGGACCTCGACAGCTTCGCGGTCACGGCGGCCGAGGCGCTGAAGCTGGCGGAGGCGCGGCTGGCGGACGCGGAGCTGCTGCTGCGCGAGAAGACGCCCGGGGCTCGCACATGCGGAGACGACGCGGTCCGCGAGCGCCTGGAGAGCGCCGTGTCCCAGCGCCGTGACGCGCTGCGCTCGGTGGGAACGAAGCTGCCTCGGCTCGCGCCCCTGTTGCTCGGAGTGGCGCGGGAGCGGGATCCTTCCCCGGAGGTCCGTGCCGAGGCCTCCACGCAACTGTCGGCGCTCGGGACCCCCTGAACGGATCTTCCCCGTCCGGCGAACCCACCGGATCCGACAGGTCAGACCGACCAGTAGAGTGAGTCGCCCATGGCCACCCGTACGTACACGCTGAAGGCCGCGACGGCGTCCCACTCGCCGCGCATCGATTACGAGCAGCTGCTCAACGAGGAGCAGCTGCGAGCGGTGGAAGCGGGGGAGGGGCCGGTGCTGGTCATCGCGGGGGCGGGCTCGGGCAAGACGCGCACCCTGACGTTCCGGGTGGCTCGGCTCCTGGAGCGCGGGACTCCCCCCGAGGGCGTGTTGCTGCTCACCTTCACCAACAAGGCCGCGCGGGAGATGACGCGGCGGGTCGAGGAGCTGGCCGGCTCCTTCGCGGACGTGGGGAAGCTGCTCGGCGGCACCTTCCACCACGCGGCCCACGTGCTGCTGCGCCAGCATGCCGGGGCGCTCGGCTTCTCGCGCGACTTCACCGTGCTGGACCGCGAGGACGCGCGCGACCTGATGTCCTCCTGCATCGCCGAGCGCAAGCTGCCTCGGGAGCGGCGCTTCCCCAGGGCCGAGGTGGTGTTGGATCTCGTCTCCATGGCCGCCAACCTGCAACGCTCGGTGGCCGAGGTGCTGGTGGAGCACCGGCCCCAGTTTCTCCCGCTCCTCGAGGAGGTGCTCGCGGTCTCCCGCCGCTTCGCCGAGCGCAAGGCGCGCATGCACCTGATGGACTTCGATGATCTGCTGGTGCTGCTCAAACGCCTGCTCATCGAGCACTCCCTCCTCCGCGAGCGGCTCGTGGACCGGTTCCACTGCGTGCTCGTGGACGAGTACCAGGACACCAACCGGCTGCAGGGTGACCTCGTGGATCTGCTCGCCGGCGAGCGCCGCAACCTCACCGTGGTGGGCGACGACTGCCAGTCCATCTACAGCTTCCGCGGCGCGGACTTCACCAACATCATCGACTTCCCCCAGCGCCATCCCGGCTGCGCCATCTACCACCTCACCCGCAACTACCGCTCGACACCGGAGATCCTCCGGCTGGCCAACGCCTCCATCTCGCTCAACCAGCGCCAGTTCCCCAAGCAGCTCATCTCCTCGCGTCCCCCGGGGCCGGTGCCAGTGCTGGTCCCCACCCTGGACGTGGACCAGCAGGCCTCCTTCGTGGCCCAACGCGTGCTCGAGCTGCGTGACACGGGCGTGCCCCTCGAGCAGATGGCCGTGCTGTACCGCGCGCACAGCCATTCCCTGGAGCTTCAACTCGAGCTCACCCGCCGGGGCATCCCCTTCCGGGTGCGCTCGGGCGTGCGCTTCTTCGAGCAGATCCACGTCAAGGACGTGCTCGCCCACCTCCGGCTCGCCGCCAACCCGCGCGACGAGCTCGCCCTCAAGCGGATCGTCAAGCTGGTGCCTGGCATTGGTCCCGCCAGGGCCGAGTCCCTCTGGGAGGCGCTGATCGCCCTTCCTCCCGAGCTGTCCCTGGTGGAGGCCCTCTCCCGTCCGGAGATCCAATCCCAGGTGCCTCGCAAGGCCCTGCCCGGCCTCGAACGGCTCAGCCGCCTCCTGGAGCGGCTGACTCAACCAGGGTCAATTCCGACCCCGGGACAGATGATCCAGGACGTGCTGGCGGGTGGCTACGGCGAGTACCTGCGGACCGGGTTCCCCGAGGAGGAGCGGCGGGAGGACGACATCCGCCAGCTGGCCGAGTTCGCCGCGCGCTTCGAGGACCTGCCGCGCTTCCTGTCGCAGATCGCCCTGGTGGCCGAGTTCTCGGCCCGGGAGGCCACCGGCGAGGCTCCGGACGAGAGCCTCACGCTCTCCACCATCCACCAATCCAAGGGTCTGGAATGGCGGGTGGTCTTCGTCATCTCCCTGGCGGAGGGCCGCTTCCCGTTCCCGGGCGCCGCCAGTACCCCAGACGAAGAGGAGGAGGAACGCCGGCTGTTCTACGTGGCCGCCACCCGAGCCAGGGATGAGCTGGCGTTGACGTACCCTATCTCGGCGGTTCTCCGAGCGGGAGAGCGGGCGATCCTCCGGCTTTCCCGTTTCATCGAGGAACTACCGGCAGGCGAGGAGGCGCCTTATGACCGGTTGATCCTGGAGACGAGAACTGAGCAAGACGCCTCCTGACGTGATACAGAGTAGGACTCCAATGGCGGACAGACCTCGCATCATCGGGATTGATCTGGGTACGACCAACACTCTGGTCGCGTCCGTGAAGAACCGCATCCCGAAGATCGTCCCCACGGACCGCGGCAATCTGATCCTCCCCTCCGTGGTGGCACTCTCCGCCAAGGGTGACCTGCTGGTCGGCGGCGTGGCCAAGGACCAGATGGTCACCAACCCGAAGAACACGCTCTACGGGACCAAGCGACTCATCGGCCGCAAGTACCAGTCCAAGGTCGTCGATGACCTGAAGGGTTACTTCAAGTACGACATCGTCGAGGGCGCCGACGGGGAAGCGGCGGTGATGCTGGGCGGCAAGGTGTACTCGCTGCCCGAGGTGTCCAGCTTCATCCTCAAGCAGCTCAAGACAATCGCCGAGCAGTTCCTCGGGGGCCCCATCGACGAGGCCGTCATCTCCGTGCCGGCGTACTACACGGACAGCCAGCGCCAGGCGGTGAAAGAGGCCGGCAAGCTGGCTGGCTTCAACGTCAAGCGCATCGTCAACGAGCCCACCGCGGCCGCGCTGGCCTATGGCTTCAACCGCGGGCTGGATCAGAAGATCCTCGTCTACGACCTGGGCGGCGGCACCTTCGACGTCTCGGTGCTCCACCTGACGGGCAACGTCTTCGAGGTGCTGGCCACCGGCGGCGATACCTTCCTGGGCGGTGTCGACTTCGACAACCGGGTGATGGACTACGTGCTGGAGAAGTTCTGGGAGGAGACCCGGATCGATCTCTCGCAGAGCCCCATCGCCATGCAGCGCATCAAGAACGCGGCCGAGGCGGCGAAGATCGATCTCACGCTCATTCCCAACGTGGTCATCGACCTGCCCTACATCGAGGAGCGCAAGGGCAAGCCGATCGACCTGCGCATCCCGCTCACGCGCGAGAACCTCAACGCGCTCACCATGGACCTGGTCGATCGCACGTTCGAGATCTGCGACCGGGTGCTGGCGGAGAAGGGCATCAGCCGCTCGGAGATCGACGAGATCATCCTCGTGGGCGGGCAGAGCCGCATGCCCCTGGTGCAGCAGCGCATCCAGGAGCACTTCGGCAAGCCGCCTCGCAAGGGCGTGCACCCGGACGAGTGCGTGGCCCTGGGCGCGGCGCTCCTGGCCGACTCGCTGGGGACCATCGACTCGGTGACGCTGCTGGACGCGGTGTCCATGCCCATCGGCTACGCGCTGCCCAACGGGCGCGTGCGCCGGGTCATCGAGAAGAACTCCCTCATCCCGCTGGTGAAGAGCTTCCGGTTGCCACCGCCGAAGGAGCCCGGCGCGCCCTTCATCGAGATGGACATCTTCCAGGGCGACAGCGACCTGATGGTGGACAACGAGTACCTGGGCACCCTGAAGGTGCCGGCCGAGTCGGCGGGGCGGAAGATCGACTTCCGGCTCAACGAGGAGTGTCTGCTGCAGGTGATCGTCGAGGAGCCCAGTGGCCCCCGGCGCATCGAGCTGGCCACCCGGGACACCCCGGAGCTGCTCAAGAAGGAACTGGCCCGGTTGGCCGAGGAGAAGGCCCAGAAGGCCGAGCAGGCGGCGGCCTCGCCGTCATCCCAGCAGGAGGGCAGCGGACTGTTCTCCAGCATCAAGAGCATCTTCCGTAGGGGGTAGCGGGCGGCATGGCGACGTTCCCGTCCAAGCAGTGGTGTGAGGAGGCGGTACGGCTGGTGAACGAGGATCCGGAGCGCTCGCTGGCCGCCCAGGGCTGGGTGGGTGAGATCGGGATCATCGTCGACGCCGAGCCGGGCAAGCTGCCGCGCCCCTTCGTGGTGCACGTGGTGCCGCGCGACGCCCGGATCGAGAAGCTCCGGGTGCTGGATGATCCGGACGACCTGGACGAGCTCGAGCCGGCCTACCTGGCCCGGGCGCCGTACACGGTGTGGAAGGAGCTGCTCAAGGGCAGCCTGGATCCCGTGGAGGCGGTGCTCCGGCGGCGCATCGCGGTGAAGGGCGACTTGCAGCAGCTCATCGAGCGCTTGAGGTTCAAGGGCATCGCGGATCGCGTCTTCGCCCAGTTGAAGACGGAGTACCTGGACGAGCAGTGAAGCCAGTGGGGGGCAGGCCATCATGGGCATCCGGCAGGACTTGAAGAAGCAGGCGTTGGGCATGTCGCAGCTGGCGATGGAGAAGCTCATGGCCGACGAGAAGCGGGCCATGACCATCGCCCAGGCGCTCGGCTCCGTGCAGCGGGGCAAGCAGGCGCTGGACCGGGGCCAGGAGGAGCTGATGCGGGTGCTCAGCTTCGCGCCCCGGAGCGACTTCAAGGCCGTGGGCAAGAAGCTCTCGGGCCTCAAGCGCCGGCTGCGCGAGCTGGACGAGAAACTGGAAGAAATCTCGCGACAATAGGCGTTGACAGGGGGGCATCGCGGGTGGCATTTACCCGCCCGTCGCTTCGTCGGGGCGCATAGCTCAGCGGTAGAGCACTGCCTTCACACGGCAGGGGTCCCAGGTTCGAATCCTGGTGCGCCCACTCCTACGAAAGTCGATGTGCAGTCGGGCGCATAGCTCAGCGGTAGAGCACTGCCTTCACACGGCAGGGGTCCCAGGTTCGAATCCTGGTGCGCCCACACAGACGAGAGGCCGTGAGTTCGGGGACAATCCCAGGGCTCACGGCCTTTCGCTTTTCCGGGCCCCAGGAGGATTCGAGACGATGAGTCAGGTGAAGCTGCGCGTTCCGGGTGAGTCGAAGGAAGAGGTGCTGTCCGTGCAGGAGCTCGGACCCAACCGCTACCGGCTGCTGAGCGCGCCGCTGTGGGTGCCCGGCCTGGCCGCCGAGGACGAGTTCGAGCTCAGCGACGCGGAGCCCCGGGGCTTCCGCATCCTGAAGTCGGGCGGAAACCTGTGCATCTGGTTCCGCATGCCGCCCGAGGTGGCGGAGAAGCACGAGCTGGTGGTGGACGCGCTGGATGGGGGGCTGGAGTGGATCGGCGGGCGGCTGGACGGCAAGGCCGGCTCGGCCTTCTCCTTCACGCTCGCGGCCTCCGTGGACCGGCCCGTCTATGCCAAGGCCTTCGATGGGGCCGTGGCCCGGGTGCCGGGCTCGAGCTGGAAGATCAGCAACGTCTGACAGATGCGACGACGCCGGGGAGCACGGGCCCCCCGGCGCCGGGTGCTACTCGGCGGCGGGTGCCGGCTCGCTGCGTGAAGACACCGCCTTACCCGAGGCGGCCTGGAGCCGCTCCTGGGCCCGCGCCTTCATCAGCGAGGCCACGATGGAGCCACCCAGCAGCAGGGTGATGACACCCAGCGAGAGCGCGGGCGGCACCTTCACCACGTCCACCAGCGCCATCTTCGCGCCCACGAACACCAGCACCGCGGACAGACCCACCTTCAGGTAGGAGAACTTCTCCACCGCTCCCGCCAGCACGAAGAAGAGCGAGCGCAGGCCGAGGATGGCGAAGATGTTCGAGGTGAAGACGAGGAACGGATCCGTCGTCACCGCGAAGATGGCCGGGATGGAGTCGAGCGCGAAGAGCACGTCCGTCAGCTCCACCAGCACCAGCGACATGAGCAGCGGCGTGGCCAGCTTCCGGCCGTTCTCCAGCGTGAAGAAGCGGTCCCCATCGAAGCGATTCGTGGAGGGGATGATCCGCCGCGCCGCCTTCATGACGAAGCCGTCCTCCGGATGCTCCTCCTTGTTGCGCTGCAGGAAGAGCTTCACACCCGTGAGGATGAGGAAGGCGCCGAAGACGTAGATGAGCCAGTGGAAGCGCTCGAGCATCGCCACGCCCGCGAAGATCATCGCCGCGCGCAACACCAGCGCGCTCAGGATGCCCCAGAACAGCACCCGGTGCTGGTACAGCGAGGGAATCCTCAACGCCGAGAAGATGACGACGAAGACGAAGATGTTGTCGATCGAGAGCGACTTCTCGATGAGGTAGCCGGTGAGGAACTGCACGGCCGGCGTGGCGCCGAACTTCCACCAGATGCCCAGGTTGAATACCAGCGCCAGCGAGATCCACACCCCGCTCCACGTCAGCGCTTCCTTGAACTTCACCTCGTGCGTCTTGCGGTGGAACACTCCCAGGTCCAGCGCCAGCATCAACAGCACGAACGCGATGAACCCCCCCCAGAGGAGGGGGCTTCCTATGCTCTGCGTTTCCATATGTCTGGGGTTCCCTCTCTAGGGTTCGAAGGGGTTGAAACGTCGTTACTGGGGGAAGGGCAGGGCGCCGCTCCAGCCCCGGTTGCCGGTGGACATCCGCGCGGCCTGCTCCCGCAGCCTGCGCACGCGCTCCTCGGTGCGCGGGTGCGTCGAGAAGAGCGACAGGATGCTCTGCATGCCCGCGAAGGGGCTCACGATGAACAGGCTCGCGGTGGCGGGCCGCCCCTCCACCGGCATCGCCATGGCCCCGGCCTCCAGCTTCTGCAGCGCGCGCGCCAGCGCCTCCGGATCCCCGGAGATCTCCCCGCCCGACTGGTCCGCCAGGTACTCGCGCGAACGCGAGATGCCCATCTGGATGAGCGTGGCCGCGATGGGCGCCACCAGCGCCAGCGCCAGCGCCTGGATCGGCGACAGGCCCTCGTCCCCGTCCTCGTCACGGCCCGTCACCATCGAGCCGAAGAAGCCCACCGCGTGCGCCAGGTACGTCACCGCCGAGGCCACCGCGGCCGCGATCGTGGACACCAGGATGTCCCGGTTCTTGATGTGCGCCAGCTCGTGCGCCAGCACCCCGCGCAGCTCCCGCTCGTCGAGCACCTCCAGGATGCCCGCCGTCACCGCCACCACGCCATGCTCCGGGTTGCGGCCCGTGGCGAAGGCGTTGGGCTGCGCCTCGTTCATCAGGAAGACGCGGGGCTTGGGAATGCCCGCCCGCTGCGACAGCTCCTCCACCATGCGGTGCAGTCCAGGCGCCTGCTGGGGGCTCACCTCCTGCGCCCCGTGCATGCTCAGCACCAGCTTGTCCGAGAAGAAATACGCCCCGACGTTCATCGCCAGCGACAGCACCAGCGCGCCGATGAGGTATCCCTTGCCCAGCGCTCCGCCGATACCGATGAGCACCACGGACAGCACGCCGAGCAACAGCAGCGTCTTGATCTGGTTCTTCATGCCTCATGAATTAAGAGGCCGCTGATACTTAGGCAAATAGGTAATCGGGATGCATTCCTTCGTAAAAACCGAAGTCACGCGAGCGCTCGTCCCTCGCGCCTGATGCGCGGGCGGGCGGGTTCGGGCCTCGTACCCCAGGGCGGGATGGAGGACTGTCGCCCTCTGTTTCAGAGGCTTCGCGCCGGCGGACTCCGAATGTCCACCGGGCTTCCTCTCAGATGGAGACAGCCTCGTTGATCCGATTCCGATTCCTTTCCGCCCTCTGCTCTCCCTTCCTCCTGCTCGCGGTCGCCGGCTGTGACGCACCGGGGCAGGGGATGGAGACCCAGACGCCTCCCGGTATGAATGACGGGAGCGCGGGCGGGGACCTGCCGGTCGACCCATCGGCCGGACTTCCCGCTTCCCCTCCGGAAGCGACCGCTCCAACGCCTGAGTCCACTCCCGAGCCGACGCCACAGTCCCCTGCGCAAACCCCGTCCGCGCCCGCTCAGGCTTCCGCTCTCGCGTCGGACCAGGACGTGTTCGGCGTCACCATGCTCTATCCGACGAAGCCGGGCGGTGAGTCCTGGGCCCTCGCGAGCGATGCGCTGCGTGACTCGCGCTTCGATCCGCAGAAGACCATCACTCGCAACGCGGATGGCTCCTGGAAGATGCGGAGCACCCAGGTCCGCATGGAGGTGTTCACCTCCTCCGGCTACGACTCGAAGAAGATCCCCACCTACGACCGGGACGTCCTCGCGAGCCGCGGCTACATGCAGTCGCCCAACGATTGGAAGAACGTGGAGATGACGGGATTCGTGAAGGTGAACGCCACCGGCAACACCGGCGACAACTTCGCCTGGTACGCCCGCGGTGGCCGCCACACCGACTCGATCGCCTGCGAGGGCTCCTCCTACAAGGGCGGCCTGCACTACGACGGCCGCGTCCGCTGGGAGAAGGAGACCTGGCACGTGAGCTACGACAACGTGCCCTACAAGACGGCCACCTCGTCCCTCAAGGGCCGCTGGGTGGGCTTCAAGGCCGTCATGCGCAACACCTCCGCCAACGGCAAGCCCGCGGTGCGGCTCGAGCTCTGGCTCAATGACTCTGCCGACAAGCGGACGTGGAAGAAGGTCTACGAGAAACTGGATGACGGTTCCTGGGGCGGGGACGCGAACCACTGCGGTGGCTCCGCGCCGGCCATGCCCATCACCTGGGGCGGTCCCATCGCCACCTTCCGCTGGGACAGCGCCACGGACGTGGATTTCAAGTGGCTCAGCGTCCGTGAGATTACGGAATAGGTCCAGTCCCCGCGCCCTACCTGGGATGATGGGTGGGGCGTGAGGATTTCCAGCTTCCCCACTCCTTTTTCATATGGAGTGCGACAGGTCTGCACGGTCTTGGACCCTGGGCTCGCACCCAGGGCCCATGGCCGCATTTCCCGCGCCACACCAGCCTTCCGACGCCACTGAACGTATTCGTACGCGCTGGTGGCGCCATTCCGGGCCGTGCCTCCGACGGCTCCGGACCTCGCGGGGGGAGTCTTCTCATGCAGATCACGTTCCTCGGGCATGCCGGCTTCCTGATCGAAACCCAACACGCCCTGGTGGTCGCCGATCCTTGGCTCTCCCCTCAGGGGGCGTTCGACTCGGCCTGGATGCAATTCCCACGCAACCACCAACTGGCTCCCTTCGTGCGCGAGCGGCTGGAGTTCTCGACGAAGGAGCGCTTCCTCTACATCAGCCACGAGCACAAGGATCACTACGATCCCGACTTCCTCCGCACCCTGACGAAGCGCGACTTCACCGTCGTCATCGGCCGCTTCCGCCGCACTGCCCTCCGCGATGCGTTCGAGGCCTATGGCGCCAGGCGCATCATCACCTGCGAGGACCAGCAGGAGGTCCCCTTCAAGGGCGGCTACCTCAAGCTCTACCTCACCGACTCGGGCACCAACCGCGACTCGGCGCTGCTCGTCCAGGAGGGAGGGCGGAGCTTCCTCAACCTCAACGACTGCAAGATCCATGATCGGCTGCAGCGCATCGTGGCGGAGGAGGGGCCCATCGACGTCTTCACCGCCCAGTTCTCCGGCGCCATCTGGCACCCCACCTGCTACGACTACTCGCGCGAGGAGTACATCGAGCACTCGCGGCAGAAGCGCGCCAGCAAGTTCGAGGCGGTGGCTCGCGCCATCGAGATCGTCCAGCCTCGCGCCTACCTGGCCTCGGCCGGTCCCGCCTGCTTCCTGGATCCGTCCCTCTTCCACATCAACCTGGAGCCGGTGAACATCTTCCCGCGCGCCTCGGAGCTCTTCTCCTTCCTCCATCACCGCCTCGCCGGGAAGACTCCTCGTCTCTTCGAGCCCATGCCCGGTGACATGCTCGATGTGGACCTCGCGGATATGGTGTCCCTCGCTTCCGAGCGCGTCACCGACGAGAACGTCTCTCAGTACCTGCGCTCGTATGCCTCCCTCCAGACCCGCGTCTTCCGCGAGCGGCGCCGCAACATGATGTTGGAGGAGGTGGATCGCATCCACCTGCGGCTGCGCGAGGAGTTGCAACACAAGCTGGATGCCTTCTCCCTGGCCGATCGCGTGATGATGCCCCTCTACCTCGGCCTCGTCGAGCTCCCCGGGCAGCTGCTCCGCGTGGATTTTCGCTCCCGCCGCGTCGACGTCGTCAGCGAGGTGCGCGACCTGAGCCGGTACACCCTCATCGCGAGCGCCGCCGACATCGTCCGCGTCCTGGATCGCAAGTTGAATTGGGAGGACTTCCTGCTGTCCTTCCGCTTCCGCGCCTCCCGCCAGCCCGACATCTACGACGCCACCCTGCACAACTTCCTCGCCGCCGAGATCGAGGATCTGCGCGCCTTGTGCGACGGCACGCTGGACACCGAGTCCCTCAAGGAGCGCACCGTCGTCTCCGCCGGCGGGCTCCGCTACTCCGTCAACCGCTACTGCCCCCACCAGGGCGCCGATCTCGAGGAAGGCTGGATCGAAGAGGGGCGCTACCTCGTGTGCCCCCGTCATCGCTGGCGCTTCGATCTGCCCGACGGCGGCGTCTGCTCCGCCAATGGTTGCTCCATCCAGGCCCAACCCGCCTCGTCCTCGGGCAAGGACGACGACACGTCTGGCCCGGTCGTGGAACAGCGGCCCTTCGTGTGAGCTCTCTTCCTTTCCCTTCCTCCCTCTCCCTCCGGGAGAGGGTCGGGGTGAGGGTATCCGTCACCGTGTCCGGAGCCGGGAGTGCACAGACCCGTGTCTGGCTCCGAGTCCCGGTGAGGCCCGCGAACAGGGGGGAACCCTTGTGCTCGAGATACCCTCACCCTTTCCCTCTCCCGGAGGGAGAGGGGAGGGGGGTCACGGATGGGTTCTTAGTTCCACCTGGAAACGCCCGTTGTCGCTTCTCAGGCCCACCGGCCCGTCGAACGTGAGCACTTCCTCGGGCAGTGTCCCTTCCCAGACCGACCTGCCGTCGACTCGCACCGTCAGCGCTCTTCCCTCGAGCTCTGCTCTCAAGGTGTGGTCGTCTCCCGGCTCCAGCTCCGGCACCGGTTCCTTGCTCCGCGGTTTCACCGTCCGGTAGCCACCGTTGCCGCAGTCGTCCGAGCGCTCCTTCCCCGGGTTGTGCTTCACGGACACCACCAGCCCTGCTTTCGGCTCGATGCGCCACATCACGTAGACGACGTTGCAGCCGTCCTTCGCCCGCAGCTTCAACCCCACCTGCCGCCTCAGCTCCCCCGATTGCAATGGCACTTGCTCTCGGGTCGCCCCCAGGTAGGTGAAGCGCAGTTCCGCCACCCGCGCTTCCTCCGGCGCCTTCATCGCCGCCACCAGCGCTCGTGTCTTCGGCTCTCCCTGCGAGGGCGCCACCGCGCGCACCTTCGGTGAATCGATCACCAGGCGCCCGTCCGGCAGTGGCTCCAGCTTCCCCTGGGTCACCTTCATCCGCTGCGGCTCCACCACGGGCAGCGTGTCATCCTTCTTCATGCTCTTCCCCGAAGGCGCGGGGTGCGCGAGCAGTCCCAGCAGCGAGGCCACCAGGACCGGCCGGAGGATCACGGCCGTTCCTCCCCCAGGAACCGGCCCAGCTCCGTCACGTGCGCCTTCAGCCAGGCCTGCTCCGCCCTCAGCCGCGCCAGCTCCAACACCAGGTAGTCACGGTAGCGGCGCACCTTCGCCGTCTCCATCGTCTGGAGCTCCTTCAGCTGCCCCTCCAGGTCCGAGACCAGCACCGAGACCTCTCGCAGCCGCGTCTCCTCCGTCCCGTGGGCCGCCCTCAGCTCGCGCAGCAGCCGGGCCACCTCCTGGCTCACTCCCTCCACGTCCTCCTCGAGCCACCTCCGGCGTCCCTCGCGCGCCCTCGCGTTCGCCGACGGCTGCCACAGGCTCCCCAGGTTGTACGAGACCGTCAACATCCCGAAGAGCGGCACGTCCTGCCTCACGTTGATCAGCTCGTCGTACCCGCCTCGCAGCCGCACCGTCCACGCCGACGCGCGCCGCAGCCCCGCCGACTCCTCCTCCACCCGATCATCCGCCGCCCTCATCTCCCCCAGGTACGTGGACAGGGGACGCTCGGCCGGGCGGGGCAGGGTGGCCAGCCGCTCTCGCTCCCTCGCCGTCTCGTGCGCCAGCGCCCTCAGGCCGTCCATTCGCAACCGCAGCGCGTTGAGCTCCTCCACCGTCGCCCGGCCCTCCTTCACGTCCTCCGCCAGCGACTTCAGGAGCTGCTCGGCCTCGGGGAGCATGGCCTCCAACACCTGGGCTCGCGCGGCCAGCGCCGCCTCCGCTCCCACGTCCGGTCCCCTCTTCACCGCCGCTCGCAGCGCCGAGAGCGCCCGGTAGCGCTCGCACTCCGCCTCCGCCCGGCGGCGGATCCCCAGGCCCCGGTACAGCCCCACGAGGTCATACTCCAGGCCCGCCGTGAGTCTCGGCGTCGGACCGCCCAGCGGCACGCCTCCTCCGCTCGCCTCGCCGGCGTTCACCACGCCCACGTTCGCGAACACGTCCGGTGCCAGCAACACCGCCGACTCCGCGTCGCCCACCCCGCGCACGAAGGCGCAGTAGCCCGGCTCGCGCTCCTCTCCCGCCGGCTCCTGGGCCTCCGCGGCCCCAGCCCCCAGGCCCGCCAGCACGCCCCATGCAACCGCCCACCGCATAGCGTCTCCTTCCTGGCTCCCGCGCTACAGCAGCAGCGGCGGCCGCCCCAGGTGCAGCAATTCCTCGCGCGCCCAGCGCTCGTCCCGCAGCTCCAGCTCCACCATCACGCCTCGCAGCATCGTCTGGCGCACCGGGTGCTTCACCGTCACCTCGCCCTGCAACGGTTGGCCCACCATCCCCACCTCCC